>CAWIVY010000008.1:0-64943 GCA_963839615.1 uncultured Solirubrobacteraceae bacterium
CGAGGCGCGACCCGCGATCTACCTGTCGACGGTCTCCGAGCCTTTCGAGAAGATCCTCCGCTACGCCCAGACGCTCAGCTTCTTCGATCGCGATGCGATCGACAGATCGGTGTTCTACGAGGATCTCGGCCCGGTGGTGGCCGGCGAGAACGGACTCGACGCGGTCACCGAGCGGATCGCCGCACTGATCAAGGAGCGCCGGCCCGGGATCATCGCGATCGACAGCTTCAAGGCGCTGGCCGCGTTCGCGGACGACGCACGAGCATTCCGTACGTTCCTGCACGAGCTGGCCGCGCTGCTCACCGCCTTCCCCGCCACCAGCTTCTGGATCGGCGAATACAGCGAAGACGAGACGCGATCGGCGCCGGAGTTCGCCGTCGCCGACGGGATCATCTCGCTCGCGACAGAGCGTGCGAGCGAACGCACGTTACGACTGATCCAGGTGACGAAGCTGCGCGGAAGCGACTTCCGCTCGGGACGGCACGCGTATCGCCTCTCCGAGAACGGCATCACCGTCTTCCCCCGCCTCTCCGATCCCATCCGCGACGATGGCTACCGGCTGAGCGAAACCCGGATCTCGTCGGGCATCGCGCCGCTCGACCGGATGCTCGCCGAGGGGTACACGCCCGGGAGCTCCACGCTGGTGGCCGGGCCGTCCGGTGCCGGCAAGACCCTGATGGGACTCCACTTCATCTTCAGCGGCGCCGCGAATGGCGAGCCCGGCGTGATCGCGACGCTGCAGGAGAACCCGATCCAGCTCCAGCGGATCGCCCGCGGCTTCGGCTGGTCGCTGGAGGACGAGCGGGTGGCCGTGATGCACCGCTCACCCAACGACGTCTACATCGACGAATGGGTCTACGAGCTGCTGGAGCTCATCGAGACCACCGGCGCCACGCGCGTGATGATCGACAGCCTCAGCGACCTGCAGTACGCAACCCCCGATCCCGTGCGCTTCCGCGAGTTCGTCTACTCGCTCACGCAACGCCTCTCACGCGCCGGCATCAGCCCGATCATGACCAGCGAGATCCCCGACCTGTTCCACGTCGGCCGGCTCGCCGAGTACGGCATCTCGCACCTCTCCGACAACGTGGTGCTGCTCCAGTACCTGCGCGCCGAATCACGCCTCCTGCGCACGGTCACGATCCTCAAGTCACGCGCGAGCGCTCACGACCCCGAGATCCGCGAGTTCGACATCACCCCCGACGGGATCGTCCTCGGAGACCCGATCAGCGGCGACCACGCCTAGCTGGCGCGAGGACGGGGAACCGGCGATCTCCGTCGTGCCCGCCAACGAGGCGAGCTGGGACGACCTGCAGGCGGTCTTCGGCACGCACGGCCAGGGTCGTGATGCGGGTCGACTTCTGAGGCCTCCGTCATCGCCCGCCGTCGATCTCGTCGCGAGCCACCTGGGGCACGACGTGGAACGCCGCGGCAGCGACCGCGAGCAGCAGCAGCACGACGCCGAGCGCGAGCCCGGCGCCGCGATCCGAGAAGAGCATGAGCGGCACGCCGAGCGTCGCTCCCGCGGCAGCCACGACGCCCGCCCGGCGCCCGGGCTCGTGCCCGGCGATGCGCTCGAGCGAGCCGGGCTCGGCCGGCGGCTCGTCGAAGCGCCCGCGCAGCACGAGCCCGAACAGCAGCGCGAGCGACGGGATCAGGATCACGGCCCCGATCGCCAGCGACACGAGCAGCGCGACCATCGTTCCGTCGCTCGCGGCGGCCTGCTCGACGGTCAGCCCGGGCAGCAGCAGCGGTTGCTGCGCCAGCGCCCAGCCCGCGACGATCGCGCCGACCGCGACCGCGGCCGACCAGCGCGCCGGCTCGAGCCTGCGGCGGGCGACGAAGACCATCGTCGCGACCCCTGCGGCAGCGGATGCGAGTACCGCCGCGAGCCCGCCGCCCGCCGTGAGGCCGTCGTAGACGCGCTCGGCGTCCGAGCGGAGCACGAACAGCCCGGCAAGTGAGATCGCACCCGCGACGGCCCCCGTGGCGAGCGCGCGCTTGCGGAACGCTTCGACGAGGTCGTCGTGGCCGGCGCGAGCGGCGTCGGCGGTCAGCCAGACCGCGGCCAGGTAGCTGCTGGTGGCGACGGCCAGCACCCCGATCAGCATCGAGGTCGGGTTCAGCCACGAGTCGATCGCGTCGCCCGCCGCATTCCCGAGCGGAACCCGCCCGGACGCGATCCCGCCGATCGCCGCGCCGAGCGCGAACGGCGTCAACACCGACGAGGCGCCGAAGATCGCGCCGAGGACCCGCTCCTCGCGCGGCCCGGACACCGAGCCGCGCACGGCGTAGCACGCGCCGCGCAGGATGATCCCCAGCGCGGCCGCGAACAGCGGCACGTACAACGTCGAGAAGATCGCGCCGAACGCGCGCGGATACGCGGTCCACACGACGACGAGGACGAAGATCAGCCAGACGTGGTTCGCCTCCCACACCGGACCCATGGCGTGGTAGGTGTGATCGCGCAGCGGCCGCCGTCGCTCGCCCGGCAGCAGCATGTACCAGAGCCCCGCGCCGAAGTCGGCGCCGCCGAGCACGACGTACGCGGCAAGGCCGACGAGCGCGAGCAGCAGCGGCAGCTCAGCGAGCCCCATCGTCCGCCTCCAGCACGAGCGGCGTGCGCGCGAGCCGTCGCAGCAGCCAGACGGTGGCCGCGACGAGCGCCGCGTAGATGATCACCAGTGCGGCATAGCCGAGCGGGATGCCGCCGGCGCCGGTGACGGCCTCCTCGGTACGCATGCGGCCGTAGACGACCCACGGCTGGCGGCCGACCTCGGTCGTCACCCAGCCGGCGATCAGCGCGACCACCGACAGCGGTCCGAGCGCGACCACCGTCCGCAGGAACCAGCGTCCGTCGGGCAGCGCGCGGCGCCGCCACCAGACGACCAGCAGCGCGACTCCGAAGCACGCCATCAAGATGCCGATGCCGACCATCGTCGCGAATGCGAGCCGCACCACGTTCACGGGCGGACGGTCGTCGGGCGCGACCTCGTCGAGCCCGCGCACCGTCGCGTCCGGGTCATGGAACGCGAGCAGCGACAGCAGCTTGGGGACGGCGATGCCGCCGCGCACGTCGCCGCGCTCCTCGTCGTACCAGCCGCCGATGCGGAGCGGCGCGCCCGCCTGGGTCTCGCCGAGGCCCTCGAACGCCGCGAGCTTCGTCGGCTGGTTCGCGGCGACCTCGCGCGCCGCCCAGTCGCCGACGACGACCTGCGCGGGAGCCGTGATCGCCGCGACCACCAGCGGCACCGCCATCGCCACGCGGACGTAGCGGTCGCTCCGTCCGCGCAGCCGGGCGGCGGCGTAGATGCTCGCGGTGACGAAGCCGGCGACCAGGAACGCCGCCAGGTACATGTGCACCAGCTCGTGCCAGAAGTAGGAGTTGCCGAACAGCGCCTTGAACGGCTCGACGTCGACCGCGCGCCCGTTCTCCAGCCGGAAGCCCGACGGGTGGTTCATCCAGCCGTTGACGCTGATCACCATCAGCGACCCGCTGAAGCCGGCGATCACCACCGGGATGCCGGCGAGCATGTGCGCGCGCGCCGACAGCCGGTCCCAGCCATAGACGTAGATCGCGATGAAGATCGCCTCGACGAAGAACGAGAATCCCTCGAGCGCGAACGCCAGCCCGAACACGTCGCCGTATGTCGCCATGAACTCCGGCCACAACAGCCCGAGCTCGAACGACAGGATCGTCCCTGTGACGACCCCGATCGCGAACAGCGCGACCATCGCCTTCGACCAGCGGCGGGCCAGCGCGACCAGGAGCGCGTCCCCGCGGCGGCGGCCGAGCCACTCCATCCCCAGCACGAACGCCGGGAACGCGACGCCGAAGCAGACGAGCGGGATGTGCACGGCGAACGACAGCGCCTGCATCTGGCGCGCCTCGAGGAGGTAGTCCTGCTCGACCGGGCCGAGCGCCTGGGCGATCTCGACGAGCATGCGCTATGTCATACAAGACGCGGGCCTCAGGCGGCCCGCGACATCGCCACGGGCGTGGCCTCGCGGTCGGCGAGCACGCTCGAGTTGGGCCCGATCACGGCGGCGACGACGAGCTGGACTCCCTCCGTCGCGGCTCGCGCGGAGGCGATCCGCGTAGCGGTCGTGATGTCGCCTGCCAGGACGTTCCGGTGCCAGGGGGCGAATGTGGGCCGGTCGATTCCGACGATGAGGTAGGTCATGCCTGGATAGAGGCGCGACGTCAGGGCAGAAATACGTGCGAGGGTTGCGCGAGCAGGAGCTACCTGAGATCTATCGCTCCTGTGAGACACGAGGAGCGCCCGGACGACCTGCCCGCGCTCGGCGCGGGCAGGGCCAGCGAGACCATCCGCGGGCTTCCGGGCGGCGAACGGATCCCCGCGCTCGGACGCGCCGGCATCGCCTTCGGGTTGCTCGCGCTCCTGTTCGTAGTCGCCCTCGTGGCCGCGTCGTGGGCGTTCATCGTGCTCGGCGCCGGCGTCGGGCTGCTCGTCGCCGCGGGGATCCCCGCGGCGCGCGCCGGGCTCCGGCCGGTGGGCGCGCTCGCGCGGGCCGCGATGCCGCTGCTGCTGCCGCTCTTCGTGTTCGTCGCGGCGGGCGTCGTGAAGTCGCCGGCGGGACTTCAGTTCGCCGTCGGGCTGGCCACGCTGCTCGCCGCCTGGTTCTGGCTGATCCGTCCGGACTGGGACCGGATCGCCGAGATCCTCGCGCCGCGCCAGCGCTGGCGCTCGCCCGCGCGGGCGGCCGCCCAGGTCGTGCTGCCCGCCCTGATCGCCGCCGCCGGCCTCGCCTATCTCGCCAGCTCCCTGATCGACCTCCTGAGCGACAGCCAGGAGACGGCTCGGCGCCTGTTCGTGGTCGCGGCGGCCTGTCTCGCCGCGGCGGCGCTGCTGCGGATCTTCGGCTACGCGCGGACCGCCTTCCGAGCGCTGGTCGCGCTCGCGCTGATCCTTCTGCTTGTGCGGCTGGCCGTCGACGTCGGGCTGATCCACGGCGGCGCGCTGCTCGATCACGTCGATGCCCGCACGCTCGCCGTCGTCGCGGGCGGGCTGCTCGTGCTGACCTCGGTTGCGGAGATCGCGAGCGCGCTGCTGTCGCGCGGCGCCGGGGAGCTGCAGCTCGGGCCCGGCGGCGAGCTCCCGTTGCGGATCCGTGCCGCCGCGCTGCTCGAGACCCCGGTCGTGGCCCGCTGGCTCACCGATCGAGCAGGGCTCGCCGGGCTCGGGCTCGCGCTGCTCTCCTCGGCGCTGCTGCTGGTCGCCGTCTACGCCGCGGCGGCCGAGGGCGGGAGCGAGGAGCAGGCCTCCGCTGCGCCGCGGGCGGGGCAGCCTGCTACTCCGCCGGGCAGCATGGACGACCAGGCCCTGGCCGAGACGTTCTCCCCGGTCCTGCTCTTCACCGAGGACCAGCGCTGGACGCCGATCGCCGTCGACGACTACGTGCGCGACGCGACGGTCTCCGACTGGGAGGGCCGCCCGGGCGGGGTCGCGACGGTCGACGACCTCGAGACGGAATGTCCCGGCGTCGTGCAGCGCCCCTGCTACGTGTTGCGGCAGGCCTGCCCGGAGCAGCCGGACGAGGCCCGCTGCGCGGAGGCGCTCGCCGACGACAAGGCGGTGTACGTCCGGGTCGCACGGCGCGAGCAGTGGGAGGGTTGCGATCCACGGAAGCGGTGCGCCGACGGCTCGCCCGACCCGTTCGGCCGCGCGCGGGGGCGATACGCCGAGGAAACCACGATCCTGCTCGAGTACTGGTACTTCTACCCCTACAACGAGTGGGTGGCCCCGGTCGCGATCGGCGAGCTCGAGCAGATCCATCCGGCCGACTGGGAGGCCGTGACGATCGGGCTGTCGCGCGACGAGCCACTCTGGGTGGCGTACTCGGCGCACTGCGGCGGCAGCTTCGCGGACTGGT
The DNA here is from genome assembly GCA_963839615.1 of uncultured Solirubrobacteraceae bacterium. Classification (GTDB taxonomy): domain Bacteria; phylum Actinomycetota; class Thermoleophilia; order Solirubrobacterales; family Solirubrobacteraceae; genus DASQMT01. The sequence goes on from CAWIVY010000008.1 coordinate 5,896, forward strand.
CGCGGGTCCGGGTCGCGAAGTCGGATCCCGACCGGCTGCGTCCCCTGGTTGCCGTCGCGTACGGGTCGCAGGCCAACTACCGAGTCGCCGAGGAGCGCCGCGTCCCCAACTTCGCCGAGTGCTCGGGCATCGCGCGCGACCGCCTCGCGCTGGCCAGCTACGCGGCGAACATCCGCGACCGGACCGACGACCACACGACCTGGGAGCCCGCCCCGACGGACCTCCGGCTGGTCACCGCCGAGACGCCGCCGATGGGCTTCCCCGGTCGCTGGGCGACCTACAGCCGGATGCGGCTCGAGACCGGCTACAAGGCGCTCCCGCTCGGAGGCGCGACGAAGGGCCCGTCGACGCCGTCACTGCAGGCGCTCTGGCAGACCCCGATGAGGACGATCTTCGGCGGCGGGGCCTGGCAGGAGGGCTAGCCCCGGCGAGCCCGCGAGCTCAGATCAGCGGACGTGGACCTTGCGCCGGCGGTGGCGCCCGTCGTACATCGCGCGATCGGCCGCCACGAGCAGCTCGCTCAGGCTCTCGCGGCTTCCGGCCGCAGCCATGGCGACTCCGATGCTCACCGAGATGGGGTGCGGCGAAGCCTCGTCCGCCACGGTCTCGGTGCGGACGCGGTCGCAGAGCTTGTCGACCGCCGTCGACGACAGACCGGCGACCACCGCCGCGAACTCGTCGCCCCCGATCCGCCCGACGACGTCGGTCGAGCGCACGGCGGCGCGCAGCGTCTTCGCCACGTGGATCAGCGCCTGGTCGCCCGCGGCGTGGCCGAAGCGATCGTTGATCGCCTTGAGCCCGTCCAGGTCCATGAAGAGCACGCAGATCTCGGTCTCGCCCTGGCGCGCGGCTCCGATGGCGGCGTCGCCCAACTGCTCGAAGCCGCGGCGGTTGAAGAGAGCGGTGAGCTCGTCGCGCAGGGAGAGCTGCTCGAGCTCGCCGGCGAGCGTGGCGAGCGCTTCAGCCTGCTCCTGCTCCCGTGCCTCCAACAGCTTGCGCGGCGTGATGTCGCGCGACGTGCCGAAGATGCCCACGACTCGCTCCTCGCGGTCGTACAGCGCCACCTTCGTCGTCGACACCCACGAGATGTGGCCGTCCAGCCAGATCTCCTTCTCCTCGACCCCGACGATCGACTCTCCCGTGCGCATGACCTCGAGCTCCTGCCTGCGAGCCGGGCCGGCGTGCTCGGCGGCGAAAACATCGGCGTCGGCCGAGCCGATCGCCGCGGTGATGTCCTCGAATCCCAGCCAGAGAGCGAGCGAATGGCTGAGCTGGGTGAACCGGCCCTCGAGGTCCTTGAAGTAGACGTGATCCGGCGTGTTGTCCAGGAACGTCTGCAGCAGGTGGGCGGCGTCGAGGGAGCTCTCGATGGGTCGACTCGACCCGGTGTTGACACCGCGCGGCATAACCGCGTGATCGGCGCGTCGCGCGCCGTCTTTAGGGCTGCGACGGAAACCTGGGCCGCGAGCGCCGCGTCAGCTCGTTACGAGCGTGACGGCCTGCTCGCGTGTCTCGACGATGTCGAGGCAGCGCGGCATGCCGGCGACCTCGAGGATGAGCCGGATGTAGGAGTCGGGATCGACCACGACGCCCATCCGTCCCTCGTCACCGAGCCGCGACCTGGTCTGGAGGAGCGTCGCGACCGCGACCGAGTCCAGGAACGACAGCGAGCGCAGGTCGACGACGAGCCGGGTGACGCCCTGCTCGAGCGCGGTCGTCAGGCGGGTGCGCAGCTCCGGCGCCGTCGCGATGTCGAGCTCGCCGAAGACGGTCAGCACGAGGACGGAGGGCTCGAGCAGCTCCTCCGTCACCTGGAAGGACCGATCGTCGGCGATGGGGGGCTCTGACGTGTGCATTCTTGATCCATCTGTCGTCAGGATCGGCGCCGACCTTGACCTGCCGCGGCTGCGAACAACCTGTCCGTCCGGTCGCGGTGGCCGGAAAGCCGAGTGTGCCGCCGCCCTGGGCGCAGGTAGCGTGTGCCGCATGCGCAGACCCTGCATCGCCCTCGTCCTGTTCCTCGCTGCCGCCGTTCTCGCGGCGCCGGCCGCCGCCAAGGTCAAGCCTGGGCCGAAAGGCGCGGCCTTCTACACGCCGCCGGCGCAATCGACGGGCAAGCACGGTTCGCTCGTGTGGGCGCGCAAGCACACGGGACCCGATGCCCTCAAGGGCGCCTCGCGCAACGAGTTGCTCCTCTATCGATCGACCGGCGTGGACGGTGACGACATCGTCGTCTCCGGCTCGCTCGCGCTGCCCAAGGGGAAGGCGCCGAAGCGCGGCTGGCCGCTGATCACCTACGCCCACGGCACCACCGGCGCGGCCGATGGTTGCGCACCGAGCCGCGGCTATGACGCCGACGACCTCACGAGCTACGCGTACCCGCTGCTGCGGCGCTGGCTGAAGGCCGGGTACGCCGTAGCCCGGACGGACTACGAGGGGCTCGGCACGCCCGGCGTGCATCACTACCTGCTCGGCGTCTCCGAGGGCCGCAGCGTGCTCGACGCGGCGCGCGCGGCGCGCGCGTTCGCGCCCGGCAAGCTCTCGAAGCGGGTCATCATCGCGGGCCACTCCCAGGGCGGCCACGCCGCGCTGTTCGCGGCCGCGCTGGCCCCGGCGTGGACGCCCGAGCTGCGGCTTCGCGGCACCGTCGCGTTCGCGCCGGCCTCGCACCTGTCGGACCAGTTCAAGGCGACGCTCGCCATCGACACGCCCGGCGGCGGCCTCGGGGCGATCGTCGGCCTCGGCCTGCGCGCGCTGGACCTGTCGGACCCGAGCCTGGGTGTCGCCGGGCTCCTCACCGCTCAGGCGGCCGCGCTGTACCCGCAGACCGAGACCACCTGCTACGACGCGCTGTCGGAGGGCTCCTCGTTCGGCGGGCTGCCGCTCAACCAGATCCTGCGGTCCGACGCCGATCTCAACCCGCTGCTGGCCGCCGTCGGACGGAGCGACCCCGAGCACCTGGCGATCCAGAAGCCGGTCCGCATCGAGCAGGGCGAGGCGGACGGGACCGTGTTCAAGGCGTTCACCGACCAGCTCGTCGACGCCTACGAGCAGACTGGCGTGAAGGTGAGCTACACGACATACCCCGGCGTCAGCCACGGCGGCGTGGTCGACTCGGGCGCGAAGGACGCCACCCGCTTCATCAGGAAGCGCCTGAAGTAGGCGCCGGGTCAGAGCGCTTGCCGCCGCGGGCGTGTGGCCGTGTGGCCGTGCGGCGAGCGGGTAGGGCGGGCGGATGCTGCACAAGGCCGTCGCCGAGGGGATCCACATGGTCGACGACGCCTACGTGAACTGGTTCCTCGTCGAGGAAGCGGGCAGGCTGACCGTGGTCGACACCGGGCACCCGTCCTCGTGGCGCTCGCTGGAGCTGGCGCTCGCGGAGCTCGGGCGATCGCTCGGTGACATCGAGGCGGTCGTGCTCACGCACGCGCATTTCGATCACATGGGCTTCGCCAGGCGCGCGCACGAGCAGCTCGGCGTGCCCGTCTGGGCACACGAGCTCGAGACGCCCGTCGTCGCGCGTCCCTGGTCCTACGACCACGAGCGCAGCCGCCTGCCCTACCTCGTCCGCCATCCCGGCTTCGCGCGGATCTTCGCCGCCATGGGGGCCGCCGGAGCGCTCCGGGTCAAGGGCCTGGAGGAGGTCCGGACCTACGCACCGGGCGTGCGGCTCGACGTGCCGGGGTGCCCGGAGATCGTCTTCACCCCGGGGCACACGGACGGTCACTGCTCGCTCGCGTTCCGCGATCGCGGGACCGTGATCGCCGGCGACGCGATCGTGACGCTGAACCCCTACACGGCGAGGACGGGCCCCCAGATCGTCGCCGGAGCGGCGACCGCCGACAGCGCCCGGGCGCTGTCCTCGCTCGAGGCGCTCGCGGCGACGCGCGCGCAGACCCTGCTGCCCGGCCACGGACCCGTCTGGACGCAGGGGGTCGAGCTCGCCGTCGAGCGCGCACGCGCGGCCGGGCCGTCATAGCCCGCGCGCGGTTCGGGTAGCCCCGCGGCATGACCCAGCATCAGGACCCGAGACAGGCCGAGCCCGAACCGCCCTTCCCCGAGCAGGAGCAGGAGCCGCCCGGACGCGAGGCCGACATGCAGCCCCACGCCGATCACGGCGAGGAGACCTACGTCGGCCACGGCCGGCTCGAGGGCAAGGCCGCGCTGATCACCGGCGCCGACTCGGGCATCGGCCGCGCGGTGGCGCTCGCGTTCGCGCGCGAGGGCGCCGACATCGTGTGCTCCTACTGGAACGAGCACGACGACGCCGCCGAGACGAGGCGACTGGTCGAGGAGGCGGGCCGCCGCTGCGAGACCGTGCCCGGCGACGTCGGCGAGCGCGAGCACTGCCGCGGGCTCGTCGAAAGCGCGTTCGACGCCTTCGGCCGGCTCGACGTGCTGGTCAACAACGCGGCCTTCCAGATGTCCTACGACTCGTTCCTGGAGATCCCGCCCGAGGAGATCGACTTCGTCTTCCGCACGAACATCATCGCGATGTTCCACCTCTGCCAGGCCGCCGTCCCGCGCATGCCGGCCGGCTCGACGATCATCAACACGACGTCGATCCAGGCCGCGCAGCCGAGCCCGCAGCTACTGCACTACGCGGCCACCAAGGGCGCGATCAGCACGTTCACGAAGGGCCTCGCCCAAGAGGTCGCCGAGCGCGGGATCCGCGTCAACGCGGTTGCCCCGGGGCCGATCTGGACGCCGCTGGTGATCATGAGCTTCCCGGCCGACAAGAACGCCGAGTTCGGCGCCGACACGCCGCTCGGCCGTCCCGGCCAGCCCGGCGAGCTGGCGCCGCTGTACGTGTTCCTCGCAACCGACGACTCGCGCTACATCAGCGGCGAGGTGATCGGCGCCACCGGCGGCAAGCCACTGCACTAGCCGAACGCGAGCACGCCGTCGAGCCCGCGCTTGGTCACGTCGTTGGCGACGATCAGGCGCTGGATCTCCGACGTGCCCTCCCAGATCCGGTCGACCCGGATGTCGCGGTAGAGCCGCTCGCAGGGGTTCTCGCGCATGTAGCCGCGGCCGCCGAGGATCTGCACCGAGCGGTCGACCACGCGGCCGGCGGCCTCGGAGGCGGCGAGCTTGACGACCGCGGCCTTGGCGTGCAGCTGCTTGCGGTCGAGCCCGCGATCCGCCTCCCACGCGACCTGGTGCACGAGCGCCCGGTTCGTCGCGATGTCGACCACGCTGTCGGCGACCATCGCGCCGATCAGCTGGTGCTCGATGATCGGGCGGCCGAACTGCACGCGCTCGGCGGCCCACGCGCTCGCGGTGCGCAGCGCGCGCTCGGAGGCGCCGATCGCGCGCGCGGCGATCATCAGGCGCTCCTCGACGAACCAGTCGCGCGTGAGCTCGTAGCCCTGGCCGATGCCGCCGAGCACGGCGTCCTCGCCCACGTGCACGTCGCTGAACCCGAACTCCGGGTGCTCGTAGACGAAGGTGTGCATGTAGCGCGGGGTGCGCAGCACGGAGACTCCGGGCGCGTCCTTGTCGATCAGGAACATCGTCGGCGCGCGCTCGGGCAGCACGAGGGCGAGCACGAGCATGTAGTCGGCGACGTCGCCGACGGTGACGAACCACTTCTCGCCGTTGATGCGGAAGCCGTCATCCACGCGCTCGGCGACGCTGGCGATCGCGCTCGGGTCCGAGCCCGCGTCGCGCTCGGTGACCGCGACGCAGTCGCGCCGCTCGCCGCGGATGCCCGGCAGCAGGTAGCGCTCGCGCTGCGAGTCGTCGCAGGCCCGCAGCGCGTTCGCCGGCCGCCAGACCGTGTCCCAGAGCGCGTTGGTGAGGTGGCCGAGCTGCTCCTGAACGATCACCTGGTCGAGCACGCCAAGGCCCTGGCCGCCCCACTCGGCGGGCATGTTGATCGCGCCGAGGCGATGGTGGCGCACGCGCTCGGCGATCGCGGCGAGCACCTCGCCCGACAGCCCGTTGCCCGCCTCGCACGCCTCCTCGTGGACCATGATGTCGGCGGCCAGGGCGGCGGCGCGAGCGCGTAGCTCGAGCTGCTCCGGGCTGTAGGCGAAATCCATGCTTGCTCTCCCTCGACCACGTTCGTATAGTGCGACAGCGGTAGCACAGTCTGAACATGGTGTTTTCGCCTGTCAATCACCCCGGCGCCACCGGCCGCATCCAGTCGGTCGACCGCGCGGTCGAGCTGCTCGGCGCGATCGCCTCCGCGCCGGAGCCGGAGACCGCGCCCGCGCTCGCAGACCGCTGTGCGCTCAACCGCAGCACGGCGTGGCGCATTCTCGCGACGCTCGAGCATCACGGGCTCGTCGAGCGCGACCCTGCGAGCAACCGCTACAGCCTCGGCTTCGCGGTGCTCCGGCTCGCGGCGGCCGCGGGCCACGAGCCGCTCGTGCGGCTCGCTCACCCGCTGCTGCGCCGGCTCGCCGAGGAGACCGGCGAGACCGTGAACCTCGCAGTCGCGCGGCGGCTGGAGCTCGTCTACGCCGACCAGGTCCAGGCACCGCACGTGATGGCGCCGAACTGGCTCGGGCACGCGGTGCCCCTGCATGCGACGTCGACCGGCAAGGCGTTCCTCGCGGCGCTGCCGCCGCAGGAGCTCGACGTCCTGCTGCGCCCGGGGCTCGAGCGCTACACCGACGCGACGATCACGGACGAGCGGGTCCTGCGTGAGGAGCTCGGCGCGGTGCGCGCCCGCGGCTACGCGGTCTCGCACGGCGAGCTCGAGGCGGCGCTCTGGGGGGTGTCCGTGGCCACCATCGACACGGCGCTGCGGCCCGTGGCGGTGGTCAGCGTCTGGGGCTCCGACGCGCGGGTGCGCGAGCGGATCGAGCCGCTCGGCACGCTGGCAGCGGAGGCCGCGCGCGAGCTCGAAACCCTGCTCGGTGACTGACTAAGGTGCCGCCGATGGCTGAGCGCGCGGGCCTCGAGACGCTCTTCGACCCGCGCTCCGTCGCGATCGTCGGCGCGTCCGACGACCCGGTCAAGTGGGGCCACTGGATCGCCTTGCGCGCGCAGCGTGGAGCGCACCGGCGCGCCGTCCACTTCGTCAACCGCCGCGGCGGCACGGTGCTGGGCCAGCCGGCCCACCGCGCGCTGGCGGAGCTGCCGGAGGCGATCGATCTCGCCGTCCTCTCGGTGCCGGCGGCGGCGCTGGAGCAGGGCGTGAGGGACGCCGTCGCGGCGGGCGCGCGCGCGATCGTCGCGATCTCCGGCAGCGAGCGCGACGGCGATGCCGGCGGGGCGCTCGACGCGGCCCTCGCCGCGACCGCGCGGGCCGGCGGCGCGCGCCTGCTGGGACCCAACTGCCTCGGCGTCTTCGACGCCGGCGCCGAGCTCGAGCTGGTCTCCGAGGACCTGCCGCGCGGCGCGATCGGCTTCATCTCCCAGAGCGGCAACCTCGCGCTCGAGATCGGCGCGAAGGCGGCCCGGGTCGGCCTCGGCTTCTCGCGCTTCATCTCGCTGGGCAACCAGGCGGACATCGAGGCGGCCGAGCTCGTCGGTGCGCTAGCCGGGCACCCCGAGACGCGCGCGATCGCCGTCTACGCGGAGGACTTCCGCGACGGCCGCGCGTTCGCCGCGGCGGCCGAGCACGCGGCCGCCGCCGGCAAGCCGATGCTGCTGCTCGCGATCGAGCACACGGAGGCGACCGCCCGGGCGGTCCGGTCGCACACCGGCGCGCTGGCGACTGACGGCGCCACGATCGACGCCGCCTGCCGCGCCGCCGGGATCGAGCGCGTGCGCTCCCCGCAGGAGCTCGTCGACGTCGCCGCGGCGCTCCTGGACGCTCCCCGGCCGCGCGGGCGGCGCGTCGCGGTCGTAGCCGACGGCGGCGGACACGGAGGGGTCGCCGCCGCCTTGGCGCACGGCGCCGGGCTCGACGTCCCGGCGCTGAGCGACGCGCTCGCCGCGCGCGTCCGGGCGATGCTGCCGCCGTCGGCGGCCGTGACGAATCCGATCGACCTGGCCGGCGGCGGCGAGCAGGACGTCTCCTGCTTCGGCCGGATCGTCGACGCACTCCTGGAGTCCGCCGAGGTCGATGCCGTGCTGCTCACCGGCTACTTCGGCGGCTACGCGGCGTACGCGAGCGACCTCGCCGAGCAGGAGTCGGCGGCCGCGCGGGCGATGGCCGCGGCGGTGGCGGCGAGCGAGCGGCCGCTGATCGTGCACAGCATGCACGAGACGGGGACGGCGCTGACCGCGCTGGGCGCGAGCGGGGTGCCCGTCTACGGCGCGATCGAGCGCGCCGTCGATGTGCTCGGGCGCCTTGCCGGGACACGCGACCGGCCGGCGACGGGCGTCCCGCCGCTGCCGCCCCCGGCGCCGCCGGCGACAGACACGGGCTACGCGGCCGTGCGCTCCCTGCTCGCTGCGGGCGGCGTCCCGTTCGTCGCGGCGGAGACGGCCACGACGACCGCGGACGCTGTCGCGGCCGCGACCCGGCTCTCCTATCCCGTGGTCCTCAAGGCGCTCGGCGCGCTGCACAAGTCCGACGCGGGCGGCGTCGTGCTCGGCATCGCGGACGAGGCGCAGCTGCGTACCGCCGTCGAGGTCGTGGAGCGGAGGCTCGCTCCGGCGGCGATGTCGGTCGAGCGCATGGCGCCGCTCCACGAGGGCATCGAGCTGATCGCGGGCTGCCGTTGGGACGCGCGCTTCGGCCCGGTTGTGATGGTCGGCATCGGCGGCGTCCACACGGAGACGCTGGCCGACGTCGGGCTGGCTCTCGCCCCGATCGACGAAGCCGCGGCCGAGCGGCTGCTGCGCGCGCTGCGCGGCGCTCCGCTGCTGCTCGGCGCGCGCGGTCGCGTGCCGCTCGACGTTCGCGCGGCCGCAGGCGCGGTCGCCGCGCTCTCGCGTGTCGCCGCCGAGCATCCGGAGCTCGCGGAGATCGAGGTCAACCCGCTCCTCGTCACGGCCGCGGGCGCGCTCGGCCTCGACGCGCGGGCGATCAGTTTCGCCGCGTCCGGCAGTCTCTAGGTCATGTTGAAGGAATTCTCCGCCCGCCTCCAGAAAGGCGAGAACAAGGGCGCTTGGACGTGCGTCGTCTGGGACGGCGCCGCCGAGTTCTTCGGCACGAGGGGCCTGGTCAAGGTCCGCGGCACGATCGACGGGGCGCCGTTCGAGAGCGCGTTCATGGCGCAGGGAGACGGGACGCACCGGCTCCCGGTGAAGGCCGACCTGCGCAAGGCGATCGGCAAGGGCGCCGGCGACACGGTCGTCGTGCGGCTGGAGGAGCGCATCGGCTAGCAGGGGCTTGCTCGAACATTGTTGCAATGTATCGGGCTATTGATACAATCAGCGCATGTCGGCCCCGCTTCTCCTGGCGATCGTGCTCGCAGTCGCGATCCCGGTGCAGCTGTTGCGCGCGTACCGCTCCGATGGGTCGCTCGTCGAGCGCTGGGCGGACGAGCATGGCCTCGCACTGACGCCGGAGAACCGACCGCTGGTCGCCAGGTACCTGCGCAACTCGCGCGTGCTGCGGACCTGGGGCGGCATCGCGGGTGCGCTGCTGCCGTCGCTGATCGAGTACGCCTGGAGTGGCAGGGTGCAGGTGCTCGGGTTCGGGACCGACGGCGAGAACGCCCCGCTCGGCTTCGGCACGATCTTCCTCGGCTACCTCGTCGGCGCCCTCTGCGCCGAGCTCTCGCTCGCGCGCCCGGCAAAGGGCGCGCGGCGGACGGCGAGCCTCGTGCGACGCGAGCTCGGGCACTACCTGCCGCGCCGCGTGATCATCGCGCAGCGCGCGGCCGCGGTTGCCGGGGGGCTCGGTGCGCTCGCCATCGGCCTCGTGCCCTACCCCGAGTCCGTCTCGGACCCGGGCCTCGCCGCGCCCGCCGTAGGTGCCGTCGTCGTGCTGGCGTCCGGCGCAGGCCTCGAGGCGATCGAGCGCTGGCTCGTACGCCGCCCGCAACCGTTCACGAGCCCGCCGCTGGTCGCTGCCGACGACGCGATCCGGGCGCAGTCGATCCACGCGCTGGCCGGGGCCGGCCTCGCCCTGCAGCTGCTGTTCTGCTCCGGCGTCGCGCTCGGCCTGCACGCCTCCGACGTGCCCGCGCTGCAGGTGACGATGGTCGTTCCCGCGGTCGCCTGCCTGGTGCTCTCGATCTACTCGTACCGGAACGTCGGCGAGCGCCCCTGGCGCGTACGGCGGCCGGCCGCCGTCAGCGGCGCCGCCTCGACATGATCCTCGAGGTCGATTCCCGCTCGCCGGTGCCGCCGTACGAGCAGCTGCGCCAGCACGTCACGGCGCTCGTGCTGGGAGGCGGCCTGGCGCCCGGCGATCGGCTGCCCTCGATCCGGCAGCTCGCCAACGACCTCGGGCTCGCGGGCGGGACGGTCGCCCGCGCCTACCGCGAGCTCGAGTCCGACGGCGTCGTGACGACACACGGGCGTCACGGCACGGTCGTGGAGGGCCCGCCGCGCCGCCCGGCGCCGGCGCCCGAGCTGATCGAGGCGGCGCACTCCTACGCCGACCGCGCCGCACGGACGGGCGCCAGCCTCGAGGACGCCCTGATCGCGGTCCGCGTCGCGTTCGCTTCCGAGCTCTCCGCCTAGCGCAGCTGGAACTCGGCGATCTTGTTCGCCGACATCATCGTGTACCACGGGTCGCCGCCGGCGTCGACGGTGATCCCGAACGGCTCGCTGCCCTTGACCGCCTTGGTCTCGGTGATCACGCCTGCGTCCGTGATGCGGGCGATGTTCCCCTTGGTCGTCTGGGTGAACCAGATCGAACCGTCGGGCGACGCCGCGATGCCCTCGGGGCCGGCTCCCGCGGCCACCGCGAACTGCGTCACCTCGTTCGTCGCGGGATCCAGCCGGCCGACGGACTGCGGCGTGAAGCGCACCGTGAACCAGATGTCGCCGTCCGCGGCGATGGCGAGCTGGCGGGGGAAGCCCGTCGTCGGGACCAGCGTCACGATGCCCGTCGCCGGGTCGAGGCGGCCGATCGCCTGCTCGAGGCTCGCCGTGAACCACACGATCCCCGCGTCGTCGACGACGACGTCAGCGGGCTCCGGGACGGGGAACTGGGTGAACTGGCCTGAGCCGATGTCATAGCGCCACAGGTTGTCGCCGTTGAAGTCCGTGATCCAGATCTCGTCCCCGTGCACGGCGAGGTTGCCGGCGAGCACGTTCGATTCGGGCATCGGGATCGGATCGAGGAACTCGCCGGATGTCGTGATGCGCCCGAGGAACGGGTCGTTGGACGTGAAGTAGAGGATGTCGCCCGGTCCCTGGACGATGTCGTTGAGGATGCAGAACTCGCACGCCGGCCCGAACTCGGTCACCGCGCCGCCAGGCGTGATGCGCCCGATCGTGGCGGGCAGGAACTCGGAGCTCTCGGTGAACCACAGGTTCCCGTCCGATCCGTTCGTGATGTACCTCGGTGCACTGTCGGCGGTGGGAAGGCGATGCTGCTTGAGCGACCCGACCGGCGCGGCCTGCGCCGGGCCGACCAGCAGCACGGAGAGTCCGATTGTCAGCAGGACGAGGCGTAGGACCGGCATATGAGCTCCTCCAGGGGTGTGGAAAGAGCCATACGCACGCGGCCGCGGCCCGGATCGCCGGAGTGCCTGCGAAGTCCGCGGCCGGACCGCGCGAGCTCAGCCGCCGCCGTCGCGGCCGAGCCGGATCGACACGTCCGCGGGCCCGCCGGGTCCGGTCTCGAGGTCCAGGTCGATCGGATCGCCCGGCTGCAGGGGATCGCGCCCGAGCGAGAAGGGCACCAAGCGGACGCCGCCGGCGGCGAGCGCGGCGGCCACGAACAGCTCGTTGCCGTCCCCGCTCACGTCGAGGACGCTGACCGCCTTTCCGAAGACGGCGCCAGCGGGAGCTTCGGGCAGGCCGGAACGATCGTGTCCCGTGGGCGCGATGCCGTCACGACCGCCGCGGATCACCGTGAACCTGCCGATCTCATCCTCGCCCGGCACCTCGATGACGTCGCCCGGCGCGCCGACGATGATGTCCCCGAAGCGGTCGCTGTCCACCCGGGCGACCGACACGGTGGAGCCGAACTCGTCGCCGTCCTGCTCCTCGCCGGGGACCTCCGCGGTCTCCTGGTTGATGACCAGCGGCTGCGTCGCGGGGCCGTCGCCGCCGCCGAGCAGCACGCGCACCTCGCCGGCGGTCGCCGCGGGGTCAGGGCCGGTGTCGCCCTGGATGACGTCCGCGGCGCCGTCCCCGTCGACGTCGCCGACGGCCAGCGCGGTGCCGCCGTCGGAGTTCACGGCCGTGCACGACCTTGGCCCGCTGTCCGAGCCGGCGCAGAAGGTCGTGTGCCCCTCGTCGGATCGATTCGCGGCTCCCGACTCGACGATGTCGAGGGTGCCGTCCGCGTTCACGTCGCCGAGCCGTGCGCGGGCGCCGAAGCCGGCGGCGGCGCCGTCGGGCGGTGCGATCGAGCGGGCGGCGTCGCCGAGCCCCTCCGGCCCGCCGAATCGGATCTGAAGCTCGCCTCCCGAGTCGCCCGTGCCCGGCGCGCCGATCACGAGGTCGTCGCGCCCGTCGTCGTTCAGGTCGCCCGCCGCGAGCGCCGAGCCGTAGCGCGCGGCGTCGTCGTCGAACGCCTGCTCCCTGTCCGGGTCGAGGCCCTCGCCCGACCCGTAGAGGACCGCGACGGCGCCGGCGTCGCGGGCGCCGATCGCGAGGTCGGCCGAGCCGTCACCGTCGAAGTCCCCGCTCGCGAGGCTCGCGCCGAACTGCCCGACCTCGCCGGACAGGCCCGCGGCGGCCGGGTCGATCGTCCGTGGGCCGGGCTCGAGCACGGCGATCGCGCCCGCGCCGGCATCGGGGACGCCGACCACCAGCTCCTGGCGACCGTTGCCATCGAAGTCGTATGCGGCCGCGCGCGCGGCCGCGGGCGCTGGCGCCGGGGGTGGGCTCGGGGAGTCATCCGAGCGCAGCAGGAGCAGCGCCACGATCGCCGCGATCGCGCCCACCGCGGCGGCGGCCAGTTCCACGTTGCGGCGGCCGTGCCCGGCGCGGCGAGCCGGCACGACGCCGCCGGCGGGAGTCGCCTCGTCAGCGACGGGGAGCGCGGTGGTCGGTGCGGACTCGGGAGTCACCTCCCGGGGCGCCAGGGTCGGCGCGGACCACTCCGGCGGCAACTCAGGCTCGGCAGGGGTTGCCTCCGGCGCGGGCGGGTCCGGCTCTGGCTCGGGTGCGGGCGGCGGCTCGGGTTCCGGGACCGGGTCGGGCTCCGGAGTCGGCTCGGGCTCCGGGACCGGCTCGGGCTCCGGGACCGGCTCGGGCTCCGGCTCCGGGAGCGGCTCGGGCTCGGGCTCGGGCGCCGGGGGCGCCGCCGGCGTCTCGTGGGCGAACGTCGTCCAGCCCGTGTCGGACGGGGCGATCGGCTCCAGGATCGGCGCCTGCCGGCGCCAGAACGGCCCGAGCTCCGCGACGGCGAGGTGCTCGAGCGCCTCCGAGGCCTCCGCGGCGGACTGCGGTCGATCGGACGGCGCCTTCGCGAGCAGCCATTCGACCCACCTGCACAGCTCCTCCGGAACGTCCGGCGCAAGGCCGGTCAGCGGCGGCACCGGCTGGTTCACGTGCGCGAAGAGGACGGCCAGGGGCGTGTCGGAAGCCTCGAAGGGAGGACGGCCGGCCAGCATCTCGAACGCCATCACGCCGATCGCGTAGAGGTCGGTGGAGGGGGAGAGGTCCTCGTTGAGCGCCTGCTCCGGCGCCATGTACGTCGGCGTCCCCACCGCGATGCCGGTGTTCGTGAGCCGTCCGGTGAGCGCGTTGTAGGCGCGCGCGATGCCGAAGTCGGCGAGCTTGACCGCGCCCCGCGTGGTGACGAGCACGTTCTCGGGCTTGAGGTCGCGGTGCGCGACCCCGTGCCCCTCGGCGTGATCGAGCCCGGCGAGCACGCCCTCGAGCACGCCGAACACCTGCGCGCGCGTCAGCGACGGGATGAAGGGACGCAGCGAGCCGCCGGAGATGTACTCCATCGCGATGTACGGGACGCCGTCCGCTTCGAGGAAGTCGTACAGCGTGACGATGTTCGGGTGCGCGAGCGCTCCCGCGAGCTGCGCCTCGCGCACGAAGCGCTGCGCGATCGTCGGATCGCGGCTATCGAGGTCTACGCGCTTGAGCGCGACGTCGCGATCGAGCGCAGGCTGGCGCGCCAGGTACACCACGGCCATGCCACCGCGCGCGAGGACCCGGACGATCTCGTAGCTGCCGACGCGTTGCCCGGTCACCCGTCTCTCGTCGCAGCCTAGTCGGGCCGCAGGCTCGCACGCAACACGCGCGCTACTTCGAGGCGCGGAAAGAGCCGCGCATCGTCACCGTCTCGCCGCCGAAGAACTCGCTCCCGAGCACCGCATCGACGCGGAACCGGACGGCGAGCCGGCGGCCGCAGCGGACCGCGCCGAAGGTCATGCGGCCGCTCGCCTCCTCCTCCGAGGAGGACAGCTCGTTCTCGCGTTCGACCGCGAAGAGCTGCGCGCCGGTCGGCTTGTCGAAGACGAACGAGTGGGGGAAGCGCACGACGGGATGGCGCTTGACGTCGGCGACCACGGCGTTGAGCTGCCAGAACGGGCCCGAGCGTGCCCCGGCCCGGATGTGCAGCGCTCGCACCGCGACGTCCGGTTCCCAGCGGCCGCACCACACGCGCAGGTTCTGCGCGACCTGCACCGCGGTGCCGTCCATGCGCGTGATCTCGACGGAGTTGGAGACCCTCAGCTCGGCTGCCGCGGCCTCCGGCCACGCCACGAGCGCGAGCAGCACGACGAGGGGGAGGCGGCGCATGTCGAGGCGAGTATCCCGTTTCAGGCGATCGCGGCGCGGACGCCGGCCTCGACGGAGTCCGCGTCCTGGGCGCCTTCGACACGGCGCAGCAGCCCGCGCTCGCCGTAGTAGCTCACGAGCGGCTCCGTCTGGCAGTGGTAGACGCGCAAGCGCTCCCTGACCGTCTCGGGGTCGTCGTCGTCGCGGTCCTGGCGGCGGCCGCTGATCCGCTCGACGACCACGTCGTCGGGCACGTCGATCAGGATCGCCGCCGTCATCTCCCGCTCATGTGCCGCGAGCGCGTCGGCGAGCGCGTCGGCCTGCGCCACGGTGCGCGGAAAGCCGTCGAGGACGATCGGCTCGCCGTCCCGGCTCGCGATCGCGTCGCGGATCATCGCGATCATCACCTCGTCCGGCACGAGGTCACCGCGATCCATGTACTCCGCGGCCCGGCGGCCGAGATCGGTGCCCGCCGCCCGTGCCTCGCGCAGCAGGTCGCCGGTGGCGAGCGCGGCGAACCCGAGCCGGTCACGGAGGCGCTCCGCCTGGGTGCCCTTGCCGCTGCCCGGCGGTCCGAGGAGCGCGATCGTCGGTTCCATCGCCGACCATCATCCCGCGCCCGCGGAAAAGCGTCCCGGGAACGACAAGAGCCGCCTCTCGGGCGGCTCTAGGGCTCTTATCGGCAGCGCTGGTCGCGGACTTGAGCCCAATCGCAAAGCTGGCGCGTTGCCGCTCATCGTAGACTCCGCGCATGCTCGCGCCGACCGTCATCCCGCCCCGCGGCGGCGAGGTCATCGGCGACTCGGCCGACCGCCGGGTCGAGCTCCTCTCCGACCACGAGGCCGTGCACGCGACCTGGTCGCGGTTCGGGCCGCACCGCGACGGCGCGGATCTGCACGTCCATCGCCACCACACCGATCTCTTCTACGTCCTCGCCGGCGAGCTGACCGTGCGGCTGGGTCCCGAGGGGGAGGGGACGGTCGTGCCGGCAGGGATGCTCGCGCGCGTGCCGCCGCTCGTGGTGCACGGCTTCCGCAACGCGAGCGACGAGGAGCTCCGCTACCTCAACCTCCACGCTCCCGGCCAGGGCTTCGCGGACTACATGCGCGCGCTGCGCGACGGCCGCAAGCTCGTCTACGACCAGGAGGAGCCGCCCGCGGACGGTGGCCGCCCGGCGACGGAGGCCGTCGTCGGCGGCGGCGAGGAGCGCGACGGCCACGTGGTGCTCGCGGACGTCGACGAGCTCGGCATCGCGGAGGCGTGGGGCCGGCCCGGCGCCGCGTCGCCGCCCCCGCACGTGCACGAGCGCCACGTCGAGTCGCTGTACGTGCTCGAGGGCGAGGTCGGGCTCACGCTCGGCGACCGCGGGATCCGGGCGCAGGCGGGCACGTGGGTGCAGGTGCCGCCGGGCGTCCGGCACGCCTTCTCGTTCCCCGGGTCCGAGCCGGCGCGGTACCTCAGCCTGCACACGCCGAACTGCGGCTTCGGGGCGCTCGACCAGGTCTGACGAGGGCGCCGCGCGTCAGGCCCGCGCGCCGCTGGCCCGCAGCTGCTCGCGCAGCCGCAGCAGCGCGAGGTCCTTCGCCTTGGCCTCGAGCATGACGTCGAAGTCGTGACCCGTGGCGACCTCCTCGAGGAACCACTCGAAGCCGATCGGGTCGATCAGGTCGGCGTGTGCCCGCAGCTGCGGCAGGACGATCGTCCGCTCGACGCGCCGTCCCACTCGCCGCGTGCGCTCCTCGAGCGCCGTCTTCGGCGTCGAGTAGTGGATCTTCGGCGCCACTCCGTCCGGCCACGTGTCGAGCGCGAGCCCGAGCGCCTCGCGGTCCGGGATCCCGTGCGGATCGTGGCAGTGGTGGTGCAGCGTGTCCCAGACGACCGGACGGGCGATCGCCGCGGCGAGTCGCAGCACGTCGCCCAGGCCGTACGAGCGGTCGTCGTTCTCCACGACGAGGCGTGCGCGGGCGGCGTCGGAGAGCAGCTCGAAGCCCTGCTCGAAGCGCTCGATCCCGGCGTCGACGCCGCCGGCCGCGCCGCCGACGTGGAGCACCACGACGGATTCCTCGCCCAGGCCCATGCCGTCCATGAGCTCGGCCTGGACCTCGAGCTCGGCGGCGGCGAGCCGGCGCGTCTCCGGGTTCTCGGAGTTCAGCACCGTGTACTGACCGGGATGGCTGGTCAGGCGGATCCCCAGCTCGCGGGCGCGCGCGCCGACCGCGGCGAGACGCTCGGCACAGCGCGCCGGCTGATCGCGGAACTGCGTCAGCTCGGGGTGGCTGGCGTAGGGCGCCAGGCTGGTCGCCATCCGGTAGAAGCGGATGTCGTTGTCGTCGAGGTAGGACACGATCGCCTCGAGGCGGTCGAGCGACACCGAGAGGTCCGGTCCCGACTGCCAGCGGCGCGTGTCGTGCGACGGGAGCCCGCCGGCGCCGAGCACCTTGACGGCGAATCCGAGGCGCACGCTAGCCCAGCACCGCCGCGAGCGGCACGAGCGCGTACTCGAGGAAGAAGAGCTTCCAGACGCGCATGTAGAACGTGGTGAACGACGCGGGATCCAGCGGATCGGTCGCCGCGCTCATGCCCCAGAGCAGCGCGAGCGCGGCCAAGTGGGTGGCGGCGAGCACGACCGGCGCGACGGAGTCGAGCAGGAGCGGCCCGGCGACCGCCATCCCGAGGTAGGCGACGCTCAGGGCGGCGAGCCCGATCCGCAGGACGCGCCCGGCGCCGAGCCGCAGCGTGAAGGTCGCGATGCGGAAGCGGCGGTCGCCCTCGGCATCGGGGACGTCCTTGAGGATCGCGATCGCGAACGAGAACGGGACCACGAACAGCGTCAGCGCCCACACCGGGTCCGGCACCGACCAGCCGCCGTCGCCGAGCGACTGCGTGAAGTGCAGCGCGACGCCGAGGTTCACCACCAGCGACCGCACCGCCGTGATGCTCAGCGAGGCCAGCGCGGGATATCGCTTCAGCCGCAGCGGCGGCACGGAGTACGCGGTGCCGACGGCGAGCCCGGCGAGCACCGCGAGCGTCTCGACCGCGCCCTGGGTGAGGCCGAGCACGACCGGGAGGACGCCGCAGACCGCGACGATGCGGCGCGCCGCGGCGATCGTGAGCTCGCCGCTCGCGAGCGGGAGGAACGGCTTGTTGACGCGGTCGATCTCGACGTCCTCGAGCTGGTTGACGCCGACGATGTAGACGTTGACGCAGAAGCCGGCGAGCAGCGTCCAGGCGAGGTCTCCGATCCCGTCCGCGAAGCCGACGCCGGGGAGCGCGTCGATGCAGAGCACGTAGAGCCCCGCGATGCTCGCGGCCGTGCCGATGACGGTGTGCGGCCTGGTGAAGCGCCAGAACGCCGTGGCCCGGGCCGCCAGCACGGCGCCGCCGGCCGCTTGCAGCCTCGTGGCGCGGCCCGTCACCTCGCGTGGCGCTCCTGCAGCCTGTGGCGGAGCGCGAGCGCCGCCGCGAGCGGCACGAAGAGCGCGCCCGCCAGCGATCCGCCGGCGAAGCGCAGCGACGAGCGCACGACGCCGGCCCGCGCCGGCTCGGCCGGCGGCGGGAGCGCCAGCGGCGAGGCGCCGGCGGCCGGCTTGCGCCCGCTCACGGCGACCGCGTACGCGCCTTGTCCGCGATACCAGGTCGGCGCCAGGGTCCGCAGCTCGATGTCGGCGAAGCCCGCCCGGCTGAGCAGCTCCACGTACTGCGCCTCCGTCGGGAAGAGCATCCACGCCTCCGCGAGCCGCCGCGCCAGCGCGTTGGCCGGCCGTACCGGGCCGATGACGACCGCCCGCCCCTCAGCGCGCAGGACGCGGTAGGCCTCGGTGATCGCGCGCTGCGGCTCGGGCCAGTACTCGATGCTGCCGGCCGACACGTAGCGATCGAAGCTGTCGGCCGCGAAGGGCAGGTCCTCGGCGTCGCCGATCACCTTCGCGCAGCGCTCGAGCGCCGGCTTCGCCCGCGCGCGCGCCAGCTGGTGCGGGCTCTGGTCGAGCATCGTGACGTGCTCGGGATCGACGTGCTCGACGATCCCCTCGGTCGTGAAGCCGGTGCCGGCGCCGACGTCGAGCGTGCGCAGCGCGCGCTCGTCCAACCCGGCCGCGACGAGCGCGCTCGCGCGCATCGCCGGCGTCCAGAACAACGGGTTGACCCAGCGGTCGTAGACGAGCGAGAGCACCCGGTAGAACCAGTACGCCTCGGTCTTGTGCTGCAGCAGCCGCACCCGTCGGGCACTCTACGACGCAGTGTCGCCCTCGCCCCCCGATCTCGATCGCTGGCTCCCCGACGCGACCGTCCGCACCGAGCATCGGCGCACCGCGGCCGCCGGGCCCGATGCGCTCTGGCGCGCCGCCCAGGAGATCCGGATCGCCGACACGCGGAGGCTCGGACGCCTGGTCCGCTGGCGGATCCCGGGCACGCCCGCGAAGCGGCGCTACGCCCAGCTCTTCCGCGGCTATCCGTTCACCGTGCTCGACGAGGGCGAGCGCCACCTCGTCTCCGGGCTGTGCGGCCGGATCTGGACCGTGGACCGCGACTACCCGCGGCTCGACGGGCCCGCCGACTTCACGGCCTGGGATCAGCCGTGCACGGTGCGCGTGCTGTTCGCGCACTGGGTCACGCCCGCCGGGGACGAGCGGGCGCAGCTGAGCAGCGAGACGCGCGTCGAGGCGGTCGACCGTCAGGCGTCGGTGCGGCTCAAGGCGCTGTGGACCGTGATCGGCCGCTTCGAGCCACTTGTCGGCGCCGAGCCGCTCAAGCTGGCCGCTCGCCGTGCGGAGACCGGCTGAGCGGAAGGCCGAGCTCGAGCCCCGCGAGCGGCGAGCGGCCGTCGAAGAGCAGGCGCCCTCCGCGTCGCACCCGCAGCGCGAGGCTGCCGGCCAGATGCTGGCGCGACCGCGGCTCGCCGCGCTCCTCGGCGGCGACGGGGACGAGCAGCTCGTGCGGATCGCCGCCGTCGGCGTCGCCCGCGATCTCGACGTCGTAGCCGCGCCCGCGCGTTCGCAGCAGCCAGCTTCCCGGCGCCAGGGTGACGCGCGTGCTGTCCAGGGGCGGCGCCAGCGCGATGACCCGGCGGCCCAGCCGGACCACCACCGCCGTCGGCGCGACCTCTGCGCCGGCGAGCGGGATGCGGCCGCCCGCGAACGAGACCGAGACGTCATCGTCGCCGAACGTCGCGGCGTGGCCCCACCACCAGCGCCCGGGAAAGCCGTGACCCCAGTTCTTCTCGGCGTAGCCCACGGCCCCGTCGAGGTCGAGCTCGAGGTCGCCGGCGCGGACCCGGCCACGCACCCGGGCCGAGAGCACGACCGGATGCCAGTACTGCGGCAGCCACGGGATCGCATGCGCGAGGCCGATCGCCCCGAACGCCCGGCGCGGCCATGCGACGACGTCGTGCAGCGAGACGTCCAGCCGCGCGTCCGCGCCCATGTCCACCGACAGCGACGCGGAATCTCCGCGCAGCACCCGCCCGGCAGTCACGCCGAACGCCCGCGGGTCCGCCGCAGCGGTCCGCGTGATCTCGGTCCGCGCGAAGCCGCCGGGGTGCGCGGCGAGCGTGCTCAGTCCCCAAGGCCCGTCCGGCCCGCGGCAGACTGCGCTCAGGGCGACGACGACCGCTCCGCTCGCGGGATCGACGATGCGCCAGTAGCAGCCCTCGAAGGGAACGCCGTGGGCCGCGGCGGGATCGCCGAACGGGAGGTCCGCGCCGCGGGCACGGTACGCGCTCGTCCAGCTCATCTCACCTACCGTACGGGGCATGAGCACGAGCACGGACCCCCGCGAGCGCATCGAGGACCTCGCCGCCCGGATCGTCGCGCTCCGCGAGGCCTACTACCAGGGCGACCCGCTCGTCGCCGACGCGGACTACGACGCGCTCGAGGACGAGTTGCGCGCCCTGATCGCAGCGCACCCGAAGCTCGCGCCCGACCCCAACCCGCTCGAGACCGTCGGCGCGCCGGCGGTGCTGCACTCGCCGGTGCGCCACTCGCGGCCGATGCTGTCGCTCGAGAAGGCGAGCAGGCCGGAGCAGGTCGCCGCCTTCTTCGACCGCTTCCCGGGCCAGCCGGTCGTCGTGATGCCGAAGCTCGACGGGCTCTCGCTCGCGCTCGTGTACGAGGGCGGCCGCCTGCGCTGCGCGATCACGCGCGGCGACGGCACGACCGGCGATGACGTGACGATGCTCGTGCGCGCGCTCGCCGACGGCGTGCCCGAGACCGTCGACGCCACCGGCCGCGTCGAGGTCCGCGGCGAGCTCGTGATGCTGCGCTCGACCTTCGCGGCCTACAACGCCGCGCATCCCGACAAGCCGCTGATCAACCCGCGCGGCGCGGCGGCGGGGACGATCCGCGCCAAGGACCCGGCCGTCGTCGCGGAGCGCCGGCTGCGGTTCTTCGCCTTCGACCTCGACACCGACGACGGCGTCCAGGCCGACGTGGAGGCGGCGCTGCGCACGCTCGGGTTCGAGGCGGCCGACATGCGCCACTGCGACGACGCGGCCGCGGCGCAGGAGGTGATCGGCGCGATCGAGGCGGAGCGGGCGGACCTCGACTACGACCTCGACGGCGCGGTGCTGCGGCTCGCCGACCGCAACGCCTACGCCGCGGCCGGCACGCGGTCCAACAGCCCGCGCGGGGCGCTCGCGTTCAAGTACGCCGCCGAGGAGAAGACGACCGTGCTCGCCGACGTCATCTGGGACGTCGGCAAGATCGGCAAGGTCGCCCCGGTCGCAGTGCTCGAGCCGGTGTTCGTCGGCGGCACGACGGTGACGCGGGCGACGCTGGCCAACCAGGAGGTGATCCGCGCGCGTGACGTCCGCATCGGCGACACCGTGCTCGTGCGCCGCGCCGGCGACGTGATCCCGTTCGTGGCCGGCGTCCTCGACGCAGCGGGCCGCACCGGCGCGGAGCGCGAGATCGTCGCGCCCGCCGAGTGCCCTTCCTGCGCCCAGCCGCTGACCGAGCAGGGAAACAGCCGCGAGCTGTACTGCACGAACGTCGCCTGCCCCGCCCAGACCGTGCGGCGGCTGATCCACTGGGCGTCGCGCGCGGCCGCGGACATCGAGGCGGTCGGCCCGGTCTGGATCGAGCGCCTCTGCGAGGCCGGGCTGCTCGAGCGCCCGTCGGACTTCTACGCGCTCGGGCGCGACGACCTGCTCGCGTTCGACGGCATCGCGGAGATCTCGGCCGACCGGATGCTCGAGTCGATCGCCGCCAGCCGCGGGGTCGGGCTGCGCCGCGCGCTGATCGGCATGGCGATCCCGATGGCCTCCGAGGCCGCCGCCACGCGCCTCTGCCGCGCCGGGTACCGCAACCTCGAGGAGGTCGCCGACGCGGGCGAGGACGCCCTGCAGCAGGTCGAGGACATCGGGCCGAAGGTCGCGGCGAGCCTGTACTCGCATCTCGCGCGCGACAGCACCCGCGCCGAGATCGCGCGCCTGCGCGAGCTCGGCGTCGACCTCGACGTCCGCGAGGAGGACCTGCCGCCGGAGGTCGTGTCCGGCGCGCCGCTCGCCGGCAAGACGGTCGTGGTCACCGGCACGATCGCCGATCCGCGCAGCGGCGAGAAGGTCGCACGGCCCGTCTTCCAGCGGCTCTGCGAGCGCGCGGGCGCGACAACCGCCTCGTCCGTATCGGCCAACACCGACATCCTGATCTGCGGCGCCGACGTCGGCGCCGCGAAGACCGCGAAGGCGGAGAAGCTCGGCGTCG
This sequence comes from uncultured Solirubrobacteraceae bacterium, assembly GCA_963839615.1. Taxonomy (GTDB): domain Bacteria; phylum Actinomycetota; class Thermoleophilia; order Solirubrobacterales; family Solirubrobacteraceae; genus DASQMT01. The sequence continues at coordinate 28,311 of CAWIVY010000008.1, forward strand.
ACGTCGTCGACCAGGCGGAGATCTGGCAGCTGCTGATCGGCGCCGGGGTCGCCTGAGGCGGCGCGTCAGCGCCCGAAAGTGCGCAGGAACTCGCGCCCCTGCCCGCTCACGCCGCCGACGATCTCGCGCACCTCGGCGAGGCCCGCGCGCAGCTCCGGGTCGCCGACCTCGACCGGGCGCATCGAGTCCTGCAGCTCCGCGAGGATGCTGTCGGCCTCGCCGACCGCCTGGACAGCGCGATCGAGGAAGCCCTTCACGCCCTGGGAGGGAAGACCTGCCGACGGCTGCTCGAAGCTCCTGCCCTGCAGCCCGTGGCGCTCCGCGAAGCCGGCGTGCGTTCGCTGCGCGCGGCCGTAGGCCATCTGCACCGGGCGGAAGAGCCGCTCCTCGAGCCTGTCGGCGCTCTGCTCGTCGAGCTGCTCGTAGGCCGCGCCGAGCGCCGCCAGGGCCAGCCCGAGCTCGCCGATCGCATCGGCGATCGTCTCGAGCAGCTCCTGCCTGGCCTCACCGGCGATGTATGCCATCCGACTGTCTCCTCACGCCCGCAGGCGGTAGCCGCGCGCGAACAGCTTGTAGTTGAGCGTGAACAGCATCACGGCCGCCGCGAACAGGAACAAGAGCGAGAGCGCGATGCTCGTGTCCGAATAGCCCAGGAACCCGTAGCGCACGAGCCCGATCATGTAGTAGACCGGATCGAAGTAGGTCAGCGTGCGGAACGGCTCGGGCAGCAGCTCCGCGGAGTAGAACACGCCGCCGAGGAAGATCAGCGGCGTGAGCAGGAACGTCTGGTAGAAGGACACGTCGTCGAACTGCTCGGCGCGCACGCCCACGAGCACGCCGAGCTGCGCGAAGAAGAAGCCGACGAGGAAGAGCGACGGGATCAGCACGAGCACGTGGTCGACCGGGATCGATACGAGGATCGCGGCGGCGGTGAACGTGATCACCGCGACGATCATCCCGCGCAGGAACCCCCCGAGCGAGAACGCGAGCAGCAGCTCGAGCGGCGAGGCGGGGGAGGAGAGCTGGTCGTCGATCGAGCGCTGGAACTTCTGCTGCAGGATCGACGAGGCGTTGTTCGAGAACGCGTTCATCGCCCAGGCCATCATGATCAGCCCCGGCACGATGAAGACGACGTAGTCGACGCCGTGCAGCTTGTCGATGCGCGACCCGAGCGCGGCCCCGAAGACCGAGATGTAGAGGAAGGTCTCGAGCATCGGCGCGCCGAGCGTCTGGCGCTTGATCTTGAGGAAGCGGGTGACCTCGCGCCGCACGAGCGTGAAGAACCGCACCTGCGTCGCGGTCACGGCACGTCCCCCGCGATGTGCGCGCGCGAGAGCTCCTTGCGGCCGACGAGCGCGAGGTAGGCGTCCTCGAGGCTCTCGACGCCGTAGGTGTCGGCCAGCTCGCGGCTCGATCCCTGCGCGACGATCTGGCCGTCGCTGATGAACGCGATCCGGTCGCACAGCCGCTCGGCCTCTTCGAGGTAGTGCGTCGTCAGCAGGATCGTCGTGCCCTCGGCGTTGATCCGCTGGACGTACTGCCACAGCTCGAGCCGCAACTCGACGTCGACGCCCGCCGTCGGCTCGTCGAGGATCAGTAGCCGCGGCCGGTGCATCAGCGCCCGCGCGAGGATCAGCCTGCGCTTCATGCCGCCCGAGAGCGTGCGCGTCCGCTCGTCGCGCTTCGAGGTCAGCGAGAAGGCGTCGAGCAGCTCGGCGGCGCGCTCCTTGCGCTCGCGCCGCGGCATCCCGAAGTAGCCGCCGTGGTAGTCGAGCGTCTCCTCGACCGTGAGGAACCAGTCGAGGTTGAGGTCCTGGGGAGCGAGCCCGACCGCCAGGCGCGCCTCGCCGTAGTGGTGGATCGCGTCATGCCCGAACACGCGGATCTCGCCGGCGGTCGGCTGGGCGAGCCCGGTCGTGCAGTGGATCAGCGTCGATTTTCCGGCTCCGTTGGGGCCCAGCAGGCCGAAGAACTCGCCCTCGGCGATCTCCAGCGAGACGCTCTTCAGCGCCTCGGTGCCGGTCGGGTATCGCTTGACGAGGTCGGCGACATGGAGCGCGGGGGCCATCTGCCCCGCGGTGATAGCGCATCGACGGGCCCGTTCCAGTGTGGCTGGCCGCACGTGCGGGGATCGGAGGTGTTACCGCTCAGATACGGGGTACGGGTGCCGCGGCAGGGGTCGGCAGCGGAAGGGGAGGCATATGTCCAGGTTCAGGCATCGGGCTGCGATCGCGGTTGCGGCGCTCGCGGTCAGTGCGGCGGCGGCCGGCGGCGTGGTCGCGGCGACGCAGCCGAGCGATGAGGCGGCGCTGCAACCCGCGCGCCAACCCGCCGACCCGGCGATCGAGACGCGGGTCAACGAGCTGCTCGCGAAGATGTCGACCGACGAGAAGCTGCAGCAGGTGTCGCTGCTGCCGGACTTCAAGGCAACGGACGACGTTATCCGCAAGGGGCTCGGCTCGGTCCTGAGCGTCACCGACCCGGTGACGATCAGGCGGATGCAGCGCATCGCCGTGGAGGAGACGCGTCTGAAGATCCCGCTGCTGTTCGCGTTCGACACGATCCACGGGTTCCGGACCGTCTTCCCGATCCCGCTCGGCACCGGCGCGAGCTTCGATCCGAACGTCGCGAGCACCGACGCCAGGTTCGGCGCCCGCGAGTCCGCGGCCGTCGGCCTCAAGCAGACCTACGCGCCGATGGTCGACGTCTCGCACGAGCCGCGCTGGGGTCGCATCTCGGAGGCCGCCGGGGAGGATCCCTACCTGAACTCGGTGATGGGCGCCGCGCGCGTCAAGGGCACGCAGGGGCCGAACTACAGCGCGCGCGACAGGCTGATCGCCAGCCCGAAGCACTTCGCCGCGTACGGGGAGCCGGAGGCCGGGCGCGACTACGCCACCACCGACATGTCCGAGCAACGGCTGTGGAACATGTACCTGCCGCCGTTCAAGGCGGCGCTCGACGCCGGCGCCGACACCTTCATGTGCTCGTTCAACTCGCTGAACGGCTCGCCGGGATGCGGCAACAGCTACCTGATGAACGACATCCTCAAGGGTCAGTGGGACTTCGACGGCTTCGTCGAGAGCGACTGGACCGCCGTCGCCGAGCTGCGCGCGTGCCCGCCGAAGAACCCCGACGCGGGCGAGTGTGGCCACGGCGTGGCCGCCGACGGCCCGGAGGCCGCGGCGCTCGCGCTCAACTCCGGCGTGGATTCCGAGATGACCAGCACGCTGATCCCCGACTTCGGCAAGCAGCTCCTCGCCGACGGCCGGATCTCCATGGACCGGCTCGATGACGCGGTGCGCAGGATCCTGCGCGTGAAGTTCCGCGCCGGCCTGTTCGAGAACCCGTACTCGCCCTTCCTGCCGGAGGAGACCGAGGCCGAGATGCTCAAGCCGGACGCGCGCAAGGCCGCCCGGGACGCCGCGGGCCGTTCGATGGTGCTGCTCAAGAACTCCGGCGGCACGCTTCCGTTCAACCCCGCGAAGAAGACGGCCGTGATCGGCCCGCTCGGCAAGAACCAGCACGACCTGCTCGGCCCATGGTGGGGACGCGGCGACGACAACGACGTCGTCACGGTCTTCGACGGGATCGACGAGCAGAACACCGGGCGCACGACGTTCTCGCAGGGCTGCACGCTCTCGAACACCGAGGTGCCGCACACCGATCCGGAGGGCTGCGGCTCGAGCGCTGGGTTCGCTCGCGCGGTCGCGACCGCGAGGGCGGCGGACCAGGTCGTGATCGCCGTCGGCGAGACGCGCGAGATGAGCGGTGAGGCGAATGCCCGCAGCAAGCTGGATCTGCCCGGCATGCAGGAGGAGCTGATCAAGCGGATCAGCGCCACCGGCAAGCCGGTCGCCGTCGTGCTCTTCAGCGGCCGTCCGCTGGCGCTGGAGGAGATCGTCGACGACGCGCCCGCGATCCTCGAGGCGTGGTTCCCCGGCGTCGAGGGCGGCAACGCGGTCGCCGACGTCGTCTTCGGCAAGGTCAATCCCGGCGGCAAGCTGCCGGCATCGTTCCCGTACCGGGTCGGGCAGGTGCCGATCTACTACAACCACGATCCGGCCGGGCGCCCGTGCAACAAGGACGTCAAGTGGAATTCGCAGCACCGCGACATCCCGAGCTGCGACCCGCTGTTCAACTTCGGGTTCGGGCTGAGCTACACGACGTTCGAGGTCTCGAACCTGCAGCTGAGCTCGTCGCAGGTGTCGCCCGAGGGCAGCGTGAAGGCGACGGTGAGCGTGAAGAACACGGGCAGCAAGAAGGGCGACGAGGTCGTGCAGGTGTACATCCACGATCCGGTCGCGAGCCTCTCGCAGCCGGTTCGGCGGCTGCGCGGGTTCGAGCGCGTGACGCTCGCGCCGGGCGAGTCGCGGAAGGTGACGTTCACGCTCGACAAGAGCGACTTCGGGTTCTACGACAACCGCGGGAAGTTCGTCGTCGAGCCGGGCCGGATCGACGTCTACGCGGGCAACAGCTCGAAGGCCGAGATGAAGGAGTCGTTCACGGTCGGGTGATCGCGCCGTATGCTCGCGCGGCGTGGACCTCCGCACCGCCTCCTTCCTGCGCCACGCGCGCGAGCTGACCGAGCTCGGCCGCCACGACGAGGCGGCCGGGCTCGAGCGCCAGGCGCGTGACGCGGCGGCGCGCGCCGGCGATCCGCCGGATGCGCTGCTCGCCTGGAACGCCCAGGTCGGCCGCCGCGCCTTCCTGCAGTCGGACTGGGCGGCGGCGGAGAGCGCGCTCGAGCAGGCGATCGCGCTCGCCGTCCCGGCCGGCGCGACGCCGCGCGACCGCTTCGACCTCGAGCTGCGGCTCGGCCTCGTGCTGCAGCGGCTCGGGCGGACCGGCGACGCCGTCGCGCAGCTCGAGCGCACGCTGGCGCTCGCGCAGGGCGTCGGGCCCGCGTTCTCGCCCCCGCCGGCCGTCTACCGCGCGCTGGCCGAGAGCCTGCGCGCTGCCGGCCGCGAGCAGGACGCCGAGCGCGCCGAGGCCGCGCTCGCCGAGACCGAGCGGATCGCCGCCGAGCGGAGCGGCGCCGAGCGCCCGCGCGAAGCCGCGGCCCCGGCCGCTCCGCAGCGGCCGCGTGCACCGCTCCCGCCGCCGCTGGAGGCGCCGCGCGACGACAGCTTCGACGCCGTCTTCCGCGACCTCGACGCGCTGATCGGGCTCGCCGACGCGAAGGCGCAGTTCCGCCGCCTCGCCGACCTGCTGCGCGTCAACCAGCAGCGTCGCCGTCACGGGCTCAAGACCGCCGGCGTGGTCCTGCACATGGTGTTCGTCGGCGGCCCCGGCACCGGCAAGACGACGCTCGCGCGGCTGGTCGGCCGGCTCTACCACGCGCTCGAGCTGCTCGAGACCGGCGACGTGGTCGAGGTGACGCGCGCCGACCTCGTCTCCGGCTTCGTCGGCCAGACGGCGCAGCGCACGAACGACGTGATCGACTCGGCGCTCGGCAAGGTCCTGTTCGTCGACGAGGCGTATGCGCTGTCGCGCCCGGGCGCGGACGGCGACTTCGGCCCGGAGGCGGTCGCCGAGCTGCTGAAGCGGATGGAGGACGACCGCGAGCGGCTCGCGGTGATCATCGCCGGCTACCCCGATGAGATCGACGCGTTCCTCGCCACCAACCCGGGCCTCGCCAGCCGCTTCGGCGAGACGCTCACGTTCGCCGACTTCTCGCCCGCCGAGCTCGCCGAGATCTTCGAGCGCAGCTTCTGCCTGCCGACGGACTACCGCCTCTCCGAGCCCGCGCGCGCCGAGCTCGCGCGCACCACCGCCGAGCTGCACGCGGCGCGCGACCGCTCGTTCGCGAACGCGCGCACGATGCGCAACCTGTTCGACGACGCGATCGCGCATCAGGCGCAGCGGCTCGGCGCGGATGCCACCCGCGACGAGCTGATGACGCTGCAGCCCGAGGACCTCAGTGCCGCACTACGGTCCGGCTCTGCTCGCGCATGAACTGCTGCACGTAGTAGGGCCCGAGGCCTCCCTTGCCGGTCGACCCGCTGCTCTTCCAGCCGCAGAACGACTGGAACCCCGGCCAGGCGCCGGTCGTCGCGCCCGCGCGGCGGTTGACGTAGACCACGCCGGCCTCGATCTCGTCGAGGAAGCGCGCCAGCTCGGCGTCGTCGGAGCTGAACACGCCGGCGGTCAAGCCGTAGTCGATCGCGTTCGCCTCGGCCAGCGCCTCGTCGAACGAGCCGACGCGCGTGACCGCCACGAACGGCACGAACAGCTCGTCGCGCGTGAGCCGGTGACCGGCCGGCAGGCCGGTCACGACCGTCGGCGCGACGAAGTGGCCGGGCAGGTCGAGCAGGCTGCCGCCGACCGCCACCGCGCCGTCGCGCGCGGCGTCCGCGACCGCCGCCTCGAAGCGCTCGACCGCGCGCTCGTCGATCACCGGGCCGGTGAAGGCGGCGCGGTCGCCGGGGTCGCCGACGACCAGCTCGGTCGCGCGCGCGGCCAGCCGCTCGACCAACTCGTCGTGGACGGAGTCGAGCACGATCGCGCGCGAGCAGGCGCTGCACTTCTGGCCCGAGAAGCCGTACGCGGACGAGGCGATGCCGGCCGCCGCCGCGTCGAGGTCGGCGCTGTCGCACACGATCGCCGGGTTCTTGCCGCCCATCTCGGTGATCGCCGGACGCGCGTACGGGCCTTCCTGGAAGCGGCGGCCGAGCGCCCGGCCGACCTCGGCCGAGCCGGTGAAGACGACACCGTCGAGCGCGCCCTCGGCGAGCGCGCGGCCGGTCGCGGCACCGCCGTGCACGAGCCCCACGACGCCGTCGGGCAGCCCCGCGGCCGCGAACGCCTCGCCGATCAGCGCGCCCGAGAGCGGCGTCTGCTCGGACGGCTTGAGCACGACGGTGTTGCCGGCGACGAGCGCGCCGGCGGCCATGCCGGTGACGAGCGCGACGGGGAAGTTGAACGGCCCGATCACGCCGAAGACGCCGAACGGCCGCAGCACGCTCTGGTTCGTCTCCTCGGGCGAGAGCTGGCCGAGCGCCACCTCGAAGCCGCCGTGGCGCTCGATCTGCTCGCAGTAGGCCTCGATCAGGTCGACCGCCTCCTGGACCTCGGCGATCGACTCGGTGCGGCTCTTGCCGGTCTCGACCGTGACCGCCGCGGCCAGCTCCATGTGGCGCTCGGCGATCGCCGCGCCGGCGCGGCGCAGTGCGGCGCAGCGATCCTCGACGCCGGCGCGGCGCCACCCGGGCTGCGCGGCCCGCGCTCGCTCGACGGCCTCGGCGACAAGCCCTTCCGGTGCCTCGTGGGCGCGGCTGGCGACCGCATGCGAGCGGCTCGGGTCGTGGCGCTCGAACGGCGTGCCGTCGAACGATGCGGCGCCGCCGATCACGTGCGGCAGCGGATCCGCGGGGCCGCCGCGGACGGCCTCGAGCGCCGCCTCGAAGGCGCTGTCGGTCTCGGGCGCGGCGGTTCCGCTCGTATAGGTCAGACGGGCGCTCAAGCGGACACTCCTTCCTCGCGGGGGGCAGCGGTGACAGCGTGGCAGGCGGCGGCGTGGGCGGATCCCGGGGCCGCGCCTGGGACCGGCTCGAGGCCGAGGTCCTCGCCGCGGCAGCGCTGCTCGATCCCGATCCGCTCGGCCTCGCCGGAGGCGACGAGCGGGCAGCGTGGATGGAAGCGGCAGCCCGCCGGGATGCGCGTCGGGTCGGGGGCTTCGCCGCTGAGGATCTGCGGCTCGCGATGCGCGGTCTCGGGCACGACGGAGAGCAGCGCCTGGGTGTAGGGATGGCGCGGCGCGGCCAGCAGCTCCTCGGTGGTGCCCTGCTCGACGATCCTGCCGAGGTACATGACTGCGATCCGGTCGGCGATGTTCCACGCGAGCCCGAGGTCGTGGGTGACGACGAGGATCGTGACCCCCGTCTCGCGCACGAGTCGGAGCATGAGCGCGAGGATCTCGCCGCGCACCGACGCGTCGAGGCTCGAGACCGGCTCGTCGGCTACGACCAGCCCCGGCTCCAGGACCATCGCGCCGGCGATCACGACGCGCTGGCGCTGCCCGCCCGAGACCTCATAGGGGTAGCGGGCGAAGAAGCGCTCGGGCGGGCGCAGGCCGGCGCGGGAGAGCGCCTCGGCGACCTGCGCCTCCTCGTCGCCGCCGGTCTTCTGGACCCGCAGCCCCTCGGCCACCGCCTCGTAGATCGTCTGGCGCACGTTGAGCGCGCCGGTCGGATCCTGGAAGACCATCTGCACGTCGCGCCGGTAGGCGCGCAGCGAGCGGCGGTCGTAGCGCAGCGGCTCACCGCGATAGAGCACCTCGCCGGCCGCGGGCCGCTCCAGCCCCATGATCGCCCGCGCGAGCGTCGTCTTGCCGCAGCCCGACTCGCCGACGAGCGCGAGCACCTCGCCCGCGGGCAGCGCCAGGTCGACGCCGTCGACGGCGCGCGCGACGCTGCCGCGGCGCCCGCGGTAGCGGACATGCAGGTCGCGCAGCTCGAGCAGCGGCGTCGCAGTCATTGCCCGAGCACCTCGACGCACGCGGCACGCCGGGACTGGCCGGCCGGCCACAGCTCGACGGCCGTGCGCGGGCACTGCTCGCGCACGACGGGACAGCGCGGGTGGAACGTGCAGCCCGTCGGCAGCTCGCGCGGGTCGGGAGGATCGCCGGGCAGGCCGGACGGGTTGTGGCGGAAGGCGGGGTCGCCGATCACCGGGAAGGCCGCGGCGAGCGCGCGCGTGTAGGGATGCGCGGGCGCGGCGAAGACCTCGCGCGCCGGGCCCTCCTCGACGATCCGCCCGGCGTACATCACCGCGAGCCGCCGGCAGGCCGCCGCGAGCGTCGACAGGTCGTGGGTGATGAACAGGACGGCGAGCCCGAGCTCGGCTTGGAGCGTCGCGAGCAGCCGCAGGATCTGCGCCTGCACCATCACGTCGAGCGCGGTCGTCGGCTCGTCGGCGACGAGCAGCTTCGGGTCGCACGCGAGCGCGAGCGCGATCAGCACGCGCTGGCGCTGGCCGCCGGAGAGCTGGTGCGGATGGTCGGCCGCGCGGCGCGCGGGCAGCCCGACCAGCTCCAGCAGCTCCGCCACCCGCTTGCGCGTCGGGCCCTTGCCGGGCGTCGGGTGCAGCTCGATCGCCTCGCCGATCTGGCGCCCGATCCGCTGCACCGGGTTGAGCGTGTGCAGTGCGCCCTGGAACACGATCGCCATGCCCGACCAGCGGACCGCGCGCAGCCGGCCGGGCTTCATCGCCAGCACGTCCTCGCCCTCGAGCAGGACCTCGCCGGTGATCGTGGTGCCCTGCGGCAGCAGCCGCAGCAGCGCGCCGGCCAGGGTCGACTTGCCGCAACCGGACTCTCCCGCCAGCCCGAGCGTCTCGCCGGCGGCCAGGTCGAGATCGACCCCGCGCACCGCGGGCAGCGGGCCGGCGCCGGTGCGGTAGGTCACGTGCAGGTCGCGCACCGACAGCAGCGGCGGCGGCTCCGGGCGCGGGCAGCGGCTCGGCGCTCACGAGGACGGCTCCCGCAGCCGCGGATCGAGGATCTCCTCCAGCGCTCGCCCGCAGAGCGTGAACGCGAGCACGACCAGCACGATCGCGACGCCCGGCGGCACGTACCACCACCAGGCCTGCTCGGTCAGCGCGCCCTGCGCGAACGCCTCCTCGAGCATCTTGCCCCACGACGGGCGCGTCGGGTCGCCGAAGCCGAGGAACGCGAGCGTCGTCTCGGACAGGATCGCGATCGGGACCGTGAGCGTCGTGTTGGCGAGGATCAGCCCGGACACGCTGGGCAGGATGTGGCGGAACATCAGATGGGCCTGGGACGCGCCGAGCGACCGGCTGCGGTCGACGTAGAGGCGCTGCTTGAGCGTGAGCACCTGTGCGCGCACGATCCGCGCCATCGAGGGCCACGATGTGATCCCGATCACGAGGATGATGTTCCGGATCGACGGCCCGAGCACGGCGGCGAGCACGATCGCCAGCGGCAGGAAGGGGATCACCAGGAACCACTCCGTCAGCCGCATCAGGACGGCGCCGGTGCGCCTGCCGTAGAAGCCGGCGGCGATCCCGACGACCATCCCGATCAGCGTCGCGATCAGCGTCGCGGCGAGCCCGACGAGCAGGCTGATGCGCGAGCCCCAGACGATCTGCGTCCAGATGCTGCGGCCCAGCTTGTCGGTGCCGAGCGGGCCGAACTCGCTCGGGCTCAACCAGGGATCGTTGGCGGTCGTGTTGACGGCGCTCAGCCCCTCCTCGTCGGCCAGCAAGGGCGCCGCGAGCGCCATCGCGACGAACACGACCAGCACGGCGAGCCCGATCATCCCGGGGCGGCTGCGCCGGTAGCTCGACCACGCCCCGGCGAGCGCGCGGCGCCGGCGCAGCCACGCGATCCGTCGGGCGGAGGGGAGCGCGACGCTGCTCACGCCGTGCGCACCCTCGGGTCGAGCGCGACGTAGAGCAGGTCGGCCAGCAGGTTGAACAGGATCACGGCGGCGCTGAAGACGAGGAACAGCCCCTGGAGCATCGGCAGGTCGGGGCCCTGCAGCGCTTCGTAGGTGGCGAGCCCGAGGCCGGGCCAGGAGAAGATCGTCTCGACCGCGATCGCGCCCGAGAGCACGAAGCCGAAGTTGATCGCGACCAGCGTGACGACGGGCAGCAGCGCGTTCGGGACGGCGTGGCGGTTGCGCACCAGAACATCGCGCAGCCCCTTGGCGCGCGCGAGCACGAGGAAGTCCTCGCGCATCGTGTCGATCAGCGAGGAGCGCATCACGAGCGCGTACTCGCCGAGGTAGCCGATCGTGAGCGTGAGCGCAGGCAGCAGCATGTGCTCGCCCTGGTCGAGCAGCTTCGCGATGCCCGAGTCCGGCCCGTTGGGATCGACGATGCCGCCGACCGGCAGCCAGCCGAGCGCGACCGAGAAGATCGACAGCAGCAGCATCCCGAGCCAGAAGTCCGGCATCGAGTAGGTCGTCATCGTCAGCGTCGTGGCCGTGTAGTCGGTCTTCGAGTTGCGCCGCCAGGCGGCCGCGATGCCGATCAGGATCCCGAACACGGCCGAGAGCACGGCCGCGACTCCGACGAGCGCGATCGTCGCCGGCGCCTTCGCCGTGATCTCGTCGATCACCGGCTGGTTGGTGACGTAGGAGCGGCCGAAGTTCAGGCTCGCCGTCTGGGTGATGTAGCTCCAGAACTGGTCGAGCTTGGAGCCGTCGAGGCCGAACTCGCGCGTCAGCTCGTCGCGCTGCGAGTCGGACAGGTTGCGCCCGCGGAACAGGTTCGCCACCGGATCCTGCTCCACGACGCGGAACAGGAAGAAGTTGAACACCACCACGAAGGCCAGGGTCGCGAGCGACCCCAGCAGCTTCGTGATGAGGATCCTCGGACTCACTCGCGCTCGTCCGCACTGCGGCGGCGCATCACCACCCAGGCGGCCGCGCCGGCGAGCGCGAGCGCGAGCACGACGATCACGGCTATGCCTGCGCCGCCGATGCCGCCGTCGTCACCTGCCGTGGCGGTCCCGGTCGCCCCGCCGGTGCTCTTCGACACCGGCTTCAGGCTTATGTAGCTCGGCGACGAGTTGGAGAACAGCACCGGCCCGGTGCCTTCGGGCTGGCGCACGAAGCCCTCGAACTTGTCGGTCCGGTACGCCTGCAGGTCCGGGTACGTGTAGAGCGCGTTGTAGACGCCGGTGCGCGCGAAGCGGATGAGCATCTCGTGCACGATCTCCATGCGCTTGTCCTGGTCGAGCTCGACCTTCTGCTGCTGGTAGAGCTTGTCGTAGCCCGGGTCGCACAGGTTCGCGTCGTTGTAGTAGTTCGTCGGGTTCTCCGGGTCCTGGCTGACCTGGTCGCAGGTCATGTACGACAGCATCGGGTCGGGATCGACGAACGGCACCCAGCCCCACACGAACATGTCGTAGTCGCCCTTGCCGATCAGCTCGGTGAGCTGGCCGTCGTCGTAGACCTTCTGCGTCGTCGCGATCCCGATGTCCTTCAGCCAGCCGGTGATGAACTCGGCGCTCGGCTGCGACGACGGGCTCTCCGAGCGCACGGCGTAGCGCATCTTCAGCGGCTGGCCGCCGCCGGGCATCTCGCGCACACCGTCGCCGTCGGTGTCCTCGTAGCCGCCCTCGTCGAGCAGCGCCTTGGCCTTGTCGAGGTCGAACTCGTACTTCTGGTCGTCGGGCACCTCCGGCATCCAGGCCGGGTTCGCCGACGGGGCGATCGTGTCCGCCGGGGTCGCGTGCCCGCTCTCGACCCGGTCGACGATCGTCTGCTTGTCGATCGCGTGGGCGATCGCCTGGCGCACGAGCGGGTCCGCGAGCGCGGGGTGGCCCTTCTTCAGGCCGTCGCCGCCGTTGATCGCGAACTCCTGGAACGCGCCCTGGTTGCCCTCGACGACCTCGATCCCCTCGGCGTCCTTGAGCCGGTCGTACGCGGCGCCGGTCACGCCGTGCGCGGCATCGATCTCACCGCTGCGCAGCGCCGCGACCATCGTCTCCGCGTTGTTGAAGTTGCGGATCACGACCGCGGCGAGCGGCGGCTTGCCGCGCCAGTAGTTCGGGTTCGCCTCGAAGCGCGCGAACTGGCCCTTCTTGAACTCGGTCAGGTGGTAGGCGCCGGAGCCGACCCCATCCTGCCCGTTGTACTTGGTGACCTCCTTCGCGTTGTACTTCTCGTAGATGTGCTTCGGGACGATGTAGACGTCCAGCACGGGCAGCTTCGGGTCCGGCACCGATGATTTGACCTCGACCGTGGTGGGGTCGATCGCCTTCGCCTTGAGGTTCGCGGTGACCGAGCTGTGGTTGAGCCACTCCTCCTCGCGCGAGCGGTTGATCGTGTAGACGATGTCGTCGGCGGTCAGCGGCTTGCCGTCCGACCACTTGAGGTTCGGGCGCAGCTTGTAGGTCCAGGTCTTGCCGTCATCCGACCCCTCCCACGACTCGGCGAGTCCCGGCTGGACCGAGAAGTCCTTCGCGGCCTTGTCGGTCAGCCCGGCGTACTGGATGTTCCAGGCCTCGTAGGCGGCGACCGTCACGCCGACCGTCGGGTTCATGCTGTCGACGTCCTGCCAGTAGCCGACGGTGAACACCGGGGGCTTGCCGTCCTGCCCGCTCGCCGTCCCTCCGCCGCCGGTGAATACGAACGCTGCCGCCACGGCCGTGGCGGCCAGAATCCCTCCGATGAATCTCACGCGACCCTCCTCAAGGTGTGCGGCTGCTGATCATTCCTGATTCTCAGATCAGGTACCAGTCGAGGAAGCGCTCGAGCCGGCGATAGAAGTGGATCTGGGGGCCCGCGCGCAGGAACCCGTGCGCCTCGGTCGGGTAGGTCAGGTACTCGAACGTCTTGCCGAGACGGCGCAGCTCCGCCACGAGCTCCTCGGACTGCTTCGGGCTCACGCGCTCGTCGCGTTCGCCGTGGGCGATCAGCAGCGGCGCGCGCAGGTTCTCGAGCCGGTGGACGGGCGAGCCGGCGCGGTAGGCCGCGCGCGCGGTGGACGGGTGGCCCATCATGCGCTCGAGGTCCTGCACGCCCTCGCGGTCGCCCTGCGCCCAGGAGCTCAGGATGTCGCAGTCGCCGTACTTCGCCACAGCGCAGCGGAAGCGGTGCTCGGGGTCGTCGGTGACCGCGAGCAGCGCCATGTAGGAGCCGTAGCTGCCGCCGAAGATCCCGAGCCGCTCGCCGTCGACCCAGTCGAGCGTGCGCAGGTGATCGGCCGCCGCGAGGCAGTCCCACACGTCCTCGACGCCCCAGACGCCGTGGTTGGCCCGCTCGAACTCGCGGCCGTAGCCGGTCGAGCCGCGGAAGTTGACCGCGAGCCAGCCATAGCCCTTGTCGACGAAGTACTGCGCGTGGCCGTCCCAGTCGTCGATGTAGGCGTCGGTCGGGCCGCCGTGGGGATACACGACCGCCGGGACGGGCCGGTCGGCCGACGCGTTCGCGGGACGGAACAGGAAGGCGGGGATCTCGAGCCCGTCGCGCGAGCGGAACAGGACCTCCTCGGGGCTGACGTGCGGCGCGCGCCGGATCGCCAGCGGTGCGGGCGCGAGCAGCTCGCTCGTCGCGCCGCTCGCGGACACGACGCGCAGCTGCGGCGGCGTGGCGTGATCCTCGTAGCACCCGATCACGTCGCCGCGGGCGGTCCACAGCGGCGCGGCCCACGCGCCTCCGGGAGCGAGCTCGCGCACGGCGCCCGAGCCGGCGTCGACCGCGGCGAGGCCGAAGCGGTTGCGGACCCCGCGCGTGACGAGGATGCGGTCGCCGTCCGGGTGCCAGGCCGGCTCGCCGTAGTCGGCGCCGTCGCTCGTGAGCTGACGCTCGCCGGCGCCGTCGCGGCCGATCAGGTGCAGCGCCCAGGCGCCGGACTGCTCCGACACGAAGGCGAGCGCGGAGCCGTCCGGAGACCACGCCGGCTGCCGGTCCTGGATCCGGTCCGTGCCGGTGAGCGCCCGCACCGCGCCGGTCGCGAGCGACGCGACGCGGATCTCGGAGCGGTTGAGGTCGGCGCGCGGTGTGAAGACGTAGGCGACCTCGGAGCGATCGGGTGAGACGGCCGGCGCCCACTCGTCGCCGTGATCCGCCGCGGCGGCGAGCCGGCGCGGCCACGGGTCCGCGATGTCCACGACCGCGAGCCGCGTCGCGTCGCCGCGCTCCATGCTCACGAGCAGCGTCGCGTCGTCGATCCACACCGGGTTGCCGGCCTCCAGCAGCTTGCGCGGCGGCCCGCCGGCCGTCGCCACGAGCCAGACATGGCCGTCGTCGGCGTACGCGACCTCCGCGCCGCCGGGCGCGAGCCGCGGCGCGGCGTCCTCCCAGTAGGGCAGCAGCGCACGGCCGGCCGTCAGCCGCCGCGGCACGGGGCACGGTTCCTCGAGGTCGAGCAGCCACACGTCGGAGGTGTCGCGATCCTGGATGAAGACCGCGTGCCGGCGGTCCACGCCGAGCGTGAGCGAGCGCGGACGCTCGGTGGCGGCGATCGCCTCCAGCCGCCAGTGCGGTGGCGGCGCCACGTCCTTGCGCGGCTGGACGGGGATCCCCTCGGACTCGTCGCGTCCGACCCAGTGGGCGAGCGGGTCAGCCACGCGCCACCTCCGCGCCGCGCGCCCCGGCGGCCGTCGCGAGGCCGTCGTCGAGCCCCTCCAGCGCCGCGCGCACGAGCGCGCCGATCCTCGCCAGGTCGTAGCCGCCCTCCTGAACCACGACCGTCGGCAGCCCGAGCGCGCCGAGCGCGCGGCCGGCCGCGCGCAGACCGTCGGCGGTCACCCGCAGGGGGCTCTCGGGGTCGCCGGCGGCGGCGTCGACGCCGAGGGCGATCACCAGCGCCCGCGGCCCGAAGCTGCGCGCCCATCGCGCGAGCTCGCCGACCGCGGCGACCCACGGCGCGTCGCCGGACCCGGGAGCGAGCGCGACGTTGCGGTTCGCGCCCGTGCCCGCGCCGCTCCCGTCCTCGCCGGCGAAGCCGAGGAAGTGCGGGAACCAGCCGGCGCCGGGGTCGACGTGGACCGATCCCGTCACGACCTCGGCGCTGTCGTAGAAGATCGCCTGCGCGCCGTTGCCGTGGTGCGCGTCGACGTCGAGCAGCGCGACCGGCCCGCCGAGCGCCTCGAGCAGCCGCGCGGCGGCGATGGCGCCGTTGTTGAGGTAGCAGCAGCCGCCGTAGGCGCTGCGCGTGACGTGGTGGCCCGGCGGGCGGCAGCATGCGTAAGCGGCGGGCGCGCCGGCGAGTACGAGCTCCGCGGCGGTCAGGGCGGCGTCGGCCGCGCCGCGCGCCGCCTCCCAGGTGCCCGGGCCGATCAGGGTCATCGTGTCGAAGGCGAAGTGACCGGTGCGCGCCCAGGTCGCGGCCGGGAGTGCGGGCGCCAGCGTCCCGAGCAGCCCGGGGTGGGCAAAGAAGTACGGCACGACACGATCCTGGCCGGGATCCTGCATCAGCCCGGATTCCTCCCACTCCCGCCACGCGCCTGCCAGGAAGTCGAGCAGCGCCCGGTCGTGCACCGCCGCCAGCGCTCGGTCGGGCTGCGGCGCGGCGGTGACGACAGGGTGCCCGGCGCGCTCGAGCTCGGCCCGGATCGCGTCGGCACGCGCCGCGACCTCGACCGCCGGCGTCCGCACGCCGACCCAGATCTCCGCCCCCGGATCGTGGAGCCGCTGCGCTTCGCTCCAGACGAGGGGGATCGCGGCCACGGGCCGCGAGCCTACATAAAGGGGGGCTGGCACCGTTAAGGTTGCGCGCCGTGTCCGGGCCGCCAGCACCGCGAGGTCCGCGCCTGCGTGAGCTGGGGCTGCGGATCGGCGCGTTCGCGCCGGGGCCGGAGAACGCGATCACCGACGTCGCCGGCGTCCGGGTCGGCCACGTCACGGTCTGGCGCGACGAGCCCGGCGGGCGCGGGATCGCGCGCACCGGCGTGACCGCGATCCTGCCGGGACCCGCCGAGGGGCTCTATCCGCGAACCCGTAGCGGCGGGGACGGCGGTGCTCAACGGGGCGGGGGAGATGACCGGCAGCGTGGCGATCGCGGAGTGGGGACTCGTCGAGACGCCGGTCTACCTCACCTCGACGATGGCCGTCGGGCGCATCCTCGACGGCGCCGTCGCCGCGGCGGTCGCCGCCGATCCCGCAGTCGGGACCGAGGAAGTCGTCATCCCGGTCGTGGCGGAGTGCGACGACAGCTGGCTCTCCGACAGCGCCGTCGTGCAGGTCGAGGCGCAGGACGCGGGACGGGCGCTGGCGCAGGCGCGCGGCGGCCCCGTCGCCGAAGGCGCGGTCGGCGCCGGGACGGGCATGGTCTGCTTCGGCTGGAAGGGCGGCATCGGCACGGCGAGCCGGCTCGAGCCGGACACGGGCGCCACCGTCGGCGTCCTGGTGCTCGCGAACTTCGGCACGGCGGCCGACCTGCGGATCGACGGGGTCCCCGCCGGCCGCGCGCTGCCGGATCCGGGGGCGGGCGTGCGCCCGCCCGCCGGCAGCTGCATCGCGATCGTCGCGACCGACGCGCCGCTCGCGCCCGCACAGCTCACGCGGCTCGCGCGCCGCGCCGGGCTCGGCCTCGGCCGCACCGGCTCGGTCGCGCACCACGGCAGCGGCGAGATCTTCCTTGCGTTCGCGACCTCTGGCCGCCGCCCTCGGGCGGAGTTCGGCCGCCGCGCGGCCGAGCATTCGCTGCCGGACTCAGAGCTCGATCCGCTCTTCGGCGCGACCGTGGACGCGACCGAGGAGGCCGTCCTGAACGCGCTCTGGGCGGCCGCCGACGTCACCGGACGCGGCGGGCACGTCGCGCCCGGGCTGCCGCACGCCGCCGTGCTCGAGCTGCTGCGCTCGCACCGCCGGCTCGTGACGTGAGGCGGGTCTAGGACGCTAGAGCAGCGCCCGCGTCGCGCGCGAGCCGCGCGGGCGTGTCGTCGTCGAAGCTCGCGAAGAAGCCCCCGACGCGGTCGGTCAGCTCGCCCATGCCGTCACAGGCGAAGAGGATCGGCTGGTAGTGGGTGATGTCGTACTCGAGCGTCGCCATGACGTGGAAGTCGACCGGCCGGATGTCGGCCGCGCGGAACTCCTCGATCTCGCCGTAGGAGGACAGCAGCCCGGCGCCGTAGCAGCGCAGCTCGCCCTCCTCGCGCATGACGCCGAACTCGATCGTGAACCAGAAGACGTCGGCGAGGTACTGCAGGCCCTCGGCGGTCTCGCAGCGCCGCGCGGCCTCGCCGGCGAGCCGCTTGACGGTGGCGATCTGCGGATCGGCGAGCAGGTTCCCATGCCCGATCACCTCGTGCACGATGTCGGGCTCGGGCGTGTAGAGCGGGCTGCTCGGATGGCGCAGGTACTGCGTCGAGTGGAACACCCGGTCGGCCAGCGCGCCGTAGAACTCGTCGAGCGGGACGAGGCCGGCAGCGGGGTGGAACTCGAAGCCGGTGAGCGGCTCGAGCCGGGCCGTCACCTCGTCGAGCTGGGGCACGTAGTCGGCGGGCAGCGCGAGCGCGGCCTTGGCCTCGCGGAACGCGCGGCAGGCGAGCCGCTCGTGCTTCGGGGCGAGCTCGCGGCAGACCGTGCGCCAGATCTCGTGCTCGGCCTCCGTGTAGTCCACGCGCGGGATCGGCTCGCCCGGCTGCCAGGAGAAGGCTCCGGCGGCGATCTCGTTGCGGCGTAGGCGGTAGTCGGGATCGCCGGCTCCGGGATGGTCGTCGGCGAGGTGGACCTTGACGCCGTCAGGGCCGTCGGTCACAGGTGCGTAGAGCTGCCCTTCTTCGAACATGCCCGGGTTCTACGCGCGCGCTCCGGCCGCCACAAGCACGCAGTGCGTATCGTTACGCGCCATGACAACAATGGAACGACTCGGCGACATGGATCGCAAGATTCTTGTGCTTCTGCAGCGAGAAGGGCGCCGGTCGTTCGCGGACATCGGGCGCGAGGTGGGCCTGTCGACCCCTGCGGTCAAGCGCCGCGTCGACCGGCTCGAGGCCGCCGGCGTGATCCGCGGCTACGCCGCGGTGGTCGACGCGTCCAAGCTCGGCTTCGGCTTCGAGGCGATCGCCGAGGTCTACTGCGCCGATCGCACCGCGCCGCACGACGTGCTCGAGAGCGTCGTCGGGATCCCCGAGGTCGTGAGCGCGGTGACGGTGTCGGGCGAGCCCGACGCGGTCCTGCGCGTGCAGGTCGACGACATCCGCCATCTCGAGCGCCTGATCGAGACGCTGCGCAGGCGACCTAACGTCGTGCGCACGCGGACGATGATCGTCCTCTCGGTGCTGGTGGACAGGCCGTCGGCCTTGCCCATGTAACGTCGCCGAAGGCGAGCGCGACTCGTAACGTCGCCGAACGCGAGCGCGAGGTACGAGCACTCGCGTGGCAGGCGAAACCGATACCGGCAGGCGAAATCCTTATCCAGCATGGTGAAGTACGACGAGTTCGAGCACGGGTTCTCCTGGTTCCCCGGGGGGACGCTGACGCGCACCGCCCACGCGCTCGATACGGGGGAAGGCGTGTGGATCATCGATCCGGTCGACGTGTCCGAGGCGCTCGACCGCGCGGCAGCGCTCGGCGCTCCGGCGGGCGTGCTCCAGCTGCTCGACCGCCACGACCGCGACTGCGCCGCGATCGCCGCGCGGCTCGGGGTGCCGCACTTGCGCCTGCCCACGGCCGTCCCCCGCAGCCCGTTCGAGGTAGTGCCCGTGCTCAAGCTCCCGGGCTGGCACGAGATCGCCCTCTGGTGGCCAGAGGCGCGGGTGCTCGTCGTCGCCGAGATGATCGGGACGAACTCGACGTACACGCTCAGCGGCGGCCCCGCGGGCGTGCACGCGCTGCTGCGGCTGGCGCCGCCGGGCGCGTTGCGCCGCTACGAGCCGGAGCACCTGCTCGTCGGCCATGGCCGTGGCGTTCACGGCCCAGCCGCGGCGACCGCGCTCGCGGACGCCTACGCACAGTCGCGCACGGACCTGCCACGGCTCGCCACCATGCTGCCCAAGCTCGTGCGCGGCGCGGTGACGAGGCGCCGTTGAGCGCTCAGAGCCCGGCCTCCCGCAGCGCGGCTGCCAGGCCGGCGACGGCCGCGTCCACGCCGGCCGTCGGCACGCGGCCGTAGCCGAGCACCAGCCGGGTCGGCCCGGGCGCGCCGTCCGGGGCGCGCAGGCGGTCGCCGATGTCGTCGACGACGACGCCGTGCGCGGCGGCCGCGCGGCGCAGCCGCGTCGGGTCCAGCGCGACCGGCAGCGCGAGCACGAGGTGCACGCCCGCGGCCGCGCCCTCGATCCGCCCCTCGGGGATCGCGCGCGCCAGCGCGGCTACGAGCCGGTCGCGCCGCTGCGCGTACGTGCGGCGCACGCGGCGCAGGTGACGGTCGTGCTCGCCGGTCGCGATCAGGTGCGCCAGGGCGAGCTGGTCGAGCGCGGGCGACCCCGAGTCGGCCGCCAGCTTCTCGACCGCCAGCGCCGGGGCGAGCGCCGCCGGAGCAAGGATCCAGCCCACCCGCAGCGCCGGCGCGAGGACCTTCGAGGCGGTGCCGACGTAGACGACGCGGGCGGGGTCCATACCCTGGAGCGCGGCGAGCGGCCGGCGGTCGTAGCGGAACTCCGCGTCGTAGTCGTCCTCGACGATCAGCCGGTCGCCGTCATGCGCCCAGGCGAGCAGCGCATGGCGACGCTCCGGCCCCATCACGGCGCCGGTCGGGAACTGGTGGCTGGGCGTGACGACGACGACGTCGGCATCGGCTGCCGCGAGCGCGTCGACCCGCAGGCCGTCGCCGTCGAGCGCGATCGGGACCGGCTCGAGCCCCGCGCGCAGCGCGGTGTCCCAGTGGTCGGCGAGCGACGGGTCCTCGAACGCGACGCGCCGTACGCCGCGATCCGCCAGCACCCCGAACAGGAGGCGGGTCGCCTGCAGGTAGCCCGCGCAGACGATGATCCCGCCGGGCTCCGCGGCGGTCGCGCGGACCCGGCCGAGGTAGCCCGCCAGCGCCTCGCGCAGCGCGAGGCTCCCGAACCCGCTGCCGTAGTCGAGCTCGGCGTCGGGCGCCTCCGCCGCCGCGTGCGCGACGGCGCGGGCCCACTGGCGGCGAGGGAAGAGCGAGACGTCGGGCGTGGTCGGCGTGAAGTCGAAGCGCACGACGGCACGGCGCGGGGCCTCCTCGCGCGGCGGCGCGGCGGCCGGCGCGGCGGCCACGGTCGTGCCGGCGCCGCGCCGCGCGGCGAGCCAGCCCTCGGCCGTCAGCTGCTCGTAGGCGTCGGTGACGACGCCGCGCGAGACGCCGAGCTCCGCGGCGAGCGCACGCGACGCGGGCAGGCGAACGCCGGTGCGGAGCCGGCCCGCACGGATCGCGTCGCGCAGCTCGCCGGCGAGCTGGCGCCGCAGCGGCACGGCCGATCCGTGCTCGAGCGCGAGCAGCATGCGGGGACGGGCGTCGCCGTCGCCGTCGCCGTCGCCGGCGGTCTCGTCGACTTCCATCCGCACATGATTGGACCTGACGACAGTCCCGTCAATGGCTCTAGACGCAGGACCACTTCGCAGCGCATCCTTCCCTGGTGAGCTCCCCACGCACCCGCCGCCGCACTGCGGCGCCATCCGAGCGGGTGCGCGTGCGCCGCGTGCACGAGAAGGCCTCCTACGAGCGCGACGCCGTCAAGGCGATCCTCGACGAGGCGCTGGTCGCGCACGTCGGCTTCGTGCACGACGGCCATCCGCTCGTGATCCCCACGCTGCACGCGCGGCTCGGGGAGGACGTCTACGTCCACGGCTCCTCGGCCAGCCGCACGCTGCGCACGCTCGCGACGACGGTGCCGGTCTGCATCACGGTCACGCTGCTCGACGGCATGGTGTTCGCGCGCTCGATGTTCGAGATGAGCGTGAACTACCGCTCCGTCGTCGCGGTCGGCGAGGCTCGGCCGGTGACGGACGCCGAAGAGAAGCTGCGCGCGCTCGAGGCGTTCTCCGAGCAGGTGCTGCCCGGCCGCTGGGAGCAGGCGCGCCGACCGTCGCGCAAGGAGCTCAAGGCGACCGCCGTGCTGGCGCTCTCGCTCGACGAGGCGTCGGCCAAGATCTCCACCGGCGGCCCGGACGACGGCGAGAGCGAGGATGCCGCGCTCGATGTCTGGGCCGGCCACCTGCCGCTCCGGCTCGTCGCGGGCGAGCCGGTCCCCTGCCCGCACCTGCGTCCCGGGATCGAGGTGCCCGACGACATCGCGGGCTATCAGCGGCGCCTGGAGCCGAACGGCCGGAGCGAGACGGTCACCGTCCGCTGAAGGCCCTGACGCGCGACCAGAGCCAGCGCGCCAGCAGCTCCGCCCAGTCGGCGACGCCGGCCCAGAGATGACCGAGCGGGCCGGTGACCAGCCATGCCGCGAGCCGGGAGAGCACGGGGCGACGGTATCGTGAGGGCCGCCCATGGCCGCCCCGACCGTCTCCACATCCGTCACCGAGCTGCCCGAGTCGCGCGTGCGCGTCGAGGCGCAGGTGCCGCCAGAGGAGGTCGAGAAGAGCATCGCGCAGGCGGCGCGCGCGCTCGGCCGCAACATGCGCGTGCCCGGCTTCCGCGCCGGCAAGGCGCCGGCGCCGGTGGTGATCAAGCGGGTCGGGCGCGATGCCGTGCTCGACGAGGCCGTGCGCGACTCGATCGGCGCCTGGTACTCGGCGGCGATCGACGCCGCCGCGATCGTCCCGGTCGGCGAGCCCCAGCTCGACATGGGCGAGCTGCCCGGCCAGGGCCAGCCGCTGACGTTCTCGATCGAGATCGGCGTCCGCCCCACGGCGAAGCTCGGCGAGTACAAGGGCCTCGAGGTCGGCAAGCGCGAGCCCGGCGCCGCCGACGAGGCCGTCGACGCCGAGGTCGAGCGGCTGCGCGAGCGCTCCGGCCGGCTCGAGACCGTCGAGCGCGCGGCGGCCGAGGGCGACTTCGTGGTGATGGACTACCTGGGCACGCTCGACGGCGAGGCGTTCGCCGGCGGCGAGGGCCGCGACCAGATGGTCGAGCTCGGCTCGGGCCGGCTCGTCCCGGGCTTCGAGGAGCAGCTCACCGGCGCGACGCGCCGGCGAGGAGCGCACGGTCAAGGTCACGTTCCCCGACGACTACGGCGCCGCGGAGCTGGCCGGCAAGGAGGCCGAGTTCGCCGTCACGGTCAAGGAGATCAAGGCCAAGGAGCTGCCCGAGCGTCGACGACGAGCTCGCCGCCGAGGCCGGCTTCGACACGCTCGACGAGCTGCGCGACGACATCCGCGAGCGGCTCGCCGAGGGCGAGGAGAAGCGGATCGAGGCCGAGTTCCGCGAGGCGGTGCTCGACGCCGCCGTCGCCGGCGCCGACGATCGACGTGCCCGACGCGCTGGTCGAGGCGCGCGCGCGCGAGCTGTGGGACCAGATGCTGCACTCGCTCTCCCACCAGGGGATCTCGAAGGAGATGTACCTGCAGATCTCCGGGGGCGCACGGAGGAGGACATCGTCGAGGAGGGCAAGGCCGACGCCGAGCGGCAGCTCAAGCGCGAGGCGGTGCTCGCCGCGGTGGTCGCGGCCGAGGTCGATCGAGCCGTCCGAGGAGCGAGGTCCTCGCGGCGCTCGAGGAGGCCGCGCCGTCGGAGCGCACGAGCGCCAAGAAGCTGCTCGAGCGGATGCGGTCCGCCGGCCGCCTGGACGCCTTCAAGGCCGAGCTCGCGCAGCCGCAAGGCGCTCGACCTCCTGGCCGACTCCGCGACCGCGATCACGCGTCGAGCAGGCGCAGGCGCGAGACAAGCTCTGGACCCCCGGACAGGACGCCGAGGAGCGCTCCCGGCAGCTCTGGACTCCCGGGTCGTGACCCCAGTCTTGACGGCCCTTCCCGATTGCTAGACTCGCGCCGAGACGAGCGGGCGGCGAGAGCTGCTCGCCGTGCAGGATTAGGCGCCGAACGCGAAACGAAGCGAGGACCGTGAGCCCACTCGTCCCAATGGTCGTCGAACAGACCTCTCGCGGAGAGCGCGCGTTCGACATCTACACCCGGCTGCTCAGCGAGCGCATCATCTTCCTGGGCACGCCGGTGGACGACCAGATCGCGAACCTCGTCGTGGCCCAGCTGCTGCACCTGGAGTCCGAGGATCCCGACAAGGACATCTCGCTCTACATCAACTCGCCGGGCGGCTCGGTCTACGCCGGCCTCGCGATCTACGACACGATGCAGTTCATCAAGCCGGACGTGTCGACGATCTGCGTCGGCATCGCGATGTCGATGGGCGCGCTGCTGCTCGGCGGCGGGGCGAAGGGCAAGCGCATGGCGCTGCCGAACGCGAAGATCCTGATCCACCAGGTGTCCTCCGGCTTCCAGGGCCAGGCGACCGACATCGAGATCCACGCGCGCGAGGTCATCGACCTCCGCCGGCGCCTCGACGAGATCATCGCCGAGCACTCGGGCCAGACGATCGAGAAGGTCAGGCAGGACACCGAGCGCGACTACTTCATGTCCTCCGAGGAGGCCAAGGAGTACGGGATCATCGACCGGGTGATCTCGGAGCACTAGGCTCGCGGAGGACTTCGTGGCACGGCCGACCGACTCCAACGAGCAGCTCCTCTGCTCCTTCTGCGGCAAGTCGCAGCGCCAGGTCAAGAAGCTGATCGCGGGCCCGGGCGTCTACATCTGCGACGAGTGCATCGATCTCTGCAACGAGATCATCGACGAGGAGCTGACCGCCCCGCCGACCTTCGACATCGACAACCTGCCGAAGCCGAAGGAGATCTACGGCGTGCTCAACGAGTACGTCGTCGGGCAGGAGCAGGCCAAGCGCACGCTGTCGGTGGCGGTCTACAACCACTACAAGCGCGTGCAGATGATGCAGTCCGACGACTCGGACATCGAGCTGCAGAAGTCCAACATCCTGCTGCTCGGCCCGACCGGCTGCGGCAAGACGCTGCTCGCGCAGACGCTCGCGCGCATCCTCAACGTCCCGTTCGCGATCGCCGACGCCACGGCGCTGACCGAGGCCGGCTACGTCGGCGAGGACGTCGAGAACATCCTGCTCAAGCTGATCCAGGCCGCCGACTTCGACGTCAAGAAGGCCGAGACGGGGATCATCTACATCGACGAGGTCGACAAGATCGCCCGCAAGGCCGACAACCCGTCGATCACGCGCGACGTGTCGGGCGAGGGCGTCCAGCAGGCGCTGCTGAAGATCCTCGAGGGCACCCAGGCCTCCGTGCCGCCGCAGGGCGGCCGCAAGCACCCGCACCAGGAGTTCCTGACGATCGACACGACGAACATCCTGTTCGTCTGCGGCGGGGCGTTCGCGAACCTCGACAAGGTGATCGAGCGGCGGATCGGCCACAAGGGCGTCGGCTTCGGCGCCGCGATCACGTCCAGGCACCAGAAGGACACGGGCGAGGTGTTCGAGCAGTGCCTGCCCGAGGACCTCATGCAGTACGGGCTGATCCCGGAGTTCATCGGCCGCCTGCCGGTCACCTCCGCGGTGCACCAGCTCTCGCGCGCCGACCTGATCACGATCCTCACCGAGCCGCGCAACGCGATCGTCAAGCAGTTCCAGCGCTTCTTCGGCTTCGACGGCATCGAGCTGGTCTTCTCGGCCGACGCGCTCAAGGCGGTCGCCGACAAGGCGCTCGAGCGCGAGACCGGCGCGCGCGGCCTGCGCTCGATCATCGAGGAGATCCTGCTGGAGGTGCAGTTCGAGCTGCCCTCGCGGCGCGACGTCAAGAAGTGCGTCGTGACGAAGGAGACGGTGGAGCGCGGCGTCAAGCCGACGCTCGTCACCGAGGCGCCCGACGAGGGCGAGGGCGGCCAGGAGGCCAAGTCGGCCTAGCTTTTTGGTGGATGAGGGAAGGGGGGAGGTAGAGCGCAGCTCCGCCCAGTCGGCGACGCCGGCCCAGAGATGACCGATCGGGCCGGTGACGAGCCATGCCGCTAGCCGGGATCGCACGAGGCGACGGTATCGTGAGGGCCGCCGATGGCCACCCCCACCGTCTCCACATCCGTCACCGAGCTGCCCGAGTCGCGCGTGCGCGTCGAGGCCCAGGTGCCGCCCGAGGAGGTCGAGAAGAGCATCGCGCAGGCGGCGCGGGTGCTCGGCCGCAACATGCGCGTGCCCGGCTTCCGCGCCGGCAAGGCGCCGGCCCCCGTGGTGATCAAGCGGGTGGGGCGCGATGCCGTGCTCGACGAGGCGGTGCGGGACTCGATCGGGTCCTGGTACACCGCCGCGATCGACGCCGCCGCGATCGTCCCCGTCGGCGAGCCCGACCTCGACATGGGCGAGCTTCCCGGCCACGGCCAGCCGCTGACGTTCTCGATCGAGATCGGCGTCCGCCCGGAGGCGAAGCTCGGCGATTACAAGGGGCTCGAGGTCGGCAAGCGCGAGCCCGGCTCCTCCGACGAGGAGGTCGAGGCCGAGGTCGAGAAGGTCCGCGAGCGCGCCGGACGGCTCGAGACCGTGGACCGCGCGGCGGCCGCGGGCGACTTCGTCGTGATGGATTACAAGGGCACCCTCGACGGCGAGGTGTTCGCCGGCGGCGAGGGCCGCGACCAGATGATCGAGCTCGGCTCCGGCCGGCTCGTGCCCGGGTTCGAGGAGCAGCTCACCGGCGCGAGCGCCGGCGAGGAGCGCACCGTGAAGGTGACGTTCCCCGAGGACTACGGCGCCGAGGAGCTCGCCGGCAACGACGCCGAGTTCGCCGTCACGGTCAAGGAGGTCAAGGCGAAGGAGCTGCCGGCGGTCGACGACGAGCTCGCGACCGAAGCCGGGTTCGACACGCTCGACGAGCTGCGCGAGGACATCCGCGCGCGGCTGTCCGAGGGCGAGGAGAAGCGGATCGAGGCCGAGTTCCGCGAGACCGTGCTCGACGCCGCCGTCGCCGCCGCCACGATCGACGTGCCCGAGGCGCTGGTCGAGGCGCGCTCGCGCGAGCTCTGGGACCAGATGCTGCACTCGCTTTCGCACCAGGGGATCTCGAAGGAGATGTACCTGCAGATCGCCGGAGGACGCTCGGAGGAGGAGATCGTCGCCGAGGGCAAGTCCGACGCCGAGCGGCAGCTCAAGCGCGAGGCCGTGCTCGCCGCCGTCGTCGCCGCCGAGGCGATCGAGCCGTCCGAGGAGGAGTTGCTCGAGGCGCTCGAGGAGGCCGCCCCGTCGGAGCGCACGAACTCCAAGAAGCTGCTCGACCGGATGCGCTCCGCCGGCCGCCTGGATGCCTTCAAGGCCGAGGTCGCGCAGCGCAAGGCGCTCGATCTCCTGACCGACTCCGCGACCGCGATCACGGTCGAGCAGGCGCAGGCTCGCGACAAGCTCTGGACCCCCGGTTCCGACGCCGAGAAGCGCACTTCGGAGCTCTGGACACCCGGGTCCTGACCCCAGTTTGACGGCCCCCACCGATTGCTAGACTCGCGGCGAGACGAGCGGGCAGAGGGTTGGGGCTCGCCGTGCAGGATTCAGGCGCCGAACGCGAAACGAAGCGAGGACCGTGAGCCCACTCGTCCCAATGGTCGTCGAACAGACCTCTCGCGGAGAGCGTGCGTTCGACATCTACTCCCGGCTGCTCTCGGAGCGCATCATCTTCCTCGGGACGCCGGTGGACGACCAGATCGCGAACCTCGTCGTGGCGCAGCTGCTGCACCTCGAGTCCGAGGATCCCGACAAGGACATCTCGCTCTACATCAACTCGCCCGGCGGCTCGGTCTACGCCGGCCTCGCGATCTACGACACGATGCAGTTCATCAAGCCGGACGTGTCGACGATCTGCGTCGGCATCGCGATGTCGATGGGCGCGCTGCTGCTCGGCGGCGGCGCGCACGGCAAGCGCATGGCGCTGCCGAACGCGAAGATCCTGATCCACCAGGTCTCCTCCGGCTTCCAGGGTCAGGCGACGGACATCGAGATCCACGCGCGCGAGGTGATCGACCTCCGCCGGCGCCTCGACGAGATCATCGCGCAACACTCAGGTCAGTCGATCGAGAAGGTCAAGACGGACACCGAGCGTGATTACTTCATGAGCTCCGAAGAAGCCAAGGAGTACGGGATCATCGACAGGGTGATCTCGGAGCACTAGCAGTGGCACGGCCGACCGATTCCAACGAGCAGCTCCTGTGCAGCTTCTGCGGGAAGTCGCAGCGGCAGGTCAAGAAGCTGATCGCCGGCCCGGGCGTCTACATCTGCGACGAGTGCATCGATCTCTGTAACGAGATCATCGACGAGGAGCTGACCGCTCCGCCCACCTTCGACATCGACAACCTGCCGAAGCCGAAGGAGATCTACGGCGTGCTCAACGAGTACGTCGTCGGGCAGGAGCAGGCCAAGCGCACGCTCTCCGTCGCGGTCTACAACCACTACAAGCGCGTGCGGATGATGCAGTCCGACGACGCCGACATCGAGCTGCAGAAGTCCAACATCCTGCTGCTCGGGCCGACCGGCTGCGGCAAGACGCTGCTCGCCCAGACGCTCGCACGGATCCTCAACGTCCCGTTCGCGATCGCCGACGCGACCGCGCTGACCGAGGCCGGCTACGTCGGCGAGGACGTCGAGAACATCCTGCTCAAGCTGATCCAGGCGGCCGACTTCGACGTCAAGAAGGCCGAGACGGGGATCATCTACATCGACGAGGTCGACAAGATCGCGCGCAAGGCCGACAACCCGTCGATCACGCGCGACGTGTCCGGTGAGGGCGTGCAGCAGGCGCTGCTGAAGATCCTCGAGGGAACGCAGGCCTCGGTCCCGCCGCAGGGCGGCCGCAAGCATCCGCACCAGGAGTTCCTCACGATCGACACGACGAACATCCTGTTCGTCTGCGGCGGGGCGTTCGCGCAGCTCGACAAGGTGATCGAGCGGCGGATCGGCCACAAGGGCATCGGCTTCGGCGCGGCGATCACCTCCCGGCACCAGAAGGACACGGGCGAGGTGTTCGAGCAGTGCCTGCCCGAGGACCTCATGCAGTACGGCCTGATCCCGGAGTTCATCGGCCGCCTGCCGGTCACGTCCGCCGTGCACCAGCTCTCGCGCGACGACCTGATCACGATCCTGACCGAGCCGCGCAACGCGATCGTCAAGCAGTTCCAGCGCTTCTTCGGCTTCGACGGGATCGAGCTCGTGTTCTCCGCCGACGCCCTGAAGTCGGTCGCGGACAAGGCGCTCGAGCGCGAGACCGGCGCGCGCGGCCTGCGCTCGATCATCGAGGAGATCCTGCTGGAGGTGCAGTTCGAGCTGCCCTCGCGGCGCGACGTGAAGAAGTGCGTCGTGACCAAGGAGACGGTCGAGCGCGGCGTCAAGCCGACGCTGGTCACCGAGGCCCCCGACGAGGCCGAGGGCGACCAGGAGGCCAAGTCGGCGCTGATCTGACCTCGCTGGGCGGCGTGCCGCTCAAGTGCGGCGCGCACGGGGCGATCGGAATGGTTGATGCCCCGTCCGGTGAAGGTCCTCGTGCTTGCGGTGATCGCCGCTGGCGCCGCGGTGCTCGCGGCTGCCTGGTGGTGGCGGCCGGGCGGCCGCTCGAGGAACGGCGCCTTCGTCGCGCTGCTCGCCGCCGGCATCCTGCTCGCCGAGCTGTACCCGGTCCGCCTTCCGGGGATCGGGGCCGAGACGAGCTTCTCGGCCTCGTTCTCGTTCGCGCTGCTCGTCACGCACGGGACCGCGGTGGCGGTGCCCGTGACGGTCCTGTGCCTGCTGGCCGCGGATGCGATCCGGCGCCGGGCGGCCGTCAAGGTCCTCTACAACGGCGCGCAGTACGGCATCTCCTGGCTGGTGGCCGGCTCGTCTACGGCGTGCTCGCCGGTGCGCCGGGGCTCGAGGCCGCCGGGACGACGGAGTTCCTCGCGCTGGTGCCCGCCGCCGTCGTGTTCGCGGTCGTCAACACCACGCTGGCCATGCTCCCGGCGGCGCTGCTCCGGGGCGAGTCGCTCTGGCGCCGCTGTGCCGACGAGGCACCGTTCGTCGCCTTCACCACGCTCCTGCTGGTCGCGTTCGCGCCGATCGTCGTGGCCGTCGGCGGCGCGCGACCTCCTGCTCGTGCCGCTGCTCGGGCTGCCGCTCGCGGGGATCCAGCTCGGCAGCCGCCAGGCGCTGCTCGTGGAGGCGCAGGCGCGGGTCGACTCGCTCACCGGCGTCGCGTCGCGCCACGCGGTCGAGCAGGCGCTCGCGCGCCGGCTGGCCGACCGGCGGACGCGCCGGCGGTGGTCGTGCTCGACCTCGTCGGGTTCGCGGACGTCAACGACGCGCTCGGCCACCGCGCCGGCGATGCGCTGCTGTGCGCCGTCGCGGAGCGGCTGACCCGCGCGCCGGCCACGAGGAGCTCGTCGCGCGCACGGGCGGGGACACGTTCGCGGTGGTCTGCGACGACGACCGCGCCGAGGCCGTCGTCGCCGCGGCCGCAGCGGCGCTCGAGCGGCCGGTCGCGATCGCCGGGCTCGAGATCGACGTGCGGGCCGTCGCGGGCATCGCCGCCGCGCCCGCCGACAACGCCGGCACGCTGCTGCGCCAGGCCGACGTCGCGCTGCGCGCCGCGAAGGAGCGCCGCGCGGCTGGGTCCGCGTTCGAGCCGGCCATGACGCCGGCGCCGCCGAGCGGCTCGCCCTCGCGCCCGAGCTGCGGCGCGCGATCCCGGCCGGCGAGCTCGTGCTGCACTACCAGCCCAAGCTCGACGTCCGCACCGGACTGCCGGCCGGCGTCGAGGCGCTCGTCCGCTGGGACCGGCCGGGGCACGGGCTCGTCGCCGCCCGACGTGTTCATCGGCCTGGCCGAGCGCACGGGCCTGATCCGGAACCTCACGACGTGGGTGCTCGAGCGCGCCGTCGCCGACCAGGCGCGCTGGGCCGCGGCCGGGCACCGGATCGCCGTCGCGGTCAACCTCTCCACGCGCGCGATCGGCCGGGCGTCGTCGACGACGTCGTCCGGCTGCTCGCCGGCGGCGCCGGGAGAGCTCGAGCTGGAGATCACCGAGTCGGCGGCGATGCACGACCTCGAGGGCAGCCTCGCCGTGCTCGAGCGCCTCGCGGCGCTCGGCGTCCGGCTCAGCGTCGACGACTTCGGCACGGGCCACTCGTCGCTCGCCTACCTGGAGCGGCTGCCGGTCGCCGCGCTGAAGATCGACCGCGCGTTCGTCGCCGGGCTCGAGCCGGGACCGCGAACCGCAGCATCGTCGACACGACGATCGAGCTCGCCCACCGGCTCGGGCTCGAGGTCGTGGCCGAGGGCGTCGAGGACGACGCCACGCTCGCCGTCCTGCGCGCGCTGGGCTGCGACCTCGCGCAGGGCTTCGGCATCGCCCGGCCGATGCCCTCGGCCTACCGTGGCCACGTGGGCGGACGCGCTCGCCGCGGGCAGCGCCGGCAGGTCGCTGAGTTGACCGCGGTATCCGCGGCGAACTCGACACCCACCTGCGCTCGCCGACTTCGCGTCGGATAGCAGAAGCCAACTCGTCGCCTAGTTCCGCCGGCGCTCGTCGGGCACCGCGTCGGCGCCGGCGGCGCGCGCGCCTGCACCGGCTGCCGCGGCGCCCGCCGCGTCCGCTCCAGCGGCCGCGCCCGCACCGGCCGCGGCGGCGGCATCGGCCGCTGCCGCCTGCGCGCCTGCCGGGGCCGCCGCCGCCGCCCCCGCCGCGGCTGCACCGGCGGCCTGTGCCTCGGCCCCGCCCGGCCGCACCGGGGCCCGCCGCGCGCTCGGGCTCCGCGCTCCGGCCGCCGCCGTCGTCGCCGCCGCCGCCGCCGCGCCCACGCCGCCGCCGGGCGCCCCGCCCCGGCCGCTGCGACCGCCCGCGGCACCGCCGCCGCCGTTCGGGCTCCCACCGCCCGCACCGTCGCCGCCACCGTCGGGCGGCTCGGCCGGCGGCGCCGCGAACACGGGCGCCGACGCGGGGGGCGCGGGCGCCGGGCCGCCACCGGAGGCCGAGTCGCGCAGGCCCTCGGCCCGCACCAGGATCGCCTCGTCGATCATCGTGCCGACCTCCTGCCAGCCCTCGCGGACGTCCTCGACCTTGAAGTCCGACTCGACGCCGAGCATCTCGAAGACCTGCTGGACGATCAGGTTGACGACGTCCTCGAAGTTGTTGCATTGCTCCAGGGCCGCGGTGAAGCTGGCGATCTTCGCCTGGGCGAAGGCGATCTGCTCGCCGGCCTGGTCGACGACGATCTGCATGAACGCGGCGACGTCGTCGGCGCCGGCCTTGAGCTCCTGGATGGGCGCGCGCAGGGTGGCCTTGGCGGCCTCGACCTCCTCGTTGATCTCCGCCACGAGCACCTCGATCCCCGCGTTCGCGACCCCGCCGGCGGTGTCGGCCACCGCCTCGGCGGCGTCGGCGAGCACGCCCTCGCCGAGGTCGGCCTCGGGGATCTTCACGTCCGGGACCACGAGCACGTCGATCGCGGCGAGCGCCTCGTCGCTGAACTCCTTGAGCCCGGTCGCCTTCTCCTTCGCCGTCGTCGACATCGCCTTCATCTGCGTCAGCTCGCCGATCCGCGCCTCGAGCGAGTGGAGCCCCTCGGCGGCGGCGTCGCGGGCGACGATGAACGGGTCCTGGCCGCCGAGCACCGTGGTCGCGATCTGGTTGAGCTCGTCGAGCTGCTGGCTCACGTAGTCCGAGGCCGCGCCGAGCAGCGCGTCGCCGGTCTCGTAGGCGCCCTTCATCTGGCCGAGCTCGAGCAGGATCGCCTCGGCGGCCACGCGGCGCGCGATGTCGGTGACCGCGCCCGTCGCCTCCGGCGACGCCTCGAGCCGCGCCACGGCCGGCCCGCCGGGCGGGGCGGCCGCCGGCTTGGTGACCCCCTCGAGCCCCGTGCCGCCCCAGACGTTGTACCAGCCCTGGATGACCGCGACGGCGACCTGCTTGATGAACTTCGACTGCCGCAGCAGGCCGCGGAGCACGACGTGCCCTGCTTGATCGGCTCGCAGTTGCCGAAGCCGCCCGTCACCATGTCGATCAGGTCGAGCACGCCCTGCACCAGGTCGCCGAGCGCGTTGGCCTCGAAGTTCGTCGTCGTCTCGTGCCAGGCCTTGGCCGAGGGGGAGCCCGGCGGCGCCTTCGTCGTCCGGTAGAGGGCGCCGCAGGAGAGGCCGAAGTCGAACAGGAACTGCCAGGCGTCGAGGTAGGTCTTGCCCAGCTTGATCATGTCCTGCGTCGCCGCGCTCACCGGGGTGAACTCGACGAACACGACGGACACGGCCATCCCGTCCTGCACGAGCTGGTTGACGTAAGCGAGGTGGCCCAGCCCGTTGTTGAGGACCATGATCCCGCTGCGCAGGCCCAGGAACATCTTGAACCAGGGCGCTTCCTCGCCCGCGATCTTGTCGAAGTCCTGGTAGACGTTGATGCCGTCCGCCGTGAACCCGGCGAACAGGCCGTAGCCGGGGTACAGGCGCGCCACCTCGAGCGCCGTGCGGGCGAAGTCGAGCTTGTGCTCGTCCCAGATCGCGCCCCAGTCGGTGCTGCTCGACACGTCCGCGAGCGGTGTCGTGCCGGTCGGCGCAGGGGGCGCGGCCGTGGGCGCGCGCGCCAGCAGCGGCGCGACCGCGTGGTTGCCCGCCGCGCGCTGCAGGGCGATCACCGTGCCGGGCGCCATCCCGCCCGCCAGGCCGGGTGCGCCCAGGCGGTTGAAGGTGCTCACCGCGGCGTAGGCGGCGGGCGTGAGGGCGACGCCCGGGCGGCGCGGGCGCGGCGACGACCGGCGCCGCGACCGGCGGCTGCTCTGGCTCGTGGGTGGTGGCAGGTGATTCGGACACACCCGGGGGCATGGCCCGTCAGCGGGCGCTGCCCGGAAACCTAGCCGTCCGGCGGCCGCGTGCGACAGGGACCATCGGGCAGGCGAACGGACCGAACGTCCTGCCATGGTGGAGGCGGTGGCCCGGCGACTTCTCTGCTACGCGCTCGGCGGCGGGCTCGGGCACGTGACCCGCACCGTGGCGGTCCTCGCGGCGAGCGGGCTGGGAGGGCGAGGCGGTGCTGCTCGCCGCGCCCGAGCACCGGCGCGCCGCCGGCGGCCTGGAGGGTCTGCACGCCCGGCTACGACGACGCGGCCGATCCTGCCGCGCTCGGGGCGCTGGGTGGCGCGGGCGGATCGCGGAGCGGGGACGCCCGACGCGCTGCTCGTCGACGCGTTCCCCGGCGGGGTGATGGGCGAGCTGTGCGGGCTCCGGGCGCTGGCCGGCCTGGAGCTGCGCCGCACCGCGCGGCTGCTGCGCTGGGGGCGTCTACGCGCGCCGGTGCGAGGGCGCCGCTTCCCGCGCTACGACGCCATCGCGGTGGTCGAGGCGCTCCAGCCCGGCCATGCGCGGGCGCTCGCCGCGCTGAGCGGGAACGTCGCGCCGCTCGGGGCTCCCCGTCCCCGGCGCCGGATCCGCGTCCGCTGCCCGGGCCGGCGCGCCGGTGGCTCGTCGTGCACTCCGGCCCGGCCCGCGAGGTCCGCGCGCTCGCCCGGATCGCCGACGAGCGCCGCTGCGGGGGCGCCGCTCGGCGTCGTCACCCCGATCACCGTCGACGACCTGCCCGCCGGCGCCGAGACGGTCGACGCGATCCCCGCCGCGCCGCTGTACCCCGGCGCCGCCGGGATCGTCGCCGGGGCGGCGTTCAACACCGTGCGCGAGCTCGCGCCGTACCGCGACCGGCACGTCTGCGTCCCGTTCGACCGGCGGCTCGACGACCAGCACGCGGGTGCAGCGCCAAGCGGCTGCTCCGCGGGGGGGGGGCGTCCGGGAGCCGGACTATCGACTGAATCTGGGGAGCACCTCGCGCTCGAGCCGTCGAAGAACTCGGCGTACCAGTCGCCGATCTGCTGGATGTAGAGCTCGTCGTGCCCGCGTCGGCGAACGCCTGGAGCGTCGCGACGATGGCGGTCGATGTCCGGCCCGCACGGCATCGCCTCGGCGACCATCTCCTCGGTCACGAGCTCCGTGGCCTGCTCGAAGTGCGCGGGCGTGGGGAGGACCTGGGGAGCTCGCCCGGGAGCCCGTCGTTCGGCCAGAGCCGGTGGGCGGTGGCGCGGGCGGCCGCCTCGTCCGGTCCGCAGCAGACCTTCGTGCCCGCCCTGGACCGGCCTTGTCGCCGCCGCCGCTCGCGCGGAAGCGCGTCGACCGTCCGCGTCGGGCTGACGGTGCAGAAGCCGTCGCCGATCCGGCCGGCCAGCTCGCCCGCCTTCGGCCCGAACCCGGAGACGTAGACCGGCGGCGGTGGTCCGGGACCGTGTAGATCCGCGCGTTCTGGACCGTGTAGTGCTCGCCCTGATGGCTGACCGGTCGCCGGCCCACAGCGCGCGAATCACGTCGATCGGCCTCCTCGAGCATCTCCAGCCGCACGTCGACCGCGGGCCAGCGGTCGCCGAGGATGTGCTCGTTGAGCGCCTCGCCGGTGCCGACGCCGAACGTGAAGCGGCCCTCGAGCAGCACCGCCGCGGTTGCCGCGGCCTGCGCGATGATCGCCGGGTGGATGCGGACGGTCGGGCAGGTCACCGCCGTCGTCGACGGCAGGCCGGGGACGGCCTGCGCGAGCGCCCCGATCACCGACCAGACGAACGGGCTCTCGCCCTGCTCGTCGTTCCAGGGGTGGAAGTGGTCGGAGATCCAGAGCCGCTCGAAGCCCGCCCGCGGGCGAGTGTCGCCTGTCGACCAGCTCGCGCGGTCCGAACTCCTCGCAGGACAGGAAGTAGCCGATACGCATGGTCACGCGCTACCCGCGAACATCCGTTAGGGTCACCTAAGTTAGGGCCGCCTAACGTTTTTGTCCACCGCTCCCCAGAGGCCCATGCTCACCGACACCTGGCAGAAAGCCGAGCTACCGTCGCCGGCTGCGCGGCCGCCGCGCTCGTCGCGCTCACGGCGCTCGTCCTCCTGCCCGCCGCCGCGGCCGCCGCGCCCACCGCGACGCTCACCCCGGCGACCGCGTTCAGCGCCGGCAACCGGCAGGTCGACGCCGGGCCCGGGACGCCGCGGACCTACACCGTCACGAGCACGGGCACAGACCCGCTCGCCGTCACGGGCGTGACGCTCACCGGCGTCGGCGCCGGCCAGTTCACGGTCACCGATGACACCTGCACGGCCCGCGGCGCCGGCCAGCCGCTGGCCACGGGCGAGACGTGCCGCGTCCTCGTGGCGTTCGACCCGGACGCGACGGGAGCCGCCACCGCGGCCCTGGAGATCGGGACGAACGGCCCGGCGCTGACGTCCGCCGCGCTCACCGGCACGGGCCGTGACCTCGCGCTGTCGGCGACCGCCCACGCGTTCGGCGCCGTCCCCGTCGGAGGGGCCGCCGAGCCGTTCACGGTGACGATCACGAACGAGGACGCCGCCGCCTACACCCTGGGGGCGCTCAGCGTCAGCTACGGGCTTCGCCCGTGGCCGGGCACACCTGCGCCGCCGCGCTCGCGCCGGCCGCCAGCTGCACGGCCACGATCGAGTTCGCGCCCGGCGACCTCGGGCCGTTCGCGTCGGCGCTGGCGATCAGCGGCTACGGCCCGGCGCCGCTGGCGCTCACGGCCGAGGCCACGCAGCCCGCGGCGGCGGTCACCCCGGCCGGCTGGGAGTTCGGCCGGGGCCCCGGCACGCGCCACTTCACGGTCCGCAACGGCGGCAACGCGCCGCTGCGGCTCGGCGCCGCGGCGATCGACGGCGGGGGCCCGTTCGCGCTCGGCGACGACGCGTGCTCCGGCGCGGTCGTCGCGCCCGGGCCGGCGTGCAGCCTGACGGTCGGCTTCGCGCCGGCCGGGCCCGGCTGGCGCACGGCGATGCTCCGCGTGCCGGCCGAGGACGGCGTGCCGGCGGTCCTTGCGCGGCTCTCCGGGCGTGGTGCCGGCACGGGCCTCGACGCCCGACCCGCTGCGGCCGGTCGACCTCGCCGGCCAGCCGCTGGTGCGGATCGCGGGGGACGGGGAGGACAGGGTCTGGTCCGCGCTCGCGTCCGGGCCGTGCGACGTGGACGGCGACGGTGTCGACGACGTGATCGCCGGCGCACCGCGATGGAGCACCCGGCCGGCGCAGCTCTCGTGGGAGGGCGCGATCTACGTCACCTTCGGCGGTCCGGGTATCGGCGCCGCCGACCTCGCCGACCCGGCCGGCGGCACCCTCCGCATCGAGGGGGCCGGCGGAGAACAGCTTCTTCGG
This sequence comes from uncultured Solirubrobacteraceae bacterium, assembly GCA_963839615.1. GTDB lineage: Bacteria > Actinomycetota > Thermoleophilia > Solirubrobacterales > Solirubrobacteraceae > DASQMT01. Next base: position 64,782 of record CAWIVY010000008.1, read on the forward strand.
CACCGGCGTGGACTGCGCCGGCGACGTCAACGGCGACGGCATCGACGACATCGTGCTCGGCTCGTGGGGGCGCTCGTTCCCCGGCCGCGCCGCGACGGGCGAGGCGTTCGTCGTGTTCGGCGCGCAGGACCTGCGCACGGCCGGACCGCTCGACGTGAGCCT
>CAWIVY010000009.1:0-389982 GCA_963839615.1 uncultured Solirubrobacteraceae bacterium
CCCCGGCCGCGTCGTGCACATGGCAGCATCCAATCGCCACCGCATCCCGAGGAGAGCCGATGACCACAGAGATCACCAACTTCATCGACGGCAAGCGCGCCCCCGCCGCGGATGGCCGCACCAGTGACCTGATCGACCCGAGCACCGGCGAGAAGTACGCCACGGCGCCCCTGTCCGGGGCCGCCGACCTCGACGCCGCCTTCGACTCGGCCGCCCGCGGGTTCGAGGCATGGCGCGACGCCACGCCCGGCGAGCGCCAGCTCGCGCTGCTGCGGATCGCCGACGCGATCGAGGCGCGCGCGGACGACCTGGTCGCGGTCGAGTCGCAGAACACCGGCAAGCCGCGCGAGCTGACGGCGTCGGAGGAGATCCCGCCGATGGTCGATCAGATCCGCTTCTTCGCAGGCGCCGCGCGTGCGCTCGAGGGCAAGTCCGCCGGCGAGTAATGCAGGGCTACACGTCCTTCATCCGGCGCGAGCCGGTCGGCGTCTGCGCGGCGGTGACGCCCTGGAACTACCCCGCGATGATGGCGACCTGGAAGTGGGCGCCGGCGCTCGCGGCCGGCAACGCGATGGTCCTCAAGCCGTCGGACACGACGCCCGCCAGCACCGTCTGGCTGGCCGAGCTGATGGCGGAGTTCCTTCCCCCGGGGGTCTTCAACGTCGTCTGCGGCGATCGCGGGACGGGCGCGGCGGTGGTCCGCACCCGACGCCGGCGATGGTCTCGATCACCGGCAGCGTCGACGCCGGCATCGCGGTCGCGAAGGCGGCGGCCGACGATGTAAGAACGTCCACCTCGAGCTCGGCGGCAAGGCGCCCGTGATCGTGTTCGACGACGCCGACCTCGAGCTGGCCGCCGAGAACATCGCGATCGCCGGCTACTTCAACGCGGGCCAGGACTGCACCGCCGCCACGCGCGTGCTCGCCGGCCCGCGCATCCACGACGACTTCGTCGCCGCGCTCGGCGAGCAGGCGCGCAACACGCGCACCGGCCCGCCCGACGACGGCGACGTGCTCTACGGACCGCTCAACAACGCGCGCCAGCTCGAGCGCGTGAGCGGCTTCGTCGAGCGCGCGCCCGATCACGTCAACGTCGTCGCCGGCGGCCACCGGCAGGGCGACCGCGGCTACTTCTACGAGCCGACCGTCGTCGACGGCCTGCGCCAGGACGACGAGATGATCCAGAACGAGATCTTCGGGCCCGTGATCACCGTGCAGAGCTTCGACGACGAGGACAAGGCGATCGAGTGGGCCAACGGCGTCCCGTACGGCCTGGCCTCGAGCGTCTGGACGGAGGACCACGGACGAGCGATGCGGGTCTCGCGGCGGCTGGACTTCGGCTGCGTCTGGATCAACTGCCACATCCCGCTGGTCGCCGAGATGCCGCACGGCGGCTTCAAGCGGTCCGGCTACGGCAAGGACCTCTCGATGTACTCGCTCGAGGACTACACGCGCATCAAGCACGTCATGAGCTACATCGGGTAGCTTGTGCGCGAAGCGCCACGCCGCGCCGCGCACATGGGAGCATCCCAGCGCCACCGCGTCCCGAGGAGAGCCCGATGACCACCGAGATCAGCAACTTCATCGACGGCGAGCGCGTCCCCACGGCGGACGGGCGCACCAGCGACCTGATCGACCCGAGCACCGGCGAGAAGTACGCCACGGCGCCCCTGTCCGGGCCGGCCGACATCGACGCCGCCTTCGGGTCGGCCGCGCGCGCGTTCGCGACCTGGCGCGACGCCACGCCCGGCGCGCGCCAGCTCGCCCTGCTGCGGATCGCCGATGCGATCGAGCAGCGCGCCGACGAGCTGGTCGCCGTCGAGTCGCAGAACACCGGCAAGCCGCGCGAGCTGACCGCGTCGGAGGAGCTCCCGCCGATGTGCGACCAGATCCGCTTCTTCGCGGGCGCCGCGCGAACGCTCGAGGGCAAGTCGGCGGGCGAGTACATGCAGGGCTACACGTCGTACGTACGGCGCGAGCCTGTCGGCGTCTGCGGGGCGGTGACGCCGTGGAACTACCCGGCGATGATGGCCGTCTGGAAGTGGGCGCCGGCGCTCGCGGCCGGCAACACGATGGTGCTCAAGCCGTCCGACACGACGCCCGCCAGCACGGTCTGGATGGCGGAGCTGATGGCGGAGTTCCTGCCCCCCGGCGTCTTCAACGTCGTCTGCGGCGATCGCGAGACGGGCGCGTCGCTCGTCGCGCACCCGACCCCGGCGATGGTCTCGATCACCGGCAGCGTCAACGCCGGCATCGCCGTCGCGAAGGCGGCGGCCGACGACGTCAAGAACGTCCACCTCGAGCTCGGTGGCAAGGCGCCCGTGATCGTGTTCGACGATGCCGACCTCGAGCTGGCCGCCGAGAACATCGCGATCGCCGGCTACTTCAACGCGGGACAGGACTGCACCGCCGCCACTCGCGTCCTGGCCGCCCCGCGCATCCACGACGACTTCGTCGCCGCACTCGGCGAGCAGGCACGCAACACGCGCACCGGCCCGCCCGACGACGGCGACGTGCTCTATGGACCGCTCAACAACGCCCGCCAGCTCGAGCGCGTGAGCGGGTTCCTCGAGCGCGCGCCCGAGCATGTCAACGTCGTCGCCGGCGGCCACAGGCAGGGCGACCGCGGGTACTTCTACGAGCCGACCGTCGTCGACGGCCTGCGCCAGGACGACGAGATGATCCAGAACGAGATCTTCGGGCCGGTGATCACCGTGCAGGGCTTCGACGACGAGGACAAGGCGATCGAGTGGGCCAACGGCGTCCCCTACGGCCTCGCGTCGAGCGTCTGGACGGAGGACCACGGGCGCGCGATGCGGGTCTCGCGGCTGCTGGACTTCGGCTGCGTCTGGATCAACTGCCACATCCCGCTCGTCGCCGAGATGCCGCACGGCGGCTTCAAGCGGTCCGGCTACGGCAAGGACCTCTCGATGTACTCGCTCGAGGACTACACGCGCATCAAGCACGTCATGAGCTACATCGAGCGCCGCGACGGCTGATCAGAGCGCGGCGTCGAAGAACCCGACGACGCGGCGCTCGTACTCGTCCGGCTGGGCGCGGATGCCGCCGGTGTGCCCGGCGCCGGGGATCTCCCAGAGCGTGCTCGACGCGCCCGCGGCGCGGTGGAACACGGGGTTGAGCTGCACCTCGCCGCCCTGCCCCTTGCCGGAGTACATGAGCAGCAGCGGGCGCGGCGCGACGCCCGCGACGAGGTCGACGAGGCTGGCCGGCGGCGTCGCGTCGTGGAAGACGGCGGTCGCCGCGGTCTCGACCGCCTTGAAGGGGTACCGAGCCACTTCTCGACGGACGCCGGCGAATCGATCGCCTCGCGCACCGAGCGCATGCCTGCTCCCTCGGAAGCAACGGCCGCGAGCGCGTCGGTCTCGGCCGCGGTCTGGATCATCATCTCGCCGCCGACGGACAGCCCGAGCCCGCCGATCCGCTCGGGATCGACGTCGCGGCGGTGCTGCAGGAACGCGATCGCGGCCATGAGGTCCTTGTCGTTGTCCCAGCCCCACGAGGTCGGGTCGCCGTCGCTCTCGCCCTCGCCGCGGCGGTCGAACATCAACACGCCGTAGCCGTGGCGGGCGAGCATGCGCGCGTGCGCCATCGGGCCCCTGCGGCCCGGGAAGGCGATCACGGCGGCGCCGTTGCGGGACGGCACGTACCAGCCGCGCAGCGTGAGCCCGTCGCTCGTCTCGAACGAGACCTCCTCGTGGGCGGCGCCAAGGTCTGCCGGCGGCACGACCGCGCGTCCCACGTGCGACTCGACGTAGGCCATGCTCACCGGCAGCACGACGGACAGGAAGAGGACGGCGCCCCGCGGCGCCGAGCAGCGAGCGGCGCAGGTAGCGGCGCGGCAGGCCGCCCTCAGCGCGGCGCGTCCGCCAGAGCGTGACGACGCCGAGGCCGAGCAGCAGCGGGCCAGCAGGCCGGTAGCGTGGCGGGATCCGCGCAGCCTAGGCGCGGTTGCTCGCCACGAGCTCCTGCCAGAAGTCGATCCACTCGCGCTCGTGGCGCAGGCCGGCCTCGAGTGCGAGGAACGGCCCGCGCGGCCCGCTGCCGTCGTCGCCGGCTCGTATCGCCTCGTAGTGAGCGAGCTTCGCGCGGTGGCGCTCGAGCTCGGTCGCGGCGAGTTGCGCGGGGTCGGCGCCGAAGAAGAGCTTCAGCAGGGCCGGGTTGCGCAACTCGACCTGGCCGGCGGCAGGGTCGGCGCGCCACTCGTCGAGCGCCGCGCGGCCTGCGGCGGTGAGCGAGAACTCGCGCCGCCGGCGCCCGCCCTCCTCGCGGCGCTCGGCTACCAGGCCCGCCTTCAGCAGCCGCTCGGGCTCGGCATAGAGCGCGGAGTGCGGGACCGACCAGAAGTTGCCGATCGAGTTCGCGACGCGCGCCTTGAGGTCGTACGGGGTGGCCGCGCCGAACTCCAGCATGCCGAGGACGATGATCGATGTAGGCGTAAGCTCCATATTGGACCATCCATGATAGATTGTCGCCATGACGCCTCCCCCCGACAGTGGCATCCGCGCATCCGACGCCGAGCGCGAGCACCACGTCGAGCTTCTGCGCGAGCACGCCGCTCAGGGCCGGCTGACGGTCGAGGAGCTCTCCGAGCGGCTCGACCGCGCCTACGGCGCCGTCACCCGCGACCAGCTCGCCGTGCTCGTCGACGACCTCCCGCGGCGCGCTGCGCCGCCGCGCACGCGCACGCGCACCCGCCCCCGCGTGCCGCAGCAGTGGGCGGCGTTCCTCGCGGTCAACCTGCTGCTGATCGCGATCTGGGGCGTGACCGGCGCGGGCTACTTCTGGCCGGTCTGGCCCTTGCTCGGCTGGGGCGCCGGGCTGCTCAAGCGACAGGGGTCATGCCGGCGGCTCCAAAGCGCCAGCGGAGAGGGAGGGATTCGAACCCTCGGACGAGGTTGACCCCCGTCACACGATTTCCAGTCGTGCCCGTTCAGCCGCTCCGGCACCTCTCCTGGAGGGCAGGAGGGTAGCCGCTCAGACCTGCCAGCGGCCCTCGGCCAGCAGCGGGACGCTGTCGCCCTCGCGGGTTATCCCCGTGACCGTGAGCTCGTTCGAGCCGATCATGAAGTCGATGTGGATCTCGGACTCGTTGCAGCGCTCGCGGTCCTCCTCGTCGAGCACGAACGGGAAGCCCTGGCCGAGCGCGATGTGGCTCGCCGCGTTCTCGTCGAGCAGCGTGTCGTAGAAGATCGTCCCGAGCTCGCCGATGCGTCCCTCGCGGTCGACGAGCGCGACCTCGCCGAGGCGTGCCCCCGCCGTCGTCGGTGCCGATGATCGTCCTGAGCGTCTCGGCGCCCTCGGAGGCCTCCAGGTTCGCGACCCGCCCGCCGTCGAAGCGGACGACGAGATCGCGCACGACGGTCCCGTCGACCAGCACGAGCGGCTTCGTCGATGTCACCGTGCCCTGCGTGCGCTCGGGATCGGGCGAGGTGAAGACCTCCTCGGTCGGGAGGTTGGGCATGTGCTCGATCCCGTCGACGGTCTGGAAGCGCGCGGCTTGCCAGCCCGAGGAGGGCAGCAGGCCGACCGTCAGGTCGGTCCCGGGGCCCTCGTAGTGCAACGCGTCGAAGCGGCGGTCCGAGAGCCGCTCGGCGGCGCCGACGAGCGTGTCGGCGCGCGCCCTCCAGGCCGCGATCGGGTCCTCCTCGTCGAGCCGCAGCACGTGCAGCAGCTCCCGCTCGAGCCGGTCGAGCCGCTCGCCCTCGTCGAGGTCGCCGAAGACGAGGTCGGCCCAGACCTGGGTCGGGCAGGGACAGATCGTCCAGTTCAACGTGCGGTCGTTGACGACCCGGATGGCCTCCTTGACCGCCGGCAACCGGTCCTTGCCGACGAGCGCGGGATCGAGGTCTGCGAGCAGGCCGGGCGCGCTCGACCCTGAGAGCGAGATGCTGGCGCCGCGCTGCTCGCCGAGGGCCAGCAGTCGCTCGCCGTACCACGGCGGCACGAAGTCGAGCGTGTCCGGGCGCGCGTGCTCGATCCGCGCGCGCTTGACGTGGGGGTCGAACCAGCCGATGTCGACGAACTTCGCGCCATGGCGGTAGGCGCTGGCGGCAAGCGCCCGCACCATGTACTCCTTGCCGGGCTCGCAGCCGATGTTGACGATCTGATCGGTCTGCACGTTGGCGCCGAAGCCGACGATGAGGTCGGCGAAGCGCGCAAGGGTTGCCTCGTCCATGAAGGGCAGGTTACGCGGCGACGCTATCGTTCCCCTCCCACCCTGGAGGGGTGCGAGAGTGGTTGAATCGGGCGGTCTCGAAAACCGTTGTGCGGGCAACCGTACCGAGGGTTCGAATCCCTCCCCCTCCGTTCCGGAGACCTACAACAGGAGGACCTGATGGCTCTAAACCTAGGCGAAACGGCTCCGGATTTCGAAGCCGAGACGACCGAGGGCACTATCCGCTTCCACGACTGGATCGGCGACTCGTGGGCGGTGCTGTTCTCCCACCCGCGGGACTTCACGCCGGTCTGCACGACCGAGCTCGGCTACATGGCGAGGATCAAGCCGGACTTCGACAGCAGGAACGTCAAGATCATCGGGCTGTCCGTCGATCCGCTCGACAACCACGAGAAGTGGGCGAGCGACATCGAGGAGACGCAGGGGACCGCGCCCAACTACCCGATCATCGGCGACTCCGACTTCAAGGTCTCCAAGCTCTACGGGATGCTGCCCGAGGACACCTCCGGCGAGGCGACGGAGCGCACGCCGGCCGACAACCAGACCGTGCGCAACGTCTTCGTCATCGGGCCGGACAAGAAGATCAAGCTGATCCTCATCTATCCGATGACCACGGGCCGCAACTTCGACGAGGTGCTGCGCGTCGTCGACTCGCTGCAGCTCACGGCCAAGCACAAGGTCGCGACGCCCGTGAACTGGCAGCCGGGCGACAACGTGATCATCGCCGGGTCGGTCTCCGACGAGGACGCGAAGAAGGCCTACCCGGACGGCTGGGACTCCCCGAAGCCCTACATCCGGGTGGTCCCTCAGCCGAGCTGAGCGCGCACGCGGATCCCCCAGGGGTCCGCGAGGACGTCGCCGTCGCCGTCGCCGACCCCGGCGGCGGTGACGCGCGCCCGTAGGGCGGCGAGCGAGTCCGCGTCGAGCACGATCGTCCACTCGCGCAGCCCGACCGTCGCCGGCGGCGCCGGGCCGACGCCCTCGCCGGCCCAGGTGTTCACGCCGAGGTGGTGGTGGTAGCCGCCGGCGGCGAGGAAGAGCGCGCCGGGGTAGGTGGCCATCAGCTCGAAGCCCAGCACGTCCGCGTAGAAGGCGCTCGCGGCGGCGATGTCGCCGACGTGCAGGTGCACGTGGCCCATGCGCAGGCCCGCGCCCGCGTGACGAGGCGGCTCGGCGCCCGCGGCCGTCGCGAGCAGTGCCTCGAGGTCGAGCGGGCGCGTGAACATGCCGACGCGCTCGCCGCGCCGGAGGGCGGCGGCCACGCCGCGCGCGGGCGGTCGGCGTAGAGCTCGATCCCGTTGCCGTCGGGGTCGGACAGGTAGATCGCCTCCGAGACGCCGTGGTCGGACGCGCCCGTGAGCGGCGATGCGGGTCGCCGCGAGCCGCTGGACGGCACGCGCGAGCTCCTCGCGCGACGGGTAGAGCAGGGCGAAGTGGAAGAGCCCGGCGTGGCGGCCCGCGGGCCCCGCGCCAGGCTCCTCGTGCAGCACGACGAGGTCGTCCGCGCCGGCGCCGAGCGCCGCGACGGGATCCTCGCGGCGGTGCACCCGCAGCCCGAGGCTGTCCTGGTAGAAGGCCGACGAGCGGTCGAGATCGGCGACGGTGAGATGCACGGGCCCGAGCCGCAGCGTGGCCGGGAGGACGGCGCCGGCGGGATTCTGGGTCGCGCTCATGGGTCCAGCATGGCGTGTCAGCGGCGGGAGGAGAAGAAGTCGACCAGCAGCGCGGCGCACTCCTCCGCGCAGCAGCCCGCCCGCGACCTCGGGGCGGTGGTTGAGGCGGCGCTCGCCGAGCACGTCGAGCACGCTGCCGGCCGCGCCCGCCTTCGGGTCGGCCGTGCCGTAGACGACCCGCGCGACGCGGCCGAGCACGATCGCGCCGGCGCACATCGCGCACGGCTCGAGCGTGACGTAGAGGACGCTCTCGAGGACCCGCCAGCTGCCGACGTGCCGGGCGGCCTCGCGCAGGGCGAGCATCTCGGCGTGCGCGGTCGGGTCCTGGCGCAGCTCGCGCTCGTTGCGGCCCGCGCCGATCACCTCGCCGGCGGCGACGACCACGGCCCCGATCGGGACGTCGTCGTGCTCCAGCGCGCGCTCGGCCTCGCGGATCGCCAGGCGCATGAAGTACTCGTCGCGAGGGAAGAACGCGCCCGCCATCGTCGTCCAGCCTCGCAGACCAGACGAATGTCGGTGTTGTCCGGCAACTTCCGACTGTTGAGACTGTTCTACCAACGCCGATGCTCCGCCGCTCACTCCTCCTCGCCGCCGTCGCCACGGCACTGCTGTCCTCGCCGGCGCCGGCGCGGCGGACTACGTGCCCGACGAGGTGATCGTCCGCTACGCGCCGCAGCCGGACCCGGTGACGCGGGTCGTGAAGGTCGCGCCCGGCAGCACGCTGGGCGAGACGATCGCGCGGCTGCGGGAGCGCCCGGACGTGCTGAGCGCGACCCCGAACTACATCGCGCGCGCGAGCTTCGTGCCCAACGACCCCGGACGCGCCGCGACGCCCGGCGGCTGGCAGGCGCTGCAGTGGAACTTCGCCGGCCCGTTCGGCGTCAACGCCCCGGACGCGTGGGACAACCTCGCGCGCGCCGGCCGCCCGGGTGGCAGCGGCGTCGTCGTGGCGGTGCTCGACACCGGCGTCGCGTACTCCGACCGCGGGCGCTTCGCCCGCTCGCCCGACCTGCGCGGCAACCGCTTCACCGCGCGGCTACGACTTCGTCGACGACGACCGCTTCCCGCACGACCTCAACGGGCACGGCACTCACGTCGCGTCCACGATCGCCGAGAGCGTCGACAACGGCGTCGGCGTCACCGGGCCTGGCGTTCGGCGCGCGGATCATGCCGGTGCGGGTGCTCGACCGCTACGGGGAGGGCGACAGCGCGGCGATCTCGCGCGGGATCCGCTTCGCGGCCCGCAACCACGCCGACGTCATCAACCTCTCGTTCGAGTTCGGCAGAGACGGTGCGCGCGAGCGAGATCCCCGACATCCTCGACGCGCTGCGCATGGCCCGGCGCAAGGGCGTGGTCGTCGTCGGCGCCTCCGGCAACGCCTCCGCCAGCTCCGTCGCGTACCCGGCCCGCGCCGAGAACGTGCTCTCCGTCGGCGCCACGACTGAGCACGGATGCCTGGCCAAGTACTCCAACCAGGGCCCGACGCTCGACCTCGTCGCCCCGGGCGGGGGCGCGGACGCCTCGATCGGCGACGACCCGAACTGCCTCCCGCTCGAGCGCGACGGGGCGCGACGTCTTCCAGATGACGTTCACCTCGAACGTGCGCACGTTCGGCCTGGACCACTTCCAGGGCACTTCGATGGCCGCGCCGCACGTGTCCGGCACCGTGGCGCTGCTGATCGCCTCCGGCGTGCTCGGCAAGCGGCCGTCGCCCGACGCGATCGAGGCACGGCTGAAGGCCACGGCGCGCGATCTCGGCGCGCCCGGGCCGGACATCCACTACGGGGCGGGCCTGGTCGACGCCAGGGCGGCCACGACGCCGCCGGCCTGACCGCGGCGTCGACGCCCGCAGCGTCAGGTCGTGCGGATGATCATCACCGAGCAGGGCGCGTGGTGCGAGACCTTGTTCGGAACCGAGCCGAGCAGGAACCGCTTGGCCCCGGTCATGCCCTTGTTGCCGAGCACGATCAGGTCGGAGCCCAGCTCCTCCGCGACGTCGAGGATCGCGTCGGCGGGATCGCCCTCGCGCGCGTAGGTGCGCGACTCGACGCCGGCGGCGGCCACGCGCTCGGCCGCCTCGGCGAGCGTCGCGTCGACGTCCTCGCGCGGGTTGACCATCCACTGCAGGTCCGCCGGGACCTGCCGGGCCTCGGCGCGCAGCCGCTGGCTCGGCACCGGCTCGTAGGCGGAGACCAGCTCGAGCTTCGCGCCCGTCAGCCCGGCCAGCTCGACTGCGGCCTCGACGGCCTTGCCGGCGGTCTCGGAGCCGTCCGTGCCGACCACGATCGAGCGGAACACGGCGCGATCATACGAGCTTGACGACGGCGATCGTCGCGCTGATCAGCACGCACACGACGATCGCGACCTGCACCCAGATCCAGAACGGAGCCATGTCGGCCCCAGGCTAGACGGCCGCTCAGGCGTGCGCTTCGATCCGCTCGGTGCCCTGGGCCGTGACGGTCGTGACCGGCACGCCCAGGCCGGCCGTCTTGTGCGGCAGGTCGAGCTTGAGCCAGCGCGATACGCGCGTCGGCAGCGTGGAGATGATCACCTCGTCGAAGCCGTGCAGGTTGATCGCATCCTGGATCGCCGCGAGCGGCTCGGCGACGCCGACCATCGGCTCGACCGGCTTGCCGGCGGCCTCCTCGAGCAGCGGCAGCGCGAGCTCGAGTGTCGCCTCCGCCTCGGAGCTCCCGTGGTCCTCGGGGTCGACGAGCTGATGCAGGCCGTGGGCGGATGACGGGACCAGCAGCGTGAACGATGCCGGGCCGCGGGCTGCGCGCTCCCGTACCGCCTCGATCAAGGCCGGCGTCGCCGCGGTGCGATTGGCGACGATCAGTACGCGGGCGGTCGTCTCGGAGGACTCCATGGGTCTCCCTTCGTCAGGTGACGTCGGGACATTCTCGCAACTCTGGCGCCGTCAGGCCAGCTCAGATGGCGATGCGGGCCTTGACGTGGCCGACGTTGCCGCGTCGCCTGTCGCCGGCCCTGCCGCGACCCTTGCCGGCCGCGCTGGCTTGCCGGGCCCGGCGGGCGATACGCGCCCGCGCGTGCCGGCGCGCCCGCTTGCGCGCCCTGCGGGCACGCGGTGAGTCCTGCACGGGCTTGGCGGTGGCAGCCACCGGCTCGCTCTCGCGGAAGCTCTCGATCGCGCCGAACTCGGTCGCGTAGGTCGCGCCGAGACCGTTGGTGGCAGCGGGGTTGCCCGCCACGATGCCGATGCCGATCTCGCGGTAATCGGGGTGAAGGATGTTGTGGCGGTGGCCGTCGGAGTTCATCCAGGCCCGCATGATCGCGCCGGGTGTCGCGAGGCTGCCGGTGCCCCAGGCGAGGTTCTCGCCGAGGATCCAGCCCGAGTTGCGCGGCATGTAGCCCGTCCGGTCGACGCGCTCGAACACGCCGGAGCCGTCGCGGCCCGCGTGGGAGAAGTACGAGCCGGCGACGAGGTCCTGCGCGTAGGCGGTCGCGGCCACGGCCAGCTTGGCGTTGGGCACCAGCGGCGCGAGGCCGTTGTCGGCGCGCTCGCCGTTGAGCAGGCAGAGGGTCGCGTCCGCCATCGCGGGCAGCGACTCGGCGCCGGCCGCCAGGTCGGGGTTCGGGCAGGCGGCGCCTGCGCCGACGCCGTCGCGGCGCGGCGGGGTCCCGTGACGGCGCGTGTCGAGCGGGCCGCCTCGCGACAGCCGGCGCGGCGGAGTGCCGGGGCGGGTCTCCGTCGCGTCGCCGAGCCGGCCGTCGGTCGGCTCGACCGCGGCGAGCGTGGTCTTGGGCGGGTCGGGGGCAAGACGGACGGCCGCGGGATCGGTGCCGGCAGCGGTCGTTCCGCAGCCGGCGAGGACGAAAGCCCCGGCCAGCGCAGCCACGACGAAAGAAATGACGCGCCCCATGTCCTTCTCATCGCCCGCCCCCCCGGCGAACTTGAGGCGAATGGGGTCTAGCTGGACTCGAGTCCAGCGGTCCAGCTGCCGGCGCCGAGGCCGTCGAACGCGGCGACCGCGTCCGGATCGAACTGGCCGCCCGCCCCCGAGCGGATCTCGCGTGCGGCGTCCTCCACGGTCCACGCCTCTTTGTAGGGCCGTTCGTGGACGAGCACGTCGAACACGTCCGCGACGGCCACGAGCCGCCCCACGAGCGGGATCGCGTCGCCGGAGAGGCCGTCCGGATATCCGTCGCCGTCCCAGCGCTCGTGATGCGAGCGGGCGATCTGCTCGGCCACCGCGAGCACCTCCGATCCGCCGTCCGAGAGGACGCGCGCGCCGAGCACGGCATGGGTCTTGACGACCTCGAACTCCTCGGGCTCCAGCCGCCCCGGCTTGAGCAGGATCGTGTCAGGGATCGCGATCTTGCCGAGGTCGTGCAGCGGCGCGGCCTGGCGGATCAGCCAGACCATGCGATCGCTCTCCCCCATCTCGCGCGCCATCCGCGCCGCCAGCGCGGCGACGCGCTGGGTGTGCTCGGGCGAGTTGTCGTCGCGGTACTCGGCCGCGCGCGCGAGCCGCTCGAGCGTGTCGACGCGGATCGCCTCGACGTCGCGGAACGCGCTCAGCGCCTGGCTCGCCACGATCGCCTCCAGCTCCCCGAGGCGGACGCGCATGGCGCGGTGGTCGAGCACCGCCCGCAGCCGGCCCATGCCCGCCGATCCGAGCGGCTGGCCGTCCGACACGAGGTCGGAGATCGGCACCACCGGCGGCCCCGAGTTCAGCCCGAGCGGGTCCAGCCGCGCGCGCACGGCCGCCGGATCGGTGTCGCCGAGGCTGACGACGACCTGCGGCTGCGCGGCCGCCGCCTGCGCCGCCACGAGCTCGAGCGACGGCACGAGATCGACCGACGTGCTGCCCGCTGCGGTCAGCAGTTCACGTAGTGACTCCGCTGCGTCGCGGTTCCCGCCGATAACGAGGACACGGGTGCCGGCGAGAGCGTCGTCATCCATACTTGATCATGATGGCGGACACGACAACGGACGCGCATCTCGGCAGGGTCGTAGCGGGCTATCGCATCGAGGAGCGGATCGGACGCGGCGGTATGGGCTTGGTCTATCGGGCCGAGCACATCAACCTGCGCCGGCGCGCGGCGATCAAGATCATCGCCCCCGAGCTGGCCGAGGACTCGGACTTCCGCGAGCGCTTCAACCGCGAGGCACGGATCGCCGCCGCCCTTCAGCACCCGAACATCGTGACGGTGTACGACGCGGGCGAGGAGGAGGGCCTCCTCTACCTCGCGATGCAGTACATCCAGGGGTCCGACCTCTCGACCGTGCTGCGCGGGCAGGGCCGGCTGCGCCCGTATCGCGCGCTCGACGTCTGCCGCCAGGTCGCGGCCGCGCTCGACGCCGCCCATGCGCAGGGCCTGATCCATCGCGACGTCAAGCCCGCGAACGTGCTGATCGAAGGGCGCACGGCGTTCCTGACCGACTTCGGCCTGACGAAGCGCATCGAAGGCTCGCAGACGCAGCTGACGAAGGCCGGCGACGTGGTCGGCACGATCCACTACGTCGCACCCGAGCAGATCGAGGGCGGCCGGGTCGACGCCCGTACCGACATCTACTCGCTCGGCTGCCTGCTCTACCACTGCCTCTCCGGCGAGCTGCCGTTCGCGCGCGACACCGACGTGGCGGTCATCTACGCGCACCTGTCGGAGGAGCCGCCGCGCTTGACGTCCGTCTGCCCCGAGCTTCCCGGCGGTCTCGATGCGGTGATCGCGAAGGCGCTCGAGAAGGCGCCCGAGCGGCGCTTCCAGAGCTGCGCCGACATGATGTCCGCCGCACGGGCCGTGATCGACGCGGCCGGGCCGCTGGCCGACACCGCGACGCCGAGGCCCGTGCCGGCGTTCGGCGACCACTTCGACGTTCCGACCTCCGGCGGCTCGCGCCCCGTGCCGCCGATCGGCGACAACCCGTCGATGAACACCGACGTCGGCCCGGTGGCCGGGCACGGCGAGGCGGCGCGGCGCCCGCGCGTGCTGCTCGCCGGGATCGACCCCAACACGCGCGCAGTCGCGCGCGTGGCGGTCGGCAGCCGCGCCGACGTCGAGGAGGCGCCCGCGGGCGAGTCGCTGCTCGACACCGTGCGCGACAGCCGCCCGGACCTCGTCATCCTCGCCTGGAACGCGCCGGGTCAGCCGGCGCGCGACGTCGTCGCCGCGCTGCGCGCCGACGCCGTCACGCGCGATGCGAAGGTGCTGCTGCTGGTCGAGCACAAGGCGGCGTCCTCCGGCGACGTCGCGGCCGCGGGCGCCGACGACCGGCTCCTCTCGCCGTTCTCGCCGCTGCAGCTGCAGGTCAAGCTGCGCAAGCTCCTGGGCGCCGACGCCGTAGCCGGCTAGGGACCCTGCATGTGGCTCGAGGTCCTCTCCGGTGAGGACGCCGGCCGCGTGCTGGAGGTCGATCGCCCGCTCGTGCTCGGACGCGTCGAGGGCGCCGGCCTTGTAATCCGCGACGCGCGCGCCTCGCGCAGCCACGCCGAGCTGACTCCGGTCGAGGACGGGCTGCTGTTGCGCGACCTCGACTCCGCGAACGGGACGTTCGTCGACGACCGGCCGGCGACCGAGCTGATCCTTCACGGCGGCGAGGAGATCCGCATCGGCGGCGTACGGATCGCGGTGCTGGCGGAGGAGCCCCCGGTTACCGGCGCGCCGATCGCCGAGTCGGTCCGCCCCGAGGCGCGGCGGGCGAGCGAGGGCGCTTCGTGGTCGATGATCACGCGCCTGATCGAGGCGCGGACGCGGCGCGGTCGGCGGATCACCTACGCCGCGCTCGCGATCGCCGGCCTGGCGATCGCGGCGGTCGCGGTGCTCGCGCTGACCGGAGGGCTGGCGGGCGAGAGCGACGAGGATCGCGTCGCCGCGGCGGTCCGCGACGTCGCGCCGGCCACGATGCAGGTCGAGGCACACGGCGCGGCGGCTCCGGACGGGCTCGGCAGCGCCTGGGTGCTCGACAACGGCGAAGGGCTGCTGGTCACGGCCGCCCACGTGGTCAACGGCGGCCAGCGGTTCTCCGTGCGCGCCGGCACGCGCACGCTTCCCGCACAGGTGGTCGCCACCGCGCCGTGCGAGGACCTGGCGGTGCTGCGGGTCCGGGGCGCGCTGGGGGCGGAGGCGCTCGGGCTCGGCGACGCCGACCAGGGAGAGAGCGTGCTCGCTTTCGGCTTCCCGCAGAGCGCGGGCCCGGGCGAGCCCGCCTCCTCCACCCGCGGGGTCGTCTCCGCCGCGCACACGACGTTCGCCGACCCGGGCGCGGATGTGCCCGCGTACCGCGACGCCATCCGCACCGACACCGCGCTCGACCCGGGATTCTCGGGCGGCCCGCTCGTCGACCTCGACGGGCGCGTCGTCGGGATCAACGCAGCCGCGCGCACCGCGGGCGCCGACGACCGGCCGTTGCAGGGAGCCAACTACGCGATCACCGCCCGCCGGGCGCGCGAGGTCCTCGACGTGCTGCGCGGCGGGGAGTCGATCGCCTCGATCGGCGCCAGCTTCGGCTATCCGCCGCCCGACGCGCCCGACGCGCGCGGCCTGCCGCCGGGACTGCGGGTGCTCGGCACGCTGCCGGGCTCGGGCGCCGCCCGCGCAGGGCTCGAGCGCGGCGAACTGATCGTGGCCGTCGACGGCCGCCCGCTCGACGGCACGCTCTCCGGCTGGTGCGATGCGACGGCCGGGATCGCGAGCGGCCAGTCGGGCAAGCTGCAGCTCGCGATCTCGGATGGAGACACCCGCAGCGTGGACGTGCGGTTTGACTGAGCAGGCCGACGTCGCCGTCGTCGGCGGGGGGATCGTCGGGTGCGCGCTCGCGGCGTTCCTCGCGGAGGCCGGCGCCTCCGTAGTGCTCTTCGAGCGCGACGGCGTCGGCGCCGCGGCCTCGGGCCGCAACTCCGGGATCCTGCAGCACCCGATGGAGGCGGCGCTCGTGCCGCTCTTCGACGAGAGCCTGCGGCACTACCGCGAGCTGGCGGATCATGGCTTCGCGCTGCCCGGCGAGCCGCACGGCGTGCTGATGCTCGCGGAATCCGAGGCCGAGCTGGCGGGCGAGCTCGCGGCGCTGCGGAGCGCGTTCGCAGAGCTGCGGGCGGAGGCGCTCGCCCCGGGCCAGCCGGCCGCGCTCGAGCCCGCGGTGGCGCCCTCGCTCGCAGGCGTACGGCTGCACACCGGCTACCCCGTCGGCCCCGCCGCGGCGACGAGCGCGTTCGCGGCGCGCGCGACCGCCGCTGGCGCGCGGCTCGTCACCGGGGCCGAGGCTACGCTCGCCCGCAGCGGCGTGATCGTCGACGGCGCCCGCCGGGCCGCGGGTGCGGTCGTCGTCGCGGCCGGCCCGTGGACGCCGGGGCTGGTCGAGCCGTCCGGCAGCTGGCGCCCGATCGAGCCGCTGTGGGGCGTCGTGGCGGAGGTCCGGCTGGAGGCGCCGCCGCGGCACACGCTCGAGGAGACGGGCATCCCCGATCAAACCGGCTTCGCCGGCGCACGCGGGACAGGCGAGCAACTCGTCGCGCACGGCGGCGAGCCGCCGCCGATCTTCAGCCTCGTCACGACCGGCGCCGTGTCGGCGCTCGGCTCGACCTTCCTGCCCGCGCGTCCGGATCCGGACAAGGTCGCGCCACTGCTGCGCGAGCGCGGCGCCCGCTTCGTCCCCGCGCTCGCCCGCACGCCGACCGGGTCCGTGCGGGCCTGCGCGCGGCCGCTGTCGGCCGACGGGCTGCCGCTGCTCGGCCGCGCGCCGGGGCGCGACGACGTCTTCATCGCCGCGGGACACGGGCCCTGGGGCATATCGCTCGGCCCCGCCTCAGCCCGGCTCGTCGCCGATCTCGTGCTGGGTCGTGCCGCCGGCCTGCCGGCGGCGTTCGATCCCGGCCGGTTCCGCGCGACCGGGGCGGCGGACGAATGACGTATTCCCGCCGGCCCGCGCTCAAGCAAGAATCGGCCCCATGACACACCGGATCCGCCGCGGGGCCGTGCTGGCCGCGCTCACCTCGCTCGTCGCCGTGCCCGCGCTGGCGGCCGACCCCGTCCCCGACTCGCGCTACGCCGGCGAGACCACGCAGGGCAACGGCCTCCGCTTCGAGTTCCGCGTGTCCGAGGACGGCAGCCACGTCGAGCGGCTGCTCACGCAGTTCCGCACCCGCCGCTGCGAGCGCGCCCGCAACGGCACCCAGGGCAGCATCCGCGTGCGGTCGCTCGCGATCAGCGGCGGCAGCTTCTCCAAGCGCGGCAAGGAGAAGGCACGCCTCGCGCCGTCCGGGTCGTTCGAGGGCGGCAGCCAGATCGAGCGCTACCGGCTGACGGGCTTCTTCAGCACACCCGAGACGGCCGAGGGCACCCTCAAGGTCACCGTCCGGGTGCGCAACAAGGCCGGGGAGACGATCGACACCTGCAGGATGGGCAAGCGCGTGACCTGGGCGGCCGACCGGCTCGGCGTCGTGCCCGAGTCCGAGATCGAAGGGCCCTAGCGCTCAGCCCAGGTTCCGCCGCGGCGGAACCCCATGGTGAGCGAGACGCCGCCGGTCGTGTCGGTCAGCTCGACGTGCTGGGCGACGCGCCGGATGATCATCAGGCCGAACCCCGCGCCGGGCGGGCTGCTCCCGTTCGCCAGCCCGCAGCCGTGATCGCGCACCGTGACGGTGACCTCGAACGGCGAGACCGCGGCGCTGAGCTCGATGGTCCCGGCCGCGTCGCCGGGATAGCCGTGGGCGATGGCGTTCGCCATCGCCTCCGAGACCGCCAGCGCGATGCCTTCGAGATCCACCTCGAGCCCGGCGGCGAAGCGGGTGACGATGCGGCGTGCCGTCCCGACGCTTGCGGGCGTCGAGGGCATCACTTCGTGCATCGTCAGCGCCGAAATACCCACTCCAGGCGCTTCTCCCCGATCGCGGTCAGGCCGAACCGGCACACGCCGCGGCGGGTGTCAGGCACTGGACCGGCCGCGCAGGGGCGCGTCCGGCGCCGAAAGCGCGCCGCGCGGCCGGAACCGCGTCGCTGACGAGGATCGCCTCGACCGGCTCGGAGACGTCGGTGTCCTCGCGCGTCCAGCGACCGACGCGGCTCCGCAGAGCACCGAGCGCGGCCAGTCCCATCGGCGCGGGCAGCCAGATCGCGACTGCGCGGTAGGCGAGCACCGACGAGAGCGCGAGGTCCGGCGCGACGCCGAAGGCCAGCAGCGTGCCGACCATGCCGCCGCTGACCGCACCGGGCACGGGAATCGTGTTGCCGACCTGACCGGCGAAGTAGGCGAACGCGAGCACCGCCAGCGCCGGCGGCTCGCCGAGCGCGTTGAAGGTGGCCCAGAGCACGGCGGCATCGAACGCCCACCAGGCGGGCGCGCCGAGCAGGCGGGCGTCGCCGCTGCGCAGGAACCCGAGGGCATCGCGCACCGAGGCGCCCAGCAGTGCGGCGCCGCGCGCGACCCGGCCCGCGCCGGTCTCGGTCTCGCCGCCGCGGGCGGCCAGGACGAGCGCGATGACGATCGCCAGGCTCGCGGCGAGCGCGGCGCCGCCGGCCAGCACGGCGTGGCCGGTGCCGCCGCCGAAGCCGAGCGCGATCGCCGCGCCGGAGACGACGATGCCGATCAGGAACACGCCGTAGAGGAGCGAGAGGAAGGTCAGCAGCAGCCGGCCGGCGCGCTTGGAGCCGATGCCGGTCTTGCTGATCGCCCACAGCGTGAGCGCCGCGCCACCGGCGCCGGCGGTCGGGAGCAGTCGTGTCGCGGCAGCGCCACCGAGCGTGATCTCGGTGCCGGCGCGCAGGTCGAGCCGGGGCGTGACGCGGCGGCCGACGAGCCAGAAGAGCGCGATGTAGCCGGTGAAGGAGAGCAGCTCGGCGACCGCCGCCAGCGCCATCCAGCGCGGATCGGCGGACAGCGCCCGGCCGAGCGCGTCGGTGAGCACGCCGAGCGGGCCGCCGGCCAGCAGCACGACGGCGCCGGCCGCCACGGCGAGCGCGAGGGGGAGCGCAGCGCGCCGGGCGACCAGCCGGAGGTCGAGGGCGGGGAGGGCGAAGTCGGGGACGCTGGTCTGGACCGGGGAATCCACACGTCGAAGTATCGGGACCCGGACGGCCCGTGCCTATCGGGGATGACCCTAGTCACGCCCCTACGGTTAGCCGCACCCGACACCCGGGTTCAGGGCTAGCCGAAGAAGGTCTGCTGGAGCAGGAACGCGTTCAACGCGATGATCAGCGCGGCCACGACCGATGCCACGATCGTCGTCCCGCGGCGGTTCACGAACGCGCCCATCACGTCGGCTCGGCGCGTGAGCAGGATCATCGGCACGAGCGCGAACGGGATCCCGAACGAGAGCACGACCTGAGAGCCCACGAGCGCGTCGGTCGCATCGACGCCGAGGGCGAGCACGACGAGGGCGGGCGCCATCGTGACCGCCCGGCGGGCGAAGAGCGGGATGCGGCGGTCGATGAACCCCTGCATCACCACCTGGCCCGCGTAGGTGCCGACGCTCGAGCTCGACAGGCCGGAGGCCAGCAGCGCGACGGCGAACGCCAGCGCCGCGCCGCCGCCGAGCAGCCGCTCGAAGCCGGCGTGAGCTCCCTCGATGGTCTCGACGTCGGTGAAGCCGGTCTCGTGGAACAGCGACGCCGCGACGACGAGCATCGTCAGGTTGATCGCGCCGGCGAGACCCATCGCGATCACGACGTCCACGCGCTGGAACCGCAGCAGCGACCGCCGCTCGGCGTCGTCGCGCGACGGGATCCGCCCCTGGACGAGCGCGCTGTGCAGGTAGACCACGTGCGGCATCACGGTCGCGCCGAGGATCCCGACCGCGAGCATGATGCTGTCCGTGCCCTCGAAGCCCGGCACGAAGCCCGCGACCAGCGCGCCGGTGTCGACCGACACCTGTGACAGGTCGTAGAGGAAGCCGAGGCAGACGATGCCGAGGAAGCCGGCGATCGCGAGCTCGAAGCGGCGGTAGCCGCGCTGCTGCAGCTCGAGGATCCCGAACGCGACCACCGCCGTGATCAGCCCGGCCGCGAAGGCCGGGACGCCGAACAGCAGGTTCAACGCGATCGCGGCGCCGACGAACTCCGCCAGGTCGGTCGCGATCGCGATGATCTCCGCCTGCACCCACAGGCCCCACGTGACGGGCCTGGGAAAGTGCGCGCGGCACAGCTCGGGCAGGTTCAGCCCGGTGGCGATGCCCACCTTGGCCGAGAGGTACTGCACCAGCATCGCCATCAGGTTCGCGGCGATGATCACCCAGACGAGCAGGAAGCCGTACTTCGCGCCGCCCGCGATGTTCGTCGCGAAGTTGCCCGGGTCGATGTACGCGACGGCGGCGACGAACGCGGGCCCGAGCAGCGCGAGGCGCCCGCGCAGCGGCCCGCGGCTGCGCACGAGCTGCAGCGGGGAAAGGGGCGGAGCGGGGTCTTCGGTGATCTCGGTCATCGCGAGTGGTTGCACATGGTAGGAGAATTAGGATCGCCCAAATTCGTTTTCGCACTAACCTGAAGGCATGCACGCGCCTCCCCCAGCGTCGAGCGCGGTCGAGGACTACCTGAAGGCCGTCTACGCGCTCGAGACCCGGCTCGACGGCTCCGTGCCCACGAACGCGCTCGCCGAGCGGCTCGGCGTCACGCCCGGCTCGGTGTCCGGCATGCTGCGCCGCCTCGCCGAGCTCGGCCTGCTCGAGCACGAGCGCTACCGCGGCGTCACGCTGACCGCGGAGGGGCGCCGCGTGGCGCTGCGCACGCTGCGCAACCACAGGTTGCTCGAGCTGCTGCTGGTCGAGCTGCTCGACGTGCCGTGGGACCGCGTGCACGGCGAGGCGGAGCTGCTCGAGCATGTGCTCTCCGACGAGCTGGCCGAGCGCATCGCCGCCAAGCTCGGCAACCCGGAGTTCGATCCCCACGGCGACCCGATCCCGAGCAGCGACCTCGACCTGACCGAGCGCGAGACCCGCTCGCTCGAGGACGTCGAGGTGGGCGAGACCGTCGCGTTCGTGCGCGTCTCGGACGCCGACCCCGCGATGCTGCGCTACCTGTCGGAGCGCGGGATCGTGCCCGGCGTGACGCTGACCGTCGCGGACCGCCAGCCCTTCGGCGGCCCCCTCACCGTGCGCCACACCGGCGGCGACCACCCGCTGGGCGGCCAGCTCGCGGCCGCGATGCGCGTCGCCTGAGCCGCTCAGGCCTCGGGCGCGTGGAGCTGGCGCTCGAGCTCGTGCGTGAGCTGGTCGAGCTCCGCGCCGCCCGACATCATCTTCACCATCTCGTCGCGGTCGATCTCGCCGCGGCGCCAGTCGCCCAG
The DNA here is from genome assembly GCA_963839615.1 of uncultured Solirubrobacteraceae bacterium. Taxonomy (GTDB): domain Bacteria; phylum Actinomycetota; class Thermoleophilia; order Solirubrobacterales; family Solirubrobacteraceae; genus DASQMT01. The sequence goes on from CAWIVY010000009.1 coordinate 21,107, forward strand.
CAGCCTGCCGCGGTTGAGCACCACGAAGCGGTCGCCGACCGGGTAGGCGTGGTGCGGGTTGTGCGTGATGAAGATCACGCCGAGGCCGCGCTCGCGCGCCTGCACCACATAGCGCAGCACGACGCCGGACTGCTTCACGCCGAGCGCCGACGTCGGCTCGTCAAGGATCAGCACCTTGGCGCCGAAGTAGACCGCGCGCGCGATCGCGACCGCCTGGCGCTCGCCGCCGGAGAGCGTCCCGACCGGCTGGTCGGGGTCGCGCACGTCGATGCCCATCTTGCGCATCTCGGCGCGCATCGTCTCCTGCGCGTGCTTGACGTCGATGCGCCGCAGCGGCCCCTTCCCCACCGTCGGCTCGGAGCCGAGGAAGAAGTTGCGCCAGACCGACATCAGCGGCACCGTCGCGAGATCCTGGAACACGGTCGCGATGCCGCGGTCGCGCGCGTCGCGGGGCGACTTGAAGCGAACCTCCTCGCCCCCGACCAGCAGCTCGCCCTCGTCGTGCGGATGCACGCCGGCGAGGATCTTGATGAAGCTCGACTTGCCCGCGCCGTTGTCGCCGAGCACGCACGTCACCTCGCCGGCGCCGACCCCGAGCGAGATGTCCTTGAGCGCGATCACGTTGCCGAAGTACTTCGACACGCCGCGAACCTCCAGCAACGGCGCCGGCTCGGCCGCGGTCATCGGCGCGCTCCCTCCGCCCGGTGGCGGACCAGGTTGTTGACGAGCACCGCGAGCAGCAGGATCACCCCGAGGAACAGGAATCGCCAGTCGGTGTTCCAGCCGGAGAACTGGATCCCGATGAACGCCATGCCGACGATCAGCGCGCCCAGCGAGGCACCGATCGCGGAGCCGTAGCCGCCCGTGAGCAGGCAGCCTCCGACGACCGCGGCGATGATGTACGTGAACTCCTCGCCGCGCCCCTGCCCGGCCTGCACGGAGCTGAGCCGCAGCGCGACGATGATGCCGACGAGCGCCGCCGCGGTCGATGTCGTCATGAACAGCGCGATCTTCACGCGGGCGACCGGGACGCCGACGTTGCGCGCCGCGTTCGCGTCGCCGCCGACGGCGAAGATCCAGTTGCCGGCGCGTGTGCGCGCGAGCACCCAGGTCGCCAGGGCGGCGATCGCGATCCACCAGACGAGGCTGATGCGGAAGTTGTGCGGCGCCCAGAAGGTCGAGCTGAACAGGTTCGAGGCGCTCTCGAAGCCGGGCACGTCGCCGAGGCCGGCCACTCGCACGGTTCCGGTGATCGCCTTCGTGACGCCGAGGTTGACGCCCTGCAGCACGAAGAACGTGGCCAGGGTGACGATGAAGCTCGGCAGCCCGGTCTTCACGACCATGTAGCCGTTGAGGAACCCGACGCACGCCGCGAACGCGAACGTCACCAGGATCGCGGGCCACATCGACAAGCCCCACTCCGTGCTGAGCAGCCCCATGAGCAGCCCGGTCGTGCCGGTCATCACGCCCGCGGAGAGGTCGAACTCCCCGCCGATCATCAGCAGCGCGACTGCGACCGCCATGATCCCGAGCGTCGAGGCGACGTCCGTCCAGTTGGCGATCCCGCTGATCGTGCCGAACGATTCGGTGGTGAGCCAGAAGAAGGCGCAGACGACGAGCGCGCCCAGCAGCGACCCGACCTCGGGACGGCGCATCAACCGCGCGCCGAAGCCGATGTTGGCCAGGCGCTCGTCCGCCACCGGCTGCGGCGCGGGCGCCGCCTCGGTCATCTCGTGCCGTCCTCCGCCAGCTTCGCGACCGTCTCCGCGTTCTCCTTGGTGACGAAACCGGGACCGGTGAGCACCGGCTTGCCGCCTCCGACCGTGTTCGCGTTGCTCTTGTTGAGCGTCAGGAAGACCACCGGCAGGTAGCCCTGCAGGTACTGCTGCTGGTCGATGGCGAACTCGATCTCGCCGTCCTGGATCGCCTTCACGACGTCGCCGCTGAGGTCGAACGTGCCGAGCTTGGCGCTCGAGCCCGCGCCCTTGATCGCATCACGCGCCGCGACCGCGATGTCGGGATTCAGCGTCAGCACCGCGTCGACCGACTTGTCGGACTGCAGCTTGGACTGGAGTTCGGTGAGCGTCGTCTGGATGTCCTCGGTGCCCTTGACCTGGACGTTCTCGACCTCGCCGCCGAAGCCGGTCTTGGCGCCGTCGCAGCGCTGGTTGAGGCCGATGTTCGCCTGCTCGTGGATGACGCAGATCAGCTTCTTCGCGCCCGCCTCCTTGAACTTCGCGCCCGCGCCCTCGCCGGCGATCTCCTCCGTCTGGCCGACGTGCGTGTACGCCCCGAGCCGCTGGAAGTCGTCGGCGCCCGAGTTCATCGTGATGATCGGGATGCCGGCGTCGGAAGCCTTCTTGAGGGAGTCCACGAGCGCGTCGGGGTTCGGCGCCGAGACCACGAGGCCGTCGACGCCCTCGGTCACCGCGGAGTCGATCAGCTGCGCCTGCTTCTGCGGGTCGTTGTTGGACTCGGAGTACTTCAGCGTCACGCCCATCTGCTTGGCGCCGTCCTCCGCGCCCTTCTTCGCGACGGCCCAGAACGAGCCGCCGTCGCCATGGGTCACCATGGCGATCGTGACGTCCTGGCCCTGCGTGAGGTTGACGTCGTCCTTGCTCGCGGGCGAGCCTCCCGAGTCGTCGCCGTCGTCGCCTCCGCACGCGGCCGCGAGAAACGCCAGCCCGAGCACCATCAGCACCGCCAGCAGCCCGGCGCGCAGTCCCCTCATGTCACAACCCTCCCTGTCCCGTCATCCTCTCCTCTTGGAGCGCCCCGGGAAATTATCGCGTGTGGCGCTCTGCGCGCCGCTCTTGCTGGCCGGCGCGGCGATCGGCCACGCGACCGGCGGGCCGGACGGCGCCGGGCCGACGCTGGTGAGGATCGGCGACGGTCCCGCGAAAGTCGCGACCGGCTTCACGATCGCCCGCGAACGGGTCGTGACGGTCGCGCACGTGCTCGAGGGCGGTGCGATCACGGTGCGGGGAGCGGACGGTGTCGCGAGGCACGCGGCGGTCGTCCGCCGCGACGATGCGCTCGACCTCGCGCTGCTCGCGGTGCCCGGCCTGCGGCCGGCTCCGACCTTCGCCGGCCCGGCGACGCGGATGCTGGTCCACCGCGACGGCGCGGTCGCCGCGCTGCCCGCGCGCGTCGTGCGCCGGATCACGGCGCGCATCCGCGTCGCCGGGGCGACGGGCACGGCCCGCCGCCCCGCGCTGGAGCTGCGGACCGCCCCCGCCGCGGGCGACTCGGGGGCGCCGGTGCTGAGCGGCGGCCGCGTCGCCGGCGTCGTCTTCGCCCGCTCGCGCGACCGCGCGGGCGTCGCCTATGCGATCGACGCCACGGCGCTGGCGCGGTTGCTGCGCTAGCTCGTGGCGAACTCGTTCACCTGGGTCAGCCGGAAGCTGTTGCCCGACGGGTCGCGGAACCCCGCGTCGATCCCGTAGGGACGCTCCTCGGGCGCCTCGCTGAACTCCACGCCGCGGGCGCGGAGCTCCTCGTAGGACGCCTGGCAATCGTCCGTGGTGAGGAAGACCGCTCCCGCGAAGCCCTTCGCCATCAGCTCGCGGACCTGCCCGGCCGTCTCGGCGTCCATCACGGGAGCGCCGGGGATGGCCATCAGGACGATCGAGAAGTCCTGCCCGGCCGGCCCGACGGCGAGCCAGCGGAAATCGCCCATCTCGGGCAGGGTGACGTCGGACTTGACCTCCATGCCGAGCTTCTCGGTGTAGAAGGCGAGCGCCTCGTCCTGGTCGTGCACCCACAGTTGCGCATTGGCGATGCTGATCATCGGGACTCCTGGGTCGTCTGAACGGTCGCCTGCGAGGCTAGCCCCGCTCCGGGCCCCTTGTCTTCTCGAAAAGTGCGGCGTTGCGGGCGTCCGTAGACGCGCAGGACGCACGTCGGGACGCGCGCGAGCTGGGCGGCCGGGGGGTACGCCGCGCGGTAAGCGGTGGGCGAGAGGCCGAAGGTCCGGGTGAAGCTGGTGGTGAACGAGCCGAGGCTCTGCAGGCCGACGGAGAAGCAGATGTCGGCGACGGAGCGATCGGTGGTCCGCAGCAGCGCCGCGGCGCGCTCGAGCCGGCGGGTGAGCAGGTAGGCGTGCGGCGACTCCCCGAAGGCGCGGCGGAACTCGCGGCTGAAATGGGCGCGCGAAAGCCCGGCGGCCGCGGCGAGGTCGTCGACGCCGAGCGGCTCGGCGAAGCGCGCGTCGGCGAGGTCCTTGGCGCGCAGCAGGTGGCGGGCGGGCGGTACGAACGCCACGAGGTGCCTAGTAGCCGAGCTCCGTGCGCAGCTCGGCGAGCTGCTCGCGCACAGCGGCCAGCTCGCTGCGCAGCTCGCCCAGCTCGGCCTCGAGCCGGTCGACGCGGCCGTCGTCGCGCGGCGCCGCGGGCGGGCGCGGCGGCGCGGCGACGAGCGGCTCGGCGGCCTGCTCGACCACCGGCGCGCCCTCCGCCTCCTCTGAGAGCCGGTGCATGTAGCGCTCCTCCTTCTGCCCCGGCCGGCGGGCGAGCCGCAGCACCAGCTCGCGCTCGACGAGCCGGTCGAGCGCGTCCTGCACGGCGGCGAGGTCGGCGAAGCCGTGCATCCGATCGGTGCGCTGCTTGAGCTCGCCGGGCGTCTGCGCGCCGCGCAGCATCAGCACGCCGAGCACGGCCAGCTGCTCCATGTCGAGCTCGAGCGCCTCGTCGAGCAGGTGGCGGAACTTGTACGCGCGGCTCGTGTGGCCGCTCGCGAGCCGGCTGAAGCGGCGCTGGCTGAGCCGGTGCAGCGCCTCCCGGATCATCGTCTCGTCGTACTGCGCGACCGGGTCGCGGTTCGTCGTCTGGTTGCACGCCAGCCGCAGCGCGTTGAGGCTGAGCGGATACGTGTCGGGGGTCGTGCGCTGCTTCTCGATCAGGCAGCCGAGGATCCGCACCTCGACCGGGTCGAGGTCCATCATCCGCACGCCTCCGGCGCCGGGTGCCCGCGCAGGACCTGCTCGAACGCGACGGGCCGCGCGGTCATCACGCCGTCGACGCACCAGTCGATCAGCTGCCGCCACGTGGCCGGGCTCTCGCCGTCGTCGCTCAGCCAGGTGTGCCAGGCGTAGCCGGAGTCGTGCGCCTTGGCGACGTTCTCCGCGTTCGTCACGCTCAGCGTCTGCTCGCCCAGCCGGTAGGTGATCGGGAGCTGGAACGCCACGACGCCTTCGCCCGGCGAGCCGCCGCCGAGCAGGAACGCGCCCGCGCCGTCGACGCCCGGCGCGGTGCCGATCGCCGGCGCGAGCTCGTGGAAGCGATCGACCGCCTGCTGCTTGAACGAGACGACGATCAGGTCGCTCCGCGCGGTGCCGGCGAGCAGCTTCGCGAGCACCTCGGCGTTGCGAACGTACTCCTCGACCTCCTCGGCCTTCGTGCGCCCCTTGATCTCGATGTTGATCGGCGTGTTCGGGAACGCCCTCATGACCTGCTTGAGCGTCGGCACGCGGAAGTCCGACCGCCGGTATCCGCGCGGCGGCTTGCGCTTGCCGGTGGCGACGCCGCGCAGCTTGTACGCCGACCGCTTGCGCTCGTGCGAGTAGGCGTCGTCGCCCTTGGCGAACCAGTACGCGCCGTCGAGCCGGCGGATCCGGCGCAGCGTGCGCGACTCGATCGTGCCCTTCCCGTTCGTCGTGCGGTTCAGCGTCGTGTCGTGCGAGACGACCACCTTGCCGTCCTTCGTCACCCCGACGTCGAGCTCGAGCATGTCCGCGCCGGCCTTGACCGAGCGCTTGAACGCGTACAGCGTGTTCGACGGGAACTCGTCCTCGCCGCCCTGGTGGGCGATGTTGAGCACGCGCTGGGCGAGCCACGGGTTGTCGGCAGCCGCGGCGGGGGCGGCAGGGAGCAGGGCCGCGAGCGCGAGCAGGACGGCGAGCGGCAGGGAGAGGCGCATGACGCCAGTATGGCGGCGCGCGTCAGCGATAGAAATCGCGCACCCAGCGGTGCGCGCGCAGCTTCTCGACCTGCTCCCGCGGCAGCCCGCGCCCGTCGCCGGCCGCGCAGTTGCGCTCGACGTTGCGGATCGATCGCATCCCCGGGATCACGGTCGACACCGCGTCGGCGGAGAGGATGTAGCGCAGCGCGGTCTCGGCGATCGCGTCCGGCTCGATGCCGAGATCGTCGACGATCGCCTGCACGCGGTCGGCCACCTGCTGCTTGCGGTCGCCCTGGAAGTAGTCCGCGCGGAAGTCGCCCTCCGGGAACTCGCTGTCGGGCCCGATCGAACCGGTCAGCCCGCCCTCGTCGAACGGCACGCGCGCGAGCACCCCGACGCCGTGCTCCTGCACGGCCGGGAACAGCTCATCCTCCGGGCTCTGGTCGAACACGTTGTAGATCACCTGCACCGTCTCGACGTGGCCCGAGCGCACCAGCTCGAGCGCGGTGTCCGGCGCGTGGTCGTTGATCGAGACGCCGAAGTGGCGGATCTTCCCCTCCTGCTTGAGCGCCTCGATCGTCTCGAGCCAGTCGCCCTGCTCGAGCCAGTTGTCGTGCCAGACGTGGAACTGCTGCAAGTCGAGCGTCTCGAGCCCGAGGTTGCGCAGGCTCGTCTCCGTGCACCTGCGGATGTGGTCCCCGGGGAAGGCGTCGTCGGCGGAGTCGTCGCCGGAAGCCGGCCAGCGCATGTTCTTCGGCGGGATCTTCGATGCGACGTGGACGGTCTCGGACCGGCCGCGCACCGTCCTGCCGACGAGCTGCTCGGAGTGGCCGTCGCCATACGCCAGCGCGGTGTCGATGAAGTTCAGCCCGAGGTCGATCGCGCGCTCGAGCGCCCGCAGGGACTCCTCGTCGTCGGCGCCGATCCACATCGTCTGCCCGATGCCCCACGCGCCGTACCCGACCTCGGAGACCTCGAGCCCGGTGTTGCCAAGTCGTCGAAGGTTCATCGGGCGTGACCGTACCCGCGGGGAGTCAGAATGCACCTGTGACCGATCTCGACACAGCCGTGGACCAGTTGCACGCGGTACCGCTCGAGGACTTCGTGGCCGAGCGCAAGCGGCTCGCGAAGGAGCTGCGCGGCGCCGGGGAGCGCGAGTCCGCGACGCAGCTCGCGAAGCTGCCGAAGCCGAGCGCGCCGGCATGGGCGCTCAACCAGCTGGCGCGCGAGCAGCCGGAGCTCGTGGGTGAGTGGCTCGACGCGGCGGAGGCCCTGCGCGACGCCTCGGCGCACGCGGACCGGTCGAGCGGCGACGCGCTGCGCGCGGCGATGACGGGCCACCGCGACGCGACGAAGCGACTGGTCGCGCGTGTCCGCGACCACGCCCGGCCGAACGGCCGCAAGCTCTCCGAGCCGATGCTCGACCGCGTGCGCGAGCTGCTGCAGGCCGCGACGGCCGACCCGGCGCGGGCCGAGCAGCTCCGCGGCGGCCGCGTCGTGGAGGACGACGCCGAGGCGCCGGAGCTCCCGGCCCCCGCGGCTCCCGCCAAGCGCGCGGCGAAGAAGCCGGACGACGGAAAGGCCAAGGATCGCGAGACCCGTGCCGAGAAGGAGCGGGCGGAGCGCGCGGCGAAGGCGCGCGCGGAGCTCGAGCGGCTCGTCGCCGAAGCCGAGGACCGGCTCGCCGAGCTGCACGAGGCCGCCGAGGAGCGGGGCGCCGCCGCCGAGCAGGCCGAGGAGCGCCTCGAGGAGGCACGCCGCACGCTGCACCGATCGGAATCCGAGGCGGGCGCGGCACTCGAGGCCGCCGAGGAGGCCGCGGAAGCGGTCGAGCAGGGCGAGCGCGAGCTGCGGACGCTGCAGGCCAAGCTGTCCTCGTAGGCTGCCAGGATGACCTACTTCGCCGCACCCGACCGCTATGACGCGATGCCCTATCGGCGCAGCGGACGCAGCGGCATCCAGCTCCCCGCGCTGTCGCTCGGCCTCTGGCACAACTTCGGCCACGACCGGCCGCTCGACGACCACCGCGCGATGGTCCGGCGAGCGTTCGACCTCGGCATCACCCACTTCGACCTGGCGAACAACTACGGCCCGCCGGGCGGCTCGGCGGAGGAGAACTTCGGCCGCCTGCTGGCGACCGACCTGGCGCCCTACCGCGACGAGCTGATCGTCTCGACGAAGGCCGGCTACGACATGTGGCCCGGGCCGTACGGGGAATGGGGCTCGCGCAAGTACCTGCTCGCGTCGCTCGACCAGAGCCTCGAGCGGATGGGCCTCGACTACGTCGACATCTTCTACTCGCACCGCTTCGACCCCGACACCCCGCTGCGCGAGACGCTCGGCGCGCTCGACAGCGCGGTGCGCCAGGGCAAGGCGCTCTACGTCGGCATCTCGTCCTACTCGCACGCGCGCACGCGCGAGGCCGCCGCGATCATGCGTGAGCTGGGGACGCCCCTGCTGATCCACCAGCCGTCCTACTCGCTGCTGAACCGCTGGATCGAAGAGGAGCTGCTCGACGTGCTGGGCGAGGAGGGGATCGGCTGCATCGTGTTCTCGCCGCTGGGCCAGGGGATGCTGACCGAGAAGTACCTCGACGGGATCCCGGCCGATTCGCGCGCGGCCGAGGAGCGCTTCCTGACGCGCGACCTCCTCAGCGACGAGAACCTCGCGCGCGTCCGCGCGCTCGCGGAGATCGCCCAGCGCCGCGGCCAGTCGCTCGCGCAGATGGCGATCGCCTGGACGCTGCGCGACCCGCGCGTGACGTCCGCGCTGATCGGCGCCTCCAGCGTCGAGCAGCTCGAGCAGAACGTGGCCGCGCTGGATAACAGGGACTTCTCCGACGCGGAGCTGGCCGAGATCGACCGCCACGCCGTCGACTCCGGCATCAACCTCTGGGCGCCGTCCAGCGACGCGTGATAGCGCGCGCCGACTTCCCGCACCTGCATCCGGTCGCGACGCGCTGGGACGACAACGACGTCTACGGCCACGTCAACAACGTGCGCTACTTCGCGTTCTTCGACACCGCGATCAACGACTGGCTCGTGCGCGAGGGCGGCCTCGACATCCACGACGGCGACGTGATCGGGCTGTGCGCGGAGTCGCACTGCGCCTTCACGGCGGCGATCTCGTTCCCCGACGCGGTCGAGGTCGGGCTGCGCGCGGGGCACATCGGCAACTCGAGCGTGCGCTACGAGCTCGCCGTCTTCAAGGCGGGCGAGGACGAGGCGACCGCGACCGGGTGGTTCGTGCACGTGTTCGTCGACCGCGCGACGCGCCGCCCGGTGGCGTTCCCGGCGCGGCTGCGCGCGGCGCTCGAGCGGCTCGCATGACAACGGGCGCGCGTGAGACGGTCTTCACGCTCGAGGCGACACCGGTCAAGTTCGGGCCGGGCGCAGCCGCCGACGCGGGCTGGGAGCTCGCCCGCCTGGGCGTCGCTCGCGCGCTGCTCGTGACCGATCCACGCGTCGCCGCTGCCGGCCACCCCGAGCGCGTGCGGGCGGCGATCGAGGCGGCGGGCATCGCCGTCGTCGTGTTCGACCGCGCCCGCGTGGAGCCGTCGCTGGACTCGCTCGAGGAGGCGGCCGCATTCGCGCGCGACGCGGACGTGGACGGGTTCGTCTCGGTCGGCGGCGGCTCGGCGATCGACACCGCGAAGGTCGCGAACCTGGTCGTCTCGCACCCGGCGGCAGTGATGGACTACGTCAATCCGCCGGTCGGCGGCGGCCGCCGGCCGCCCGCGCCGCTGCGGCCGCACCTCGCGATCCCGACGACGTCCGGGTCGGGGTCGGAGGCGACGACGGTGGCCGTCCTCGACATCCCCGCGCTGCGCGTCAAGTCCGGGATCTCGCACCGCTACCTGCGCCCGGCGCAGGCGATCGTCGACCCCGAGCTGACCCGCACCGTCCCCGCCGAGGTGACCGCGTCGGCGGGGATCGACGTCGTCTGCCACGCCGCGGAGTCCTACCTGGCACGCCCCTACGGCGAGCGTCCGCGGCCGGCGTCCCCGGACGAGCGCCCGCCCTACCAGGGCTCCAACCCGGTCGCCGACGTCTGGTCGGCCAAGGCGCTGGAATACGGCGGCCGCTTCCTGCGCCGCGCCGTCGCGGACGCGGACGACGTCGAGGCGCGCGGCGCGATGATGCTCGCCGCGACGATGGCGGGCGTCGGGTTCGGCTCGGCGGGAGTGCACATCCCGCACGCGTGCGCGTATCCGATCGCGGGCGGGACGCGCTCCCATCGGCCGGCCGGGTATCCCGGCGACCATCCGTTCGTCCCGCACGGGCAGTCGGTGATCGTGACCGCCCCGGCGGCGTTCCGCTTCACCTACGAGGCCGCGCCCGAGCGCCATCACCACGTGGCAGAGCTGCTCGCGGGCGCGCCGCTCCCGGATCCCGGGCCCGAGTCGCTGCCCGATGCGCTGCGCGCCCTGATGCACGACGTCGGCGTGCCGGCCGGGCTCGCCGCGCTGGGCTACGGCGAGGAGGACATCGCGGCACTCGCCGAGGGCGCGATCAAGCAGCAGCGGCTGCTCGACGTCGCTCCGCGCCACCCCGGGCCGGAAGACCTCGCGGCGATCCTGCGCGCTTCGCTCTAATCGTAGATCGAGCGGCCCGCGCCGGGGCGGGCGTTCTCGCCGTACGGCTCGAGGTCTGCGACGAAGCCGGGCAGCGCGCGCATGCGATCGAACCATGCGCGCACCCGCTCGCCCGGCTCGAGCTCGGCCTCGTGCGCGACGTGCGCGTAGCCGAACACGGCCACGTCGGCGATCGACGGCGACTCGCCGACCAGCCAGTCGCGCGCTGCCAGGTGCTCCTCGAGCAGCTCGAGCGCCTGCGCCCCGATCTCCAGCCGGCCCGCGATCGGCGGCCGCCCGGTGATGTGGCGGAAGCGCGGCCCGCCGATCCCGCCCATCACCCGCTCCTGCTCGAAGGCGAGCCATTGGAGCACGAGCGCGCGGTCGAGCCGTCCGGACGGAAGGAACGGCGAGTCCTCGGCCAGGTACCAGAGGATCGCGCTCGACTGCGCGACGACCGCGCCGGAGTCCAGCTCCAGGACGGGCGTCTCGCGGACGGGGTTGAGCACGCCGTATGCGTCGGTCAGCGTGTCGCCGGCGAAGATGTCGACCGGCACGCGCTCGTATTCGCGCCCGAGCAGGGCGAGCAGCAGGCGGACCTTGTAGCAGTTGCCGGAGGCGGCGTAGTCGTAGAGGCGCATCGAGCTGCAACGTCGCAGGTCGCGCGGATGTGAGTGGTTGGACCGAAAAGCACGTATGTGGTGCCTTTGCGTCCACAGCCGCGCCGAACGTCCGTCAGTACCGGCTATAGCCCGGACTCACGGACGTTCAACGGCCGGGGCGCTTCCGCGGAAGCGCCACCCGCGATCCGGACCCACTCCCTCAATGCCGCAGTTCCCGGAGCCACGCGGCCGTTCAGGCCGGTGCTGTCGCGCCTTCAGCGCGGGCGCGCCAGCCGCGTCTCGCGCGAGCGGCCGCGCAGCTTCACGCATTCGCCCTCGACCCAGTGGTCGCGCTCGTCGCCCTGCGTGCGCTCGAGCGCGGCGCCCGACGCCAGCGCGCGGCCGCCGTCCGCCTTGGCGAGCTCGGCCAGGCGCGCGGCCTCGTTGACCGGGTCGCCGATCACCGTGTACTCGAACCGTTCGGCGGCGCCGATGTTGCCGGCGACCGCAGCGCCGGCCGACACGCCGATGCCGAAGTCCGCCTGCGGCAGCGTCTCGCGCAGCCGCTCGCAGAGCGAGCGCGCGGCGGCGAGCGCATCGCCGGCGGCATCGTCGCGCGGCAGCGGGGCGCCGAACACGCACAGCGCGGCATCGCCCTCGAACTTGTTGATCGAGCCGCCGTGCTCGGCGACCTCCTCCACGACCGTGCCGAAGAACTCGTTGAGCAGCTCGACGACCTCCGACGGCGCGCAGTCGGATGCCAGCTGGGTCGAGCCGACGAGGTCGATGAACAGGACCGCGACCTCCAGCTCCTCGCCGCCCAGCTCGACGCCGCGCTCGAGCGCCTGGCGCGCGACGTCCTCGCCCACCTGACGGCCGAACAGGTCGCGCAGCTCCTCGCGCTCGCGCAGGCCGGCGACCATGCGGTTGAAGCCGGCCTGCAGCAGTCCGATCTCGCTGCCGTCGCTGACAGGCACCTCCTGGTCCGTGCGGCCCTCGGCGACCTCCGCGACGGCTCGCCGCACGCGCTCGACCGGGTCGGCGACGGAGCGCGCAGCGAGCAGCATCGCTGCCAGGCCGACGGTCAGACCGACCGCGCCGAGGAAGACCATCGACGCGGCGAGCCGGTCACCGGACTCGTTGCTGATCCCGACCACCTCGGCGCCGCCCGTGAGCACGAGGCCGAGCACCGGAGCCCCGGTGCCCAGCGCCCAGGCCAGCAGCACGCGTGCGGTGACGCCGGGGACGGCCGGCTGCTCCGGCACGCTCTCCGCGAGCGCCAGCTCCGTCACCGGGCGCAGGATGCGCTCGGCGAGCAGGTAGCCGAGCGAGCACGTGACGGCGCCGCCGAGCAGCACCGTGATCCCGACGGAGACCGCCAGCCGCGTCGAGTACTGCAGGTTCAGCGCCAGGAACCCGGCGGCGGAGATGCTCCAGAGCGAAGCCTGGACGACGAGCAGCCGCAGCGGCGCGCGCAGCGTGCGCGTCTGCTCGACGCGGTCCGGCGCGCGACCCGCGCGCAGCCAGCGCACCACCGGCCGCAGCCGGTGGTAGCTCCAGAGGAAGCCCACCGGGACCGCGGCGACGAGGCTCGCGGCGAGCGCGATCCCGTTCGTGCGCCGCGCCTGCAGGTCGTCCGGGACGTCAGGCAGCGGCAGCACCCACGCGAGGAAGGTGAACACGACCACCGCGCCCGCGATGTTGGCGGTCATGATCGCCGCGCTCAGCGGCAGGGCGACCCGGCGCAGGATCGCTTCGCCCGGCGGCGGCGCCATGGCGGAGGACGCTACTCCACCCCTTTCAGGTTTGTTGCCGCTCTGGCCGCGCTCAGTGCGCGCGCGGCGCCGTGGCGGCACCGAGCGCGGCGCGCAGCGCGTCGCCGCAGAGGTCCTCGAGCGGGTAGAGCAGGGCGCGAACGCGGGCCAGCGGCTCGCGATCCTCCTCGCGGACCCACTCGGCCTCGTCGCGCGACTCGATGAAGCGGGCGACTGCGTCGCGGAAGATCGTGAGCCGCCCCGGCCGGAGCACGACGGTGCGCATGCCGGGACGCAGCGCCAGGTCGGCCAGCTCGTCCGCGAGGGCGGTCAGCTCGCGCAGCGCGATCACGTCGTCGGTCGAGAGCTCGGAGTTGCGGAAGCGCTCGCCCGTCGCGGCGACCGCGTACGCGCAGGCCTGGAGCTGCTCCTCGCCGAGATCGAAGCACGCGAGCACGACGGGCTCCCCGTCGAGTCCCTGCGAGATGTCGATATGCGCGTGGACCATGACTACACAGACGGTATCGGCTTGATATGCCTTCCCTCTTGAGTGCGGATTCAGTCACTTCGCATACTGCAAGATGTGCGTCGATGATCCACGACTCCGCCCCACTCGCCCACGCCTACCACCAGCGACACGGGCGCTTCGTCTCCGACGAGGCGATCGGCGACTGGCGCATGAAGCTCTACGGCCTGGCGGCGCCGGACAAGGGCGTGCGACCGGAGCTGCTCGCCGTGACGCGCGAGCTCGCGGACCGCAGCCTGCAGGCGCTCGACGCGAACACCTACGGCGCGGCGTTCGCGATCGCGCATGACGCGAACTACCCGATCGCGCTGATCTACTGGTGGCAGGCGGAAAACGAGCTGCATCAGCGCGCCTACGTCGGCCGGCCCGATGACCTCTCGGAGATGACGCCGGTGGAGTTCACCCCGGCCGGCTGCGTCTGGGAGCTCGGGATCGTCGAGTTCGAGCGTCGCGCGTGGATCGCGGACGTGATCGGCAACCCCGACGGGCCGGACCTCGATCTCTACATGAGCCGGCGCTTCGACGGCCTCATCTGACCGCGTGCGGCTGGACGAGCTCGTCGAGGCCTCCGCCGCCGTCACCGCGACGCAGGCGCGCAACGAGAAGGTCGGCGTGCTCGCCGCGCTGCTCGCACGCGCCGCGCCCGATGAGGTCGCGCCGGTCGTGAGCTGGCTCTCGGGCGGGCTCACGCAGCGCCAGATCGGCGTCGGCTACGCGCTGTTGCGCGAGCGGCCGGATCCCGCCGCGGAAGCGACGCTGACGGTCGCGGAGCTCGAGCGCGCGCTCGGCACGATCGGCGCGATGCACGGCCCGGGATCGGTGAGCGCGCGCCGTGCGGCGGTGCAGGCGCTGCTGGCGCGGGCGAGCGCGGCGGAGCAGGACTTCCTGGCGCGGCTGCTGCTGGGCGACCTCGGCCAGGGCGCGCTCGCGGGCGTCATGACCGACGCCGCGGCGCGGGCGGCCGGGGTGCCCGGGAGCGACCTGAGGCGGGCGCTGACGCTGCACGGCGACCTCCCCGCCGTCGCCGCGATCGCCCTGCGCGACGGTCGCGCCGGCCTCGCGGCGATCCGGCTCGAGGTCGGGCGGCCGCTGGCGCCGATGCTCGCCGGCACCGCGGCCGACGTCGCCGCTGCTCTCGCCAGGACCGGACCGGCCGCGATCGACTCCAAGCTCGACGGCGCCCGGCTCCAGGTCCATCGCGACGGCGACGAGGTGGCGCTGTTCACGCGCACGCTCGACGACGTGACGGCGCGGCTGCCGGAGGTGGTCGCCGCCGCGCGCGCACTCCCCGTGCGGGCGATCGTGCTCGACGGCGAGGCGATCGCGCTGCGCGCGGACGGGCGGCCCGAGCCGTTCCAGGTCACCGCCGCGCGATTCGGCACGCGCGGCGCGCGGGCCACGCCGCTCGCCTCGCTGTTCTTCGACGTGCTGCACGTCGACGGCGAGGATCTGCTCGACGCGCCGCTCGCGCGCCGCAGCGAGGCGCTCGAATCGGTCGTCGCGCCGGAGCTGCGCGTGCCACGGGCCGTCGCGGAGGACGCCGACGCGGCCGCGCGGCTGTTCGACGCAGCGCTCGCGGCCGGGCACGAGGGCGTGGTCGTGAAGGCGCTCGACGCCCCCTACGCGGCGGGCCGCCGTGGATCGGGCTGGCTGAAGGTCAAGCCCGTGCACACGCTCGACCTCGTCGTGCTCGCGGCCGAGTGGGGCCACGGCCGGCGGCGCGGCCGGCTGTCCAACCTCCACCTCGGCGCGCGCGACGAGGACGCGGGCGGCTGGGCGATGCTCGGCAAGACGTTCAAGGGCCTCACGGACGAGCTGCTCGAGTGGCAGACCGAGCGGCTGCTCGCGCTCGAGACGCACCGCGAGGGCATCGCGGTGCATGTCCGTCCCGAGCTCGTCGTCGAGATCGCGTTCGACGGCGTGCAGACCTCGTCGCGCTACCCGTCCGGCATGGCGCTGCGGTTCGCGCGCGTGAAGCGCTATCGCGAGGACAAGCCCGCCGCCGAGGCCGACACAGTCGCGACGGTGTCGGCCTTCCGCGACCGGGAGTGAAGGGGGCCCGCGGACCGCGCCGGCGCTAGCGCCATATACCCATAGGGGGTATGCTAGAATCGCTCCATGCAGTCACACGAGGAGCCGTCGCTCAACGCCGTTGCGCTCAGCGCCACGTTGCACTGCCTGACAGGCTGCGCCATCGGCGAGGTGCTGGGGATGATCATCGGTACCGCACTCGGGTGGTCGAACTGGGCCACGATCGCGCTCGCCGTCGCGCTCGCGTTCCTGTTCGGCTACAGCCTCACCAGCCTGCCGCTGTTGCGCTCGGGGATGGCGTTCGCGGCCGTGGTGCCGATCGCGCTCGCCTCGGACACGATCTCGATCGCGATCATGGAGGTCGTCGACAACGCGATCATGCTGCTGATCCCGGGCGCGATGCACGCCGGCCTGAACGATGTCGGCTTCTACGCCGCGCTGACCGCCGCCCTGATCATCGCCGGGGCCGCCGCCTTCCCGGTCAACCGCCGGCTGATCAGCCGCGGCAAGGGCCATGCGGTCGTGCACCAGCATCACGCGCACGGGTAAGCGTCAGACCCGCTCCTCGAGCCCGAGCTGGCGCAGGCGCACCAGCAGCCGGCGCGCGGCCAGCAGCCGCGCGCGATCCATCCCCCGCCCTTCGAGCTCGCGCACGATGATCTCGCCGAGCCGTTCGAGCATCGTGTGGCGCTCGAGCAGGCTCGTGCCCGCGACGGACGCCTGGAGGAGCAGCTTCCGGGTCGCCTCGCGCGCCTTGTCGTAGTCGCCGGCAGCGGCTCCGCGCGCGACGGCAAGCGCCCAGCGCTCGACGTCGCGACGGCCGGCATCGGAGGCGAACCAGCCCGCATATCCGCCCTCATAGAGCGCGTGCGCGGCCGCCGCCGGCAGGCTCGGAGCGGCGACCGTGAGCGCCTCGGCGAGGCCGGGCAGCGGTTCCACCGGCGCCGCCAACACGCGCACGACGGGCTTGCGGCCCGCGGACTTCGCCGCGCCCAGCCGCTGCACATCACGGATGGCGAAGCGGCGGTGACCGCCGCGCGTTCGCAGCGCCTCGATGCGGCCGGCGTCAGCCCAGCGGCGGAGCGTGCTCGTCGAGAGCTCGAGGGCATCCGCCGCCTCGCCGAGCGACATCGCCGGCTCCCCCGGAGGTGCGACGGGGTGCGCGGCGACGGGCTCTGCCTCGCCGGGTTCGAGCTCTGAGAAGCCCGCGGCGAGGCGATCGAGCGGGAGCCCGTCGCGCAGCAGCGCCGCGGTTGCGGAGACGGGCACCGGCCGGCCGAAGCCGTAACCCTGCACCAGCGTGATCCCGAGATGGCGCAGCCAGCGTGCCTGGTCGAGCGTCTCGACCCCCTCGGCCACGAGCTCGACGTCGAAGCCGGCCGCCATGCTGACGATCGCGCGGATGATGTGGCGATCGCTCTCGTCCTCGACGACGCCGCTGACGAAGGAGCGATCGATCTTGATCGCCTCGACCGGGAAGCGCTTGATGTAGTTCAGCGAGGAGTAGCCCGTCCCGAAGTCGTCGAGCATGAGCCGGACGCCGAGCGCCTTGAGCCGCTCGAGGACGGCGGTGGGCGAATCGGTCTCCTCCATCAGCACGCTCTCGGTGAGCTCGAGCGCGAGCTGCTCCGGGCAGACGCCCGTCACGCGCAGCAGCTCCGCGATCTCCTCGGGCAGGTCGGGCTGTGCGAGCTGTCGCCCGGAGAGGTTGACCGAGACGTACGGAATCTCGATGTCGGGGTCGGCCGCCCAGCGCGCAAGCTGGCGGCAGGCCTCCTGGAGCACCCAGCGGCCGAGCGGGTGAATCAGCCCGCTCTCCTCGGCCAGCGGGATGAACGCGCCCGGCGGCACCAGCCCGCGCTGCGGGTGACGCCAGCGGACGAGCGCCTCGAGGCCGGCGATCCGCTGCTCCTCGAGCGAGACGATCGGCTGATAGTGGAGCTCGAACTCGTGCCGGTCGAGTGCGCGCCGCATGTCGCGCTCGAGATCGAGCCGCTCGGACGTCCGTCGCCGCATCGCCCGGGCGAAGAGCTCGTAGCCGCCCCCGTGCTCCTTGGCGCGGTACATCGCCATCTGCGCGTCGGACAGCAGTGTCTCGGCATCGCCCCCGCGCCCGGTCGTGACGGCCAGGCCCACGCTGGCGGCGGTGAAGACCTCCCGCTCATCCAGCACCACCGGCGGCTCCAGTGCCCCGAGCACGCGCTCTGCCAGCTCGATCGCGCCGCGCTCACCGTCGGCGCCCTCGCGCAGGATCGCGAACTCGTCGCCGCTCACGCGCGCGAGCGTGTCCTCCGCGCCGAGCACGCCGGAGAGACGCCGTGCCACCGCGACGAGCAGCTCATCGCCGGCGTCGTGGCCGAGCGTCTCGTTGACCACCCCGAAGCGATCCAGGTCCAGGTCGAGCACGGTCACGGTGCCGCCGCTGCGCGCTGCGCGGCCGACCGCATTCTGCAGCCGGTCGTTGAACAGCGCACGCGTGGCGACGCCCGTCAGGGCGTCGTGCATGGCCTCGTAGCGGGCACGGTCCTCGCGGCCGTTGCGGCGCAGAGCAGTGGCCAGGACCTCCGCGGCCGCCTCGAGGAACGCGAGCTCCTCGGCTCCGAACGCCTCGTGTCCGCCGTCCAGCGCGGCGATCAGCATGATCGAGCCGCTGTCGTCAGGGCGCACGAGGGCGACCGCGGCTCGCGCGCTGCCGGCGAGCCGCCAGGATCCGGGCACGACACGGATCGCGTCGTCGCCCTCGATCACCTCGGCGTCCGCGTACATCAGCGCCAGGTCGTCCTCGCCGATCTCCATCGGGGCGACGAGCGGCGTGGCGGCCGGCCAGCCGCGGCCCGCACGCATCACCGCGGCGCCATTCGCATCGCGGACTACGTCGATCACGGCCACGCGCTCCGCGTCGAGGGTCTCGGCGACCGATCGAGCGACCGCCTCGACGAGGTCGTCGCTGCCGGGCGTCTTCAGCGCGAGCCGCGCCAGGGACGACAGCGAGCTCTCCGCGAGAACGCGACGTTCGAGCGCCCTCGTCGACGCGCGGTCGGAGATTCGAACGCTGCTGGCGTGCATTACCCCGTTATCGACCGGCTAAGCGGGAACTGGTGCGGACGCGTCTGCGGGGGGCTGCTGCCCGGGCGCATCGCCCGACGTGGGCTCGTCCATCGCGGCACAGAACGCCGCCACGACCGTCGGATCGAACTGGCGACCCGCCATTCCGCGGAGCTCGCCGATCGCGTCGGCGTGGGTCAGCGCCTCGCGATACGGACGCACCGCGGTCATCGCGTCGAACGCGACGCAGACCGTGATGATGCGCGAGCCGAGCGGGATCGCCTCGCCGCGGAGCCCGTCCGGATAGCCGCTGCCGTCCCACCGCTCCGAGCTCGCGCGGACGAGCTTCGCGACCGGCGACAGCGCGGGCGCCGCCGCGATGATCCGCGCGGCGATCATGGGATGCGTGCGGATGACCCGCCATTCCTCGTCCGTGAGCGCTCCCCGCTTCGTGAGGATCGCCTCGGGGATGACGAGCTTGCCGACGTCCTGGAGCTCCGCGGCTCGCACGGTCTCGTCCAGCTGTTCCACGGAGAGGCCGAGTGCCCGGCCGACGACGACGACGTGCGACCCGACCTTGGGGAGGCTGATCGGGGCGCCGCTCGCGCGCCGTTCGGCCAGGAGGGCAAGCAGCACGTCGCGGATCTGGCGCTCGACCGAGCTTCCCTGGCGGCGGGTGCGCGCCTGCATGCGGCGCAGCGCAACCGCGAGCAGCGCAGGCCCCGGTCCGTCCTGGGGCATGTGCGCCTCGCCGTGCACGGCGCTCGCGCCGAGCTCCTCCGCCGCGCCGGCCATCGCCTGGCGGGCGACCGAGAGATCGGCCCGCTGCCCTGTCTCGACGGGCCCGACGACCGCGAACATCAGGCCTCCGACGTAGTACGCGCGGGCGCCGAGCGGGCGCACCGCGCGTACGAGCATCGCGGCGAGCCGGCGCGGGAGCTCCGGATCCGCCTCGACCCTTTCGTACTCGTTTCCCTCATGGGCGCGCAGCGCCAGCAGCTTGAGACTCCGCGGTCCTGCGCTCGCCTCGAGGTCGGCCCGCAGGCGCAAGCGCCCGGGCAGCCCCGTCTCCGCATCCGGCAGGTCGAGGCGCCGCTCGTTGAGCCGCCGGCGAACGTGCTCGGCCAGGCGTTCGAGGACAGGGGTACGCATCCGTGCGGGCATATGACGCGGTGATCGGTCATCCGTCCGAGGCGGTGGCGGCGATGAGCGATTTCGCCCCGGCCTGCACGCCAGATGGGAGGTTTGCGCGCCGCGTGGGAGATACGCGGCGAGAGCCGCGCCGGCCGATCGGAAGCTGCTCGAGCCGGATCGATTCTCTCACCTCCCCCACGCCGGGACGCGCAGGCTTCCACACCATCGCGCCGGCGGGCGACCGCGCCGACGCAACTGGCGACCGGGAGACCGGTGGGGCGCGCGCATCGGGCGCACGCCGGAGTCGATGCTCAGAGGAGGATCGATGGACCGAAACTTCGGACCGGCCGCACTGCGCCATGCGGTCGACGGCGTGCGCTGGCGGATCTGTGCCGCCGTGGTCGTCACGCTTGCGGGACTCGCGGCGATCGTGCCGGCGGCGCAGGCCGCCACCGCTCACGTTCGCGTCGTGGTGACCGGCACGCCCGGCAGTGGACACGCGGCGGTTGCCGCGGTCCGGCAGGCCGACGGCCGCGTCATCGGACGCGTCGCGATCGTCAACGGCGTCGTGGCACGGGTACCCGTGCGCTCGCTGGACGGCATCCGCCGCTCCGCCGGTGTGCGCTCCGTGCATGCCGACCGGTCGTACGAACTGAGCGATGCCGCGACCGACGGCTCCGAGGCCGGCGTCACCCTCGCGGAGGTCCGTGCGGCCGTGGGCATCGGAGAGGCAAGGCTGGGAGCCGGCGTCGACGTGGCGCTTGTCGACTCCGGGATCACACCGGTGCCGGGCCTGGACGACCCGCAGAAGGTCGTCACCGGACCGGACCTGTCCGAGGACGCCGGCGACGAGTCGTTCCGGCATCTCGACGCGTTCGGCCACGGCACTCACCTCGCGGGCCTGATCGCCGCCGACGGCGCGGGACACGCCGGCGTCGCGCCGGCCAGCCGGCTGATCAACGTCAAGGTCGCCGACCGCGACGGCGAGACGTCCCTCTCGCGGCTGCTCATGGCCGTCGACTGGGTTGTCCGCAACCGCTCGCGCGACGACATGAACATCCGTGTGCTGAACCTCGCGTTCGGGGCACCGACCGACGGCAGCTATCGGGACGACCCGATGGCGTTCGCGGTCGAGCAGGCGTGGCGCCGCGGCATCGTCGTGGTCGCCGCGGCCGGCAACGGCGGCAGCTCCACGACGGCGCTAGACAGCCCGGCTGTCGATCCGTACGTCGTCGCCGTCGGCGGGCAGGACATGCTGGGCACGGTGGTCTCCGACGACGACGTCGTCGCGGACTTCTCCAGCCGCGGCAGCGCGGAGCGCTCTCCCGACGTCATCGCCCCGGCGGTGGGCCTGATCAGCCTGCGCGTGCCGTCGGGCCACCTGGACGAGCTGTTCCCGCAGGCGCGGGTCGGTGAGGACGGGTTCCGCGGCAGCGGCACGTCGCAGTCGGCGGCCGTCGCCTCGGGCGCGATCGCAGCGCTCCTCGGCCAACGTCCGGATCTCACTCCGGACGAGACGAAGGCGGTGCTGCGCGCATCGGCGCGGCCGATCGCAGGCGCCGACGTGACACTGCAGGGCGCCGGCGTCATCGATGCGGGCGCCGCCGTGACGGCATCCGCGCCGGGCGCCGCACAGAAGTTCGCGAAGGCGCATGGCGGCGGTCCTTGGCGCGGCCGCGGTGCCCTCGGGCTCGAGCTCGCGGTCGAGCATCCCGACGCGAGCCGCTGGTCCGCCAGCCGCTGGTCCGCCAGCCGCTGGTCCGCGAGCCGCTGGTCCGCCGGCCGCTGGTCCGCCAGCCGCTGGTCGGCGAGCCGCTGGTCCGCCAGCCGCTGGTCCGCCAGCCGCTGGTCCGCCAGCGAATGGGGCGCCGACGAGTAGTCACGACCGAGCGGGCGGGCGCATCGCGCCCGCCCGCTCCGATTCGCTCGAGATCCGATGGACACTGCCAGCACCGCACTCCCGCCGACCCGCTTCCCGGACGCCAAGGTCTGGACGCTCTGCGCCGCGCTCGTCGCCCTGACGGCCGCCGTCATCCTGGGGCTGGAGACCGTTGGGCCGGGGCCTGCGCGCCTGCACCTCTCCTGGTGGCTGCTGGCGATGGCCTTCGCCGCCACCGAGCTCTGCGTCGTCCACATCCACGTCCGCCGCAGCTCGCACTCGCTCACGCTCGGCGAGATCCCGCTCGTGCTCGGCCTGCTCTTCGCCTCACCGGTCGAGCTGATCCTGGCGTGGATCGTCGGTGCCGGCTGCGTGCTGCTGCTGCAGCGGGAGATCCCGCTCGTTCGCATCGTCTTCAACGTCGCACTGTTCGGCGTCACCGCCGGGGTCGCCGGGATCGTCTTCCACAGCTGCTCGGGCGCCGCGGCGCAGCCGGGGCCGCCCGAGTGGGCGGCGGCCACGGCCGCGGCGGTCCTGAGCGCGCTCACCGCCGCCGCCCTCGTCGCGGCCGCGATGTCGCTGAGCGGCGAGGCACCTGGCCGGGCGCGGCTGCGCTCGATGCTCGCGACCGCGGTCGCGATCGCGGCCGTCAACGCGGCATTGGGCCTCGCGGTGTCGACCGTGCTGGTCGCCGACCCGCGCGCAGCGATCCTGCTGCTGGCGCCGGCGGCGGCGCTCCTCGTCGCGTATCGCGCGTACACCGCCGAGCGCAACCGCGGCACGAGCCTCGACTTCCTCTACGCGGCCAGCCGCGCGCTGACCGGCGCATCGGATGCCACCGCCGGCCTCGCCGGGATGCTGGCGATGGCGCGCGAGACGTTCCGCGCCGAGCTCGCCCAGGTCTGGACCTTCGCCTCTCCGGAGGCTCCCGGCGGTCGCGTCAGCGTCGACGCGGCCGGCAACGTGAGCATCGGCGCCGCGCTCGATCCTGCGGTCGCCGACGCGCTCCGCACCCTGCTCGACGGGCGTCCCGCCCAGCACGTCGCGGTCGCCGAGCTCGACGGTGTCCTGGGCGCGACACTGCGCGACGCCGACGCTCGCAGCGTCATGCTCGCGCCGCTCATCGGCGACCGCGGCACGATCGGCGCGATGCTGATGGCCGATCGGCTCGGGGTCGGGGGCGACTTCGCCGTCGAGGAGCTGCGGCTGTTCGAGACGCTCGCCCACCACACCGGCGCCGCGCTCGGCCAGGACCGCCTCGGCCGCAAGGTGTCCGAGCTCAACGCGCTCCAGGGAGCGCTCGAGCACCAGGCCTTCCACGATCCGCTCACCGGGCTCGCGAACCGGCTGCTCTTCATGGACCGCATGACGAACGCGCTCAACCGCCGCACGGGCAACGCCGCGGTCCTCTACATCGACCTCGACGACTTCAAGCCGATCAACGACAGCCTCGGCCACGAGGCCGGCGACGACCTGCTGAAGGCCGTGGCAGGGCGGATCCAGAACTCGCTCCGTCCCGCCGACACCGCGGCGCGGCTCGGCGGCGACGAGTTCGCCGTCCTGCTCGTCGACATCGAGGAGCAGAACACGCACGTGGTATCGGACCGCATCCTGCGTGCGTTCGCCGAGCCCTGCGAGCTCGCCGGAACCGTTCAGTCGATCTCGGCGAGCATGGGTCTGGCGCTCGCCGGCAGCGGCACGCTGACGGCCGACGAGCTGCTTCGCAACGCCGACGCGGCGATGTACGTCTGCAAGCACGGTGGCAAGCGCGGCGTGGCGGTCCATGACCGCAACGCGTCCGCTGCGACGCGCTGAACCCTCCTAGCCCGCCGCGCGGGAGTCATGCGCCGCCAGCATGCGCCGCACGAAGCGCTCGGCGGAGGGCCACCCGAGCTCCGGCCTGGCGGCGCGCAGGATCGCGAAGCCGTGCAGGCTCGACCAGACGGCGATCGCGAGCTCCCGAGCCTCCGCGGCGCCGAGGGCCGGGTCGCGCGCCCGCAGGAGCGCGACCAGGCCGGCGAAGCCCTCGCTGCGCTCGAGCGCCCCGGGCGTGGTCGGCCGGCGCGCCGAGAACAGGATCGCGTAGAGCGCCGGCTGGCGCTCGGCGAACGCGAGGTAGGCGAGGCCCGTCGCCTCCAGCGCGCCGCTGGGGTCGGAGCCCTCGCCGGCCGCGTCGCGCAGCGCCGTGTTGAAGGCCGCGAAGCCGGCATCGACCGCCGCGGTCACGAGCGCGTCGCGATCCGGGAAGTGCAGGTAGAGCGCGGTGGGCGAGACGCCCGCGCGACGGGCGATCGCCCGCACGGAGATGCGGGACGCGTCGCCGACCTCGTCGAGGAGCTCGGCCGTCGCCTGCAGGAGCTGCTCGCGGAGGCGCCCGCCCTCGCCACGTGGGTTGCGTGGGCGGATGGGCGCCGGGGGCACGCCGACGATCGTACACCCGTAGCTTGACAAGCGTACATGTACTAGTGTTCACTCTTCGGTTAGTAACCGCTCACAAAGTCACTGGAGAGCCCCGCCATGTTCACCGCCATCGCCGACCGCACCACGGCCCGCCCGAAGCGGACGCTGCTCGCGGTGGTGCTGTTCGTCGTCATCGCCGGCATCTTCGGTGGACCGGTGGCGGGGACGCTCGAGGACTCCGGCGGCTTCACCGCGAACGATTCGGGATCCGCCCGCGCGGTCGACCGCATCGAGGCGGCGACCGGCACGCAGCCGGCCCCGGGGGTGGTCGCGTTGGTCCGCACCCCCTCCGGCGCAGAGTCCCCCGAGGCCGAGCGGCGGGTCGCCGCGGTGCAGAAGACGCTCGCGGCCGAGACCGGGATCGCGTCGGCGAACTCGGCCGCGACGACAGGCGACCCGCGCTTCGTCAGCCGCGACGGGAGCTCCACGTACGTCGCCGCGACACTCGAGGCCGACGCCGACGAGGACGCTGTGTTCACCTCACTCGTCGACCGCTTCGAGGGGGCGGACGACGTCGTGCTCGGCGGCTCGCTCATCGCGGGCAGCCAGGTCGGCGAGAGCGTGGTCGCCGACCTGGGCCGCGCCGAAGCGCTCGCGTTCCCGATCCTGCTGCTGCTGTCGCTCGTCTTCTTCCGCGGCCGCGCCGCCGTGCTGCCGCTCGCGGGCGGGCTCACCACCGTGCTCGGAACCTTCCTCGCGCTCGCGGCGATCAACCAGGTCTTCTCGCTCTCGATCTTCGCGCTCAACCTGGTCATCGGCCTCGGGCTCGGTCTGTCGATCGACTACATGCTCTTCCTGGTCACCCGCTTCCGCGAGGAGCTCGAGCGCCAGGGCCCGGGCGCCGCCGCGGTGCGGACGACGATGAACACGGCGGGACGGACCGTCGCCTACAGCGCGGTGACGGTGTCCTTCGCCCTGATCACGCTCACGGTCTTCCCGCTCAACTTCCTCCAGTCGATGGGGATCGCGGGCGCCGTGGTCGCGCTGGTCGCCGGCCTGGCCTCGCTCGTGATCGCCCCGACGATGTTCGCGATCTGGGGCGCGAAGCTCGCCGTGCGCCGGCGCCGGCCCGAGCGCCCGGCGGAGCAGGGCGCGTGGTACCGGGTCGCCCATGCCGTGATGCGCCGCCCGCTGAGGGTGGCCGTCGTCACGGGGATCCTGATGCTCGCCCTCGCGCTACCGGCGCTGCGGGCGGTCTGGACGCCGGTCGACTCCTCCGTGATCCCGAAGAGCCAGAGCGCGCGCACCGTCGCCGACACGCTCGCGCGCGACTACGGCGGCCAGGACACGAACCCGATCGTGATCGCGATCGACGCCCCGGAGGCCGAGCGCGACGGCGTCGCCGAGTACGCGGCGGGTCTCGGGGAGCTGCCGGGCGTACGCGCGGTGAGCGAGCCGCGGGCGCTCGACGACTCGACCTGGCAGGTGGACCTCGCCGTGGCCGGCGACCCCGACGGCGACGCGGCGCAGGCGCTCGTGCATGAGCTCCGCGATCGCCCGGCGTCGTACCCGCTGCTCGTCGGCGGCAGCGCGGCGGAGTTCGTCGACCAGCAGGACGCGATCGGCTCGAACCTGCCGCTCGCCGTCGGCCTGCTCGTCGCGCTGACGCTCGCGGTGCTGTGGCTGATGACGGGCTCGGTGCTGCTGCCGGTCAAGTCGATCCTCATGAACGCGCTCACGGTCGGCTCGGCGCTCGGCGTGCTCACGCTCGTCTTCCAGGACGGGCGCTTCGAGAGCGTCCTCGGCTACACCGGCAACGGCGGCGTGGAACCGACGGACTTCCTCGTCGCTGCGGCGCTCGTCTTCGCGCTGTCGACCGACTACGGGGTCTTCCTGCTCGGGCGCATCAAGGAGGCCCGGATGAGCGGGCTCTCGGAGCGCGAGGCGGTCGCGGTCGGAGTCGAGCGCACCGGTGCCGTGGTGACCGCCGCGGCGATCCTGCTGGCGGTGGCGATCGGCGCCTTCATCACGTCGTCGATCTCGTTCATCCAGCAGATCGGCGTGGCGACCGCGGCCGGCGTGCTGATCGACGCGTTCGTCGTCCGTGCCCTGCTCGTGCCGTCGCTGATGGCCCTGCTCGGGCGCTGGAACTGGTGGTCGCCGCGGCCGCTCGCGCGCCTGCACGCCCGCATCGGCTTCAGCGAGGCGGCGGCCTGATCAGGGTTCGGGCTAGGCTCCGGCCATGATCTCCAAGCTCGACTTCGTCGGCATCCCGTCGCAGGACGCGGAACGCTCACGAAGCTTCTACATCGACACGCTCGGCCTCCGGCCGGACGACAAGTCGCGATTCGAGTTCTGGGTCGCCGACACGTGCTTCGGAATCTGGGAGCCCGCCAGGATGGGCATGGAGTTCGCGCCCCAGAAGAACGCGCATCCGGCCCTGCACGTCGACGACGTGGCGGCGGCGCGCGCCGAGCTCGAGGCGAAGGGCGTGGTGTTCAACGGGGAGACGCTGGACACCGGGGTCTGCCACATGGCCCTCTTCACCGATCCCGACGGCAACGACCTGATGCTGCACCACCGCTACGCACCCCCTAGGCCGTAGGCCTGGAGATCTGCGGGCCGACGACGGTCGTCTCCGGGTACGGCTTCAGCGCCTCGGGCGGAAGCTCGCTCCCGGACTTCTCGGCGGCGATGCGGTCGAAGTAGCGCTCGAAGCCGCCCGGCGTGCAGACGAGCAGGTACCGCGCCTCGGCCGCGCTGAGGTTGGCCAGCGTGTGGTGACTCCCGCGCGGGGCGAACACGACGGATCCGGGACCCGCCGTGGTCAGCTCCGCGCCGAGCTGGAACGTCAGCTCGCCTTCGAGGACGCAGAACGCCTCATCGAAGTCGTGATGGTGCAGCGGCGGGCCTCCCCAGCCCGCGGGGACCTTGTTGTCGATGATCGAGACCTGATCGGCCGTCTGCTCGCTGCGGAGCAGGACGTTCGGATAGACGGGCATGACTTCTCCTCTCGAGTGGTCTTGGTGTGGCATCGGGTCACGGGTCATGCGGACTCCATCTCGCGGTCGACGTCGGCGGGCAGGGCCAGGAGAACGACGGCGGCGCCGGCCGCGAGGGCGGCGCCCCCGATGAACACGAGCTGGACGCTGTCGGCGACCGGCCTGCCGGCAGCGGCGAAGACGGCGCCCAGCACGGCCGCGCCGCTGGCGCCGCCGAGCGCCCGGAAGAACCCGGCCGTCGCGGTGGCGACTCCGATCCGGGTGCGCTCGACCGCGTTCTGCACGGCCACGACCAGCAGCTGCGACGTCAGGCCGAAGCCCGCGCCGAACACCAGCAGCGCGCCGATGACGACCGGCAGCGACGCCGAGCGGGCGTCGATCGCCAGCACGGTCAGCGCGGCGGACATCAGGCCGGCGCCGATCACCGGCAGGCGCCGCAGCCGGCCGGTGCGAGCGACCCGCCGTCCGGCGACCGTGGTGGCCGCGGTCAGCCCGGCGGTCATCGTCGCGAGCAGCAGCCCGGCCTCGGTCGGTGTCATCCCCGCCGACACCTGCAGCAGCACGGGGATGAACACGACGACGGCGAACAGGGCGGCGGTGACGAGGAACAGCCCCGCGGCGGCGACCCGCACGGTCGGGTGGGCCAGCATCGCCAGCGGGACCAGCGGGTCCGGCGCGCGACGCTCGCGCCGCAGGAACGCAGCGGTCAGCGCGACCGCCAGCGCGGCGAGGCCGAGGAGCATCCCCGATCCCCAGTCGAGCGCCTGTCCGCCCAGGCTCAGGACGAGCATCCCGGCGGCGCTGGCGAGCGCCAGCAGGCCCGCGCCCAGCACGTCGAGCGGACGGCCGGTCCCCTCGGAGGTTCCCGCGGGCAGGTAGCGCCCGATCCCGAGGATCGCGAGGATCCCGACGGGGAGGTTGACGTAGAAGACCCAGCGCCAGCTCGCGTGCTCGACCAGGAGGCCGCCGAGCAGCGGGCCGACGACCGTGGCGCCGGCGAAGACCGCCACGATGCGGCCCTGCCAGCGCGCGCGCTCGCGCGGGGAGACGAGATCGCCGACGCCGGCCATCGCAAGCGCCATCAGCCCGCCGGCGGCGACACCCTGGACCGCACGCGCGGCGATCAGCTGCCCCAGCGTCTGGGCGATCCCGCACGCGGCGGAAGCAGCAAGGAAGAGCGTCATCGCCCCCGTGAGCAGGGCGCGCCGGCCGTGCCGGTCGCCGAGCTTGCCCCACAGCGGCGTGGTGGCCGTGGAGGCGAGGACGTAGGCGGTGACGAGATACGAGACGTCGCCGATCGACCCGAGGTCGGCGGCGATCGTCGGCAGAGCGGTGGCGAGCACGGTCTGGTCCAGGACCGCGGGGAGCATCGCGAGTACGAGCACTGCGAACGCGGGCAACAGCCGCGTCGTCGAGACCGGTCGTGCGTGAGAGATGGGTGCGGTGGTGGTGGACATGATGGGAAGCTTAGCTATCTAATTATTTGATGTCAAATGCTTAGACGTCTGATCGTTTGATACTCTGCCCCCATGGACCGACCTCCCCTCCTGCCGCCGATCGGGTTGCGCCTGGCCCGCACCGCACGCGTCGCGACGCAGGCGTTCGAGCGCGCGATGGCCGACGCCGGCAGCACCGCCTCCGCCTGGCAGGTCCTCGTCCTCGTCCGCTCCCAGCGCTGGGGCGCCCAATCGGAGATGGCCGAGGCGATGGGGATCTCCGGCGCGACGCTGACGCACCATCTCAACGCGCTGGAGGACCAGGGGCTCGTGCGCCGCTGGCGCGAGAGCAGCAACCGCCGCGTCCAGCAAGTCGAGCTCACGGACGCGGGGATCGAGTTGTTCGACCGCCTGCGCGAGGTCGCCACGCGCCACGATCAGCGGCTGCGCGCGCAGCTCAGCGACGAGGAGACAGCCCGGCTGGCCGAGTTGCTCGACAAGCTGCAGGCCGGCCTCGAGTCGTCGCCTGACCCGTAGCCGGGCGATACGCTCCGGCGAGCATGGCCGGACAGTCTGGTGAAGCGTCCTGGCACGGCCTCGACCTCGAGGCGGTTGAGCACGGGGTCGGCACGTCGCTGCGCACCGGGCTGAGCGGGGAAGAGGCTGCGCGGCGGCTGACCGAGTTCGGGCCCAACGAGCTCGAGACCGGTGAGGGCACTTCGCTCTGGCGCCTGCTGCTGGACCAGGTCAAGAACGTCCTCATCGTGATCCTGCTCATCGCGGTCGCGCTGTCGGCGGTGCTCGGCCACGCGACCGAAGCCGCCGTCATCACGGTGATCGTGCTCTTCGCGGTTCTGCTCGGCTTCGTTCAGGAGTACCGCGCCGAGCGCGCCATCGAGGCGCTGAGCGAGATGGCGGCGCCCACGGCGTCCGTGCTGCGGGACGGGGAGCCACTGCAGGTCTCGGCGCGCGAGGTCGTCCCGGGCGACGTCCTCCTGCTCGCGGCCGGCGACCGGGCCCCTGCTGACGCGCGCGTGAGCGAGGTGGTCAGCCTCCAGGTCGAGGAGGCGGCACTGACGGGCGAGTCATTGCCGGTGGAGAAGCAGACGGACCCGATCCCGGGCGACGACCTGCCCGTCGGAGACCGCCGCAACATGGTCTACGCCGGCACGACCGTCACCTACGGCCGGGGCCGCGCCGTGGCGGTCGCAACCGGGATGCGCACGGAGTTCGGCGGCATCGCGCGGCTGCTCCAGACCGTCGAGAGGAGCAAGACGCCACTGCAGCTGAGCCTGGACAAGGTCGGGGTGACGCTGGCGCGGGTCGCGATCGGCGTTGTGCTCGTCGTGGTCGGCCTCGGCCTTCTCCGCGGCCAGGAGTTCCTGGAGATGCTGCTTTTCGGCACGGCCGTGGCCGTCGCGGTCGTCCCCGAGGCGCTACCGGCCGTGATCACCATCTCGCTGACGCTCGCGGCGCAGCGAATGGTCCGGCGCAACGCGCTCATCCGCCGCCTGCCCGCCACCGAGACCCTCGGCAGCGTCTCCGTGATCTGCTCCGACAAGACCGGCACGCTGACCAAGGGAGAGATGACGGCACGCAAGATCTTCGTCGCCGGCGAGCTGCTCGACGTCTCCGGCGCGGGCTACGAGCCGGAAGGGGAGTACGCGCGCGACGGCGCGCGGGTCGAGCCGTCGCCCGAGCTCCTCGAGACCCTGCGCGCGGCGACCCTCGCCTCCGATGCGCTGCTCGTGCAGGACGAAGCCGACGGGCAATGGCAGGTCCGCGGCGACCCGACCGAGGGCGCGCTCGTCGTGGCCGCCGCAAAGGCGGGGGTGGACAAGCGCGCGCTCGACGCCGACTTCCCGCGCGTCGACGAGATCCCCTTCTCGTCGGAGACCAAGCGCTTCACGACGCTCCACGAGACGGATGGGAGCGTGCTCGCGTATGCGAAGGGCGCGCCGGAGGTGATCCTCGAATCGTGCACGCGACAGCTGTCGGCCACCGGCGAGACCGCGCTCGACGCGGACGCCCGGCGAGCGCTCCTGGCCATGGCGCAGCAGCTGGCGGGGGACGCGATGCGCGTGCTGGCGGTCGCTCGTCGATCCGACGCCACGCTGGAGACCGCCGAGCGGGAGATGACCTTCCTCGGGCTCGTCGGCATGATCGACCCGCCGCGGTCCGAGGCAAAGGAGGCGGTCCGGACCTGCAAGGAGGCCGGCATCAAGGCGGTGATGATCACCGGCGATCATCCGGTCACCGCGCAGGCGATCGCACGCGAGCTCGGCATTCTCACGACCGGCCATGCGATCACCGGCGCCGAGCTCGAGGCGATGGACGACGCCGAGCTGGACGGCAAGGTCGAGGACATCGAGGTCTACGCCCGGGTATCGCCGGCGCACAAGCTGCGGGTCGTCACCGCGTTCCAGAGCAGGGGCCACTCGGTCGCGATGACCGGTGACGGGGTCAACGACGCGCCGGCGCTGAAGAAGGCCGACATCGGAATCGCCATGGGCATCACGGGCACCGACGTCACCAAGGAGGCGGCGGCGATGACCTTGACCGATGACAACTTCGCCTCGATCGTCGCGGCGGTCGAAGAGGGCCGTGCCGTCTTCGGGAACATCAAGAAGTACCTCATGTACCTGCTCGCGGCCAATCTCGGCGAGATCGGGCTGCTCGTCGGCTCATCGGTCCTTGGCAAGCCGCTCCCGCTGAGCGCGGTGCAGATCCTCTACGTGAATCTCGCCACGGACGGACTGCCGGCGCTCGCACTGTCCGTGGACCCGCCGGAGCACGACCTCATGAGCCGGCCGCCACGCAGCCGCGAGACGGGCATCTTCTCGAGGCCGGTCATAACCCTGATCGTGATCGGCGGATTGGCGTCCGCGCTGATCACGCTCGGGTTGTTCACGTGGGCGCTGACCACGGGCAGCCCGCTGGCCGAGGCGATGACGATGACGTTCGCCACGCTGGTGCTGATCGAGTTCTTCAAGGCGTACAGCTACCGCTCCGACCGGCACTCGCTGCTGGAGTCGTTCCTCGCCAACAAGTGGCTGAACCTCGCGATCGTCTGGGAGCTCCTGATGCTGGTGCTCGTGATCAACGTCCCGTTCCTGCAGGACGCGTTCGGCACGACGACGCTCTCGGTCGAGGAGTGGCTGCGCGTCGCCGGACTCGCGTTCCTGATCGTCCCGGTGCTCGAGACGACGAAGTGGCTGTTCCGGCGGGGCTGGCTCGCGGGACTGCAGCCCGCGTGACCATCGCGGGGTTCGGTTCTCCCCCATCACGTCGCCCTCCCATCCACGCTTATCATTCGATCCATGACTCCGCCCGCGCACGACGGCCGACCCGCCGTCCCGGCGGCCTCCCGGCGCGCGGTGCAGTCGTGGTGGGCCTGCCGCTAGCCGGCAGGCCGCTTCAGACCCTCGTCTGAGACCGGCCGCAGTTCCGGCCCGACCCCCAGCGGGGCCGGCCACCGCGCGCCCACGGTGATCGCTCGAGCCCCCGTCGCCGACACGGGCGCCGACCCAGGAGATGACCGCCATGACCTACACCACAGCACTGCCCGGACGACCGAGCCGCGCTGGCGCGACTCGCCCGACCATCACGCTGACCGGCGTCCAACCGACCGGGGATCTGCATCTCGGCAACTACATCGGCGCGATCCGGCCGCTGGCGGATCTCGCGGTCGACCCGACCCGGGACGTGTACGTCTTCGTCGCCGACCTGCACGCGCTCAACAGCCGCCCCGATCCGGCGGTGCTGCGCGAGCGCTCCCGGCGGCTCGTCGCGGCACTGCTCGCCTGCGGCCTCGATCGCCCGAACGTCCACGTGTACCGCCAGAGCCGGGTACCGGCGGTCGCCGCCATGGCCGCCCTGCTCAACAACGTCGCGGCCAAGGGGCTGCTCAATCGCGCCCACGCATACAAGGCGGCGGTCGCGGCGAACGTCGCGGCCGGACGCGAGCCCGAGCACGGCGTGAACATGGGCCTGTACGGCTACCCGGTTCTCATGGCCGCCGACATCCTCGCGCTCGACGCCGACGAGGTGCCGGTGGGCGTCGACCAGGCGCAGCACCTCGAGATCGCCGTGGACCTCGCCCAGCAGTTCTCGCGCAGCTACCGGCCCGGCGTGCTGCGCGAGCCGCGGGCGCTGATCGCCCCGACGACCGCGACGCTCCCCGGCCTCGACGGCCGCAAGATGAGCAAGTCCTACGGCAACACCATCCCGCTCATGGCGGAGCCGGACGAGCTGCGCAAGCAGATCCGGCGGATCGTCACCGACTCCACGCCGGCGGCGCAGCCCAAGGATCCCGACACGAGCACGCTCATCGCGCTGCTGCGGGCTTTCGCCGACCGTGGGACCGTCGCCGCCGTCGAGCAGCGCTATCGCAGCGGCGGGATCGGCTACGGCGAGGTCAAGGCGCAGCTCGCGGACGCCATCGATGCGCACGTCGCGCCGATGCGCGACCGCTACCGGCGCCTGCTCAGCGTCCCGGCCGGGCTCGACGCCCGGATTGCCGAGGGAGAGCAGCACGCCTGCCGGCGCGCCGAGCGGACGCTCGCCCGAACGGTGGTCGCCATGGGCCTGTAGAGGGTCCTTCAGAGGTTGGGATGAACCCCCGCCGTGAGGCCTTGCGACTCGGCAACGCGCTGGAGCAGCGCGATGAGCTGCGAGCGCTCCGACGCGTTGAGGGCCGTCAGCAGCTCGGCCTCGTCCGCCTCTGCGACGCGCTGGAGCTCGGCCAGCAGCTCGCGGCCCTGGGGGGTCAGGTGCAGCGTGTACGCGCGCCGGTCGCCGGGGTCGCGGCGCCGCTCGGCGAGCCCGCGCTGCTCGAGGTCGTCGACGAGTGCGACCACGGCGCTGCGGTGGATCCCCAGCGCTCTGCTCAGTGCCTGCTGCGACTGGCCCTCGTTTGCGGCGAGGTGGCTGAGCATCCCGAAGTGGCGCGGGTGGAGGTCGCGGGGAGCGAGGCGCTCGGCGAAGCGCCGATGCCTGTGCGTGCCCAGCTGCACGAGCAGGAAGCCGGCACGGCGGCTGAGCCCCCGCGCCGGAGCGGCCTGCACGCTGGTGGGAGCTCGGGGCACCCGGCGATAATATCGTGCGCTTGAAACTGTTCATGCTATAAACAGTTCTCGCGACGGCCTACCTGTGGGAGGTGCGGGCAGATGAGCACGGTCAGCGTTCGTTACATCACCGGCGACGTCGACGCCGCGGTCGCGTTCTACGTCGAGCGGCTCGGCTTCAAGGTCGAGCTGCGGCCCGGACCGGGCTTTGCGACGCTCTCGCGGGGCGACCTGCGGCTGCTGCTCAATCAAGCCGGCGCGGGCGGCGCGGGACAGCCGATGCCCGATGGCCGTCCTCCCCAGCCCGGGGGCTGGAACCGCATCCAGATCGAGGTCTCTAACCTCGAGCGCGAGGTCGAGGCGTTGCGCGCGGGCGGGGCCGGCTTCCGTAACGACATCGTCACGGGGCGCGGCGGCAGCCAGATCCTGCTCGAGGACCCCTCGGGCAACCCGATCGAGCTCTTCCAGCCCGCCGGCGCCGGAGCATCCGTGCAGAACCTCACCACCGACGTCCTGCTGCGCAGCGAGGAGACCGGCGGCCACGTGTCCGTGACCGGGATCGTGGTCCCGCCGCACAGCGCCGGCCCCCCGCTGCACAAGCACGACTTCGACGAGGCCTTCTACATGCTCGAGGGCGAGCTGATCTTCCAGGTCGACGACGCCCTCGTCACCAAGGCCGCGGGCGAGCTCTCCTTCGCCCCGCGCAACGTGGCCCACACGCTGGCCAACCACAGCGACGCCCCCGCGCGCTACGTGCTCGTCTGCACGCCCGCGGGCTTCGAGCGCCACTGGGCGCGCATCGCGGCCGACGCGGCCGGGGTCGAGCCACCGCAGTGGGCGCTGCAGCCGATCCCGGAGGTCACGGTCGTCGGCCCGCAGATCGCCGCGCGGGCATGAGGCCGCGGCTCGCGCGCTGGTCATCTTGCTGGCACGGCCGACCGCAGACGGGCTTCGGCGGGTAGTCAGCTGTTGTGATCGATCGCATCGAGGAGCCGTGGGGCGAACGGACAGCGTACGGGCGTGGAGAGGGCTGGGCCGAGCGCGTGGACATCCATCTGGAGCCCGGGCTCGAGGGGGTCGACGTCGACCGCTGGGTCGGGTCGGCATCGGTCCTGCACTCCAACGGAGACGGGATCGACATCGCGGTCCATGACGGTCGGATCGCCGGCGTGCGAGGGCGCGCCACCGACCGGTCAATCGCGGCCGCCTGGATCCCGAGGACGTGTACGGCTGGCAGGCCAACAACGCGCCCGACCGGCTGACGCAGCCGCTCCTGCGCGAAGACGGCCGGCTGGTCCCGAGCGATTGGGAGACGGCGATGGGACGCATCGTCGAGCGCTCGCGGGCGCTGCTCGACACGCCCGGCGGGTGGGGCCGCTTCGGCTTCTACACGACGGGCCAGCTCTTCTTGGAGGAGTACTACACGCTCGCGGTGATCGGCAAGGCGGGAATCGGGACGCCGCACATGGACGGCAACACGCGGCTGTGCACGGCGACGGCGGGCTCCGCGCTGAAGGCGTCGTTCGGCAGCGACGGGCAGCCAGGCTCGTACACCGACGTCGACCATTGCGATGCGATCGCGCTGTACGGGCACAACGTGGCGGAGACCCAGGCGGTGCTGTGGATGCGGATGCTCGACCGCCGCCGCGGAGCGGCGCCTGAAACAGCCGTCGGCGAGCCTCAGCGACCGATGAACGTGGAGCCCACGCCGGAGGGTCGAAACCCGACATCCACGGGATCAGGGCACCGCGGCTCGTGGGTAGGGAGAGGACATGGCCAAAGATCACGGTTCCAGCATCAAGAACGACGAGCAGTACGAGGGCTTGCGCAAGAAGGGCATGAGCAAGAGCCGCGCCGCCGCGATCGCCAACTCGGAAGGCTCATCGAGCCGCGGCGGCAAGAAGTCCGGCAGCTCGAGCTCATCGAACAAGAGCAGCCCCAAGCAGGGCGGCACGACCCAGCAGAAGAAGGCAGCCGGGCGCAAGGGCGGCAAGGCGACCGCCGACAAGTCCTAGCGCCGGACACCACACTGGAGCGGCCCCATGCGGATCGTCGTCACAGGCGCCACCGGCAACGTGGGCACGAGCGTGCTCGGCGCCCTGGCGAGCGACGCTCGCGTGGACGAGATCGTCGGCCTCGCGCGCCGCGTGCCACGGTGGAGCAATCCGCGCACCCGCTGGGTGGCTGCCGATGTCGTGACCAGCCCACTCGAGCAGTTCTTCGAGGGTGCCGACGCGGTGATCCACCTCGCGTGGGCGATCCAGCCATCACATGACCAGGAGCGACTTCGAGCCGTCAACGTGGACGGCTCGCGGCGCGTGTTCGAGGCTGCGATCCGGGCCGGCGCCCGAGCGCTGGTCCACGCGTCCTCGGTCGGTGTCTACTCGCCCGGACCCAAGGACCGCCGCGTCGACGAGTCCTGGCCCCGCGAGGGTGTCGCGACCTCGTCGTACTCCCGCCACAAGGCGGAGACCGAGCGCCTGCTCGATGACATCGAAGACGAGCTGCGGATCGTCCGGCTGCGGCCGGCACTGATCTTCAAGCGCGAAGCGGCATCGGCGATCCGCCGCCTGTTCGCGGGCCCGCTGCTGCCGTCCCGGCTCGTGCGGCCTGGACTGCTGCCCGTGCTGCCGCTGCCGCCGGGGCTCGCGCTGCAGGCGGTGCATTCGCTCGATGTCGGAGACGCGTACCGCCTCGCCGCGCTGTCGCAGGACGCACGCGGGGCCTACAACATCGCGGCCGAGCCCGTCCTCGATGCGCCCGCACTCGGCCGGCTGCTCTCCGCGCGTACCGTCACCGTGCCCGCGCCCGCGCTTCGCGCCGCGACGCGACTGACCTGGCGCGCGCACCTCCAGCCGACCTCGCCCGGCTGGCTCGACATGGGACTCGGCGTCCCATTGATGGACAGCACCCGCGCGATCGACGAGCTCGGCTGGGCAGCGCGGCACAGCGCCGGCGACGCCCTGCTCGAACTGCTCGATGGGATTCGCCGGTCCTCCGGCATGAACACCCCGCCGCTCGAGCCGAAGGCCGGCGGGCCGCTGCGGATCAGGGAGCTGCCCCCCGGCAGCGCACGCGCCGCTCACTGACGGTTCGCGGCGCGCCCCCGTCCCCGAAGGTCCGGGGGCGCGCCATGCGGGGTCAGTACAGCGTCGCGATCCCGTTCCTGTCGTCCTGCGAGAGCGCGCAGCGCGCGGTCTGGTAGGACGGGTACATGACGGCGTTCGTGGCGCCGGAGTGCCCGAGCCCGGCGACGTGGCCGTTCTCGTGCAGAACGACCGTCTGGAGGTCGTACCGGCCCGCCACCTGCGTGCAACCCGTGCTCCACGGGAAGCGCTGGTTGATCGCCATGTCGGCCTCATCGACCGTCGTGCTGTACCAGGTGACGCCGAGCACCGAGCCCGACAGCCGTGCCCAGCCGACGTCGTTGAAGCCGTCGTAGACCTGCGGCCCGCGGCACTCCTTGACGAGCGACGGGCAGCGCGAGGTGTTCCCGCCGGACGTGATCCGGTAGTTCGAGCCCTGCACCGCGCTCCAGGTCGACCGCGTGGCGGACAGGATCGAGCCGGCGTTCGCGACGGCCTGTCCGGCCGGGTTGTAGTTCTGCACCACCGGCAGCACGTTCCAGAACAGCCCGTTCAGCGTGAAAGCCGACGACTGCGGCGGCGCCGGCGCGGGCTTGGCGCCGTGGGCGTCGAGCGCCCGCCTGGCGGCGGCCCGCGCGTTCTCGCCGTTCTTCACGGCCAGCACGATGTCGATGTGCAGCCCGGCGTCATCGCGCGCCACTCCCTCGACCATCACGACGCGATCCCCTGCCAACGCCGGCGCCGCGCCGGCGAGCGCGGCAACAACGGCCACGGCGAAGCCGGCAGCCGCGCGAGAACCCCTGCCCATGTGGGACCTCCCTCGGTAGCTGATGAGCCCGCGCACCGTAACATCGCGATCCAGCAGGCGTCGATTGCCACAAGCGACGGCAATCCGCGCGGGCGGGACTGACGGAGGCGACGCGTCAGCGCTCGCTCGACCTCCTCGCATCGAACCGATCTTTACCCTCCCGCGTACGGCATACCGCGTCCAACGCTGTCGCCCCAGAGAGATGCCGTACGAAGCCGAGACATAGGGACGTGCTCGACGACGCGCACGCGTTCTGGCTCCGCGCGCCCGGACGCGGGGAGATCCGGCCGGTCGCGCTGCCCGAGCCGGGGCTCGGCGATGTCGTGGTCCGCACGCTGCGGTCCGGCGTCAGCCGCGGCACCGAGACACTGGTGTTCCGCGGCGGCGTGCCGCCGAGCCAGTACGCGACGATGCGCGCGCCGTTCCAGGAAGGGGACTTCCCGGGGCCGGTCAAGTACGGCTACCTCAACGTCGGCGCCGTCGAGCAGGGGCCGCCGGAGCTGCGCGGCCGCACGGTCTTCTGCCTTTACCCGCATCAGACCGCGTACGTGGTGCCGGCCGGTGCCGTGACCGCCGTGCCCGATGACGTGCCGCCCGCACGCGCCGTGCTCGCCGGCACCGTCGAGACCGCCGTCAACGCCCTCTGGGATGCGGCGCCGCTGGTCGGCGACCGCGTCGCCGTGGTCGGCGCCGGGATGGTCGGCTGCTGCGTCGCCCGCCTGCTCGCCCGGTTCCCGGGGGTCGAGGTCACGCTCGTCGACGTGGACCCGTCACGGGCCGAGGTCGCGGCCGCGCTCGACGCCGGCTTCGCGCGTCCGGACGACGCCGGCGGCGGTTGCGACCTGGTCGTGCACACGAGCGCGACCTCGGCCGGGCTCCAGCGCTCGCTCGACCTGCTCGCGCCCGAGGGCACGGTGCTCGAGCTCAGCTGGTACGGCGACGCCGAGGTGCGGCTCGCGCTGGGCGGCGCGTTCCATGCGGGCCGTCTTCGGCTGCGCGCAAGCCAGGTCGGGACGGTCTCCCCGGCCCGCAGCGCACGGCGCACGACGGCCGGCCGGCTGGCCCTCGCGCTCGACCTGCTGCGCGATCCCGCCTTCGACGTGCTCCTGACCGGCGAGTCGAGTTTCGACGAGCTGCCCGGCGTCATGGCGAGCCTGGCCGCCGGGAGCCTGCCGGCGCTCTGCCACACCATCACCTACGACGGGGCGTAGCGCGTGTTCAGCGTGACCATCCGCGACCACATGATGATCGCCCACAGCCTGCGCGGCGAGGTGTTCGGGCCCGCGCAGCGCCTGCACGGCGCGACGTACGTCGTCGACGCCAGCTTCCGCCGCGCGACCCTCGACGCCGACGGCATCGTGGTCGACATCGGCCGCGCAGCCGAGGCGCTGCGCGCCGTCGTGAGCGAGCTCGGTTACCGCAACCTCGACGAGGAGGCGGACTTCGCTGGCATGAACACCACCACCG
Source organism: uncultured Solirubrobacteraceae bacterium (assembly GCA_963839615.1). GTDB lineage: Bacteria > Actinomycetota > Thermoleophilia > Solirubrobacterales > Solirubrobacteraceae > DASQMT01. Next base: position 59,814 of record CAWIVY010000009.1, read on the forward strand.
AGGCGCTCGCGCGGGTCGTCGCGGACCGGCTCGCCGACGCCGCGCGGTCAGGTTCCCTGGGCGACGGCGCGCGGGAGCTCGACGGGCTGGTGGTCACGCTGCACGAATCCCATGTCGCGTGGGCGAGCTACGAGCGGCCGCTGTGACAGACGTCCACGTCATCGTCCCGGACAGCATCGACGACCCAGCGCGGCCGAGCGGCGGCAACACGTACGACCGGCGGGTCTGCCGCGGCCTCGCCGCGCTCGGCTGGACGGTGCACGAGCACGCCGTGCCCGGCGCCTGGCCGCGGCCCGGCGAGGCCGGGCACGCCGCCCTCGCGCGCGCCGTCCGGCGGATTCCGGATGGCGCCGTGGTGCTGCTCGACGGGCTGATCGCGTCCGCCGCCCCCGAGGCGCTCGTACCACAGGCGCGGCGGCTGCGGCAGGTCGTGCTCGTGCACATGCCGCTCGGACATCGCCCGGCGGACGACGAGGCCGGGGCGGTCATCGCGCGCGAGCGCGAGGTCCTCTCGGCGGCCGCGGCCGTGGTCACGACCAGCACATGGACCCGGCGGCGGCTGGCGGAGCTGTACGCGCTGCCGGCCGACCGGGTGCACGTGGCCGAGCCCGGCGTCGACGCCGCCGACCTCGCGCCGGGGACGGCAGCCGGCGACGCGCTGCTCTGCGTCGCGGCTGTGACGCCCGACAAGGGGCACGACGTGCTGCTCGACGGGCTCGCGACGGCGACGGACCTGCCCTGGCGCTGCGAGTGCGTGGGCAGCCTGGAGCGAGCTCCGGCGTTCGCCGACGGCGTGTGCCGCGCGACCCGGACGAAGGGGCTGAGCGAGCGGGTGCGCTTCCCGGGACCGTGCACCGGGACGGAGCTCGACCGCGCGTACGCCGCCGCGGACCTGGTCGTGCTCGCCTCACGCTCCGAGACGTACGGCATGGTCGTCACCGAGGCCCTGGCCCGCGGCCTGCCGGTCCTCGCCGCCGAGGTGGGCGGCGTGACCGAGGCCCTCGGGCAGGCGGAGGACGGCACCCGGCCGGGGCTGCTCGTCGCGCCCGGCGACCCGTCGGCCCTCGGCGCCGCGCTGCGCAGCTGGCTCGGCGACGCCGAGCTGCGCGGGCGCCTGCGCCGGGCCGCCCGGGAGCGGCGCGCGTCGCTGCGCCGGTGGCCGGCCACCGCAGCTGTGCTCGCCGGCGTACTCGCAGGAGCGGCGCGGTGATCGCGGAGGGGATCCGGGTCAGCCCCGAGTGGCTCGTGCTGCGCGAGCCAGCCGACGCGGCGGCGCGCTCGGCCGAGCTCGCCGAGCGCGTTCGGCGGTACCTCCCGGCCGCTCGCCGCCTCGTGATCCACGACCTCGGCGGCGGCAGCGGCGCGATGGGCCGCTGGCTCGCACCGCGGCTGCCCGGGCCGCAGCACTGGGTCGTGCACGACCGCGACGCGAGCCTGCTGGACCTGGCCGTCGCCGACGCGCCGGGCGGGTCTGCGGTGACCATCGAGGCACGGCGCTCCGACATCACCCGGCTCGCGCCTGAGGATCTCGCCGACGCGAGCCTCGTCGTCGCCTCTGCGCTGCTCGACCTGCTGACGGCGGACGAGCTCGCCCGGATGCTCGGCGCGTGCGCCGGGCGTCCGATGCTGCTCGCGCTGACCGTCGTCGGTCGCGTCGCCCTGGACCCGGCGGACCCGCTGGATGCGCTCCTGGGCGCGGCGTTCAACGCCCACCAGCGCCGCGGCCGCCTGCTCGGCCCGGACGCCGTCGCGACCGCCGTCGACGTTCTCCGCGGGACGGGCGCCGAGCTCATCGTCCGGCCGAGCCCCTGGCGCCTCGACGGCGCCCACGCCGACCTGACCGCCGAGTGGCTGGGCGGGTGGGTCGCCGCCGCGTGCGAGCAGGAGCCCGCGCTGGCCGCCGAGGCCGGCGCCTACCGCGACCGGCGACTGGCACAGGCGGCAGCGGGGGAACTCGCCGTCACCGTCGGCCATGCCGACCTGCTGGTGCTGCCGTGACGACCGCCGTCAACGCCGGGCGCAGCACCACGAGCCGCCGGCACAGGTGGTGGTGGGCCAACCTCGCCGCTGCCGCCGGAACGCTCGCATTCCTGATCTGGCACCTGGGCACGAGCCCGTTCCTGGACGGCCTGCGGGCGGTCGACGGCGCCGCGCTGGCGGCCGCGTCCGGCCTCGCCGTGCTCACGACCGCGTGCTGCGCCTGGCGCTGGAAGGTCGTGGCCGGAGGCCTCGGCATCGACCTGCCGCTTGGCACGGCGGTGGCCGCGTACTACCGCTCGCTCTTCCTCAACGTCACGCTGCCCGGCGGGGTGGTGGGCGACGTCCATCGCGGGATCAGCCACGGCCGCGACACGAGCGACGTCGGCCGCGCGCTGCGCGCCGTGGCGTGGGAGCGCACGGCCGGCCAGGCCGTGCAGATCGTCGTCGTCGTCGCCGTGCTTCTCGTTGCGCCATCGCCGGTGCGGGCGGCCATGCCGCTCGTCGCGGTCGCGCTCATCGTGGCAGCCGCCGGCGTCGCGCTGGCGGCGCGCGTGCCGGCCGCCGAAGCCGGCCCGTCACGCTGGGCGCGGTGGCGGCGTGCCGCGGCCCGCGAGCTGCGCGACGGGCTGCTCGCCCGGCGGGCGTGGCCGGCCATCGCGCTCGCGTCTGCGCTGGTCGTCGCGGGCCACGCGGTCACGTTCCTGATCGCCGCGCGCACCGCAGGGGTGACCGCGCCGCCGTCCGAGATCCTGCCGCTGGCGCTGCTCGTGTTGCTGGCCGGCGCGCTGCCCAACGTCGGCGGCTGGGGCCCGCGCGAGGGCGTGACGGCCTGGGCGTTCGCGGCCGCGGGCCTCGGCGCGTCACGCGGGGTCGCCACCGCCGTCGTCTATGGCGTGATGGTGTTCGTCGCCACCCTGCCGGGCGCCGCCGTCCTCGTGGCGGCCTGGGTTCGCCGCACCCGGTCGGCGCCGCTGCTCCCGGGCAGGCTCAGAGTCCTCGCGCGCCGCGGCGGAGCCGCCGATGTCTGACCGCCCGTACACCATGCTGAGCTGCAGCGTGTCGCTCGACGGCTACCTCGGCGACCGGACGCCGCGCCTCGCGCTGTCCAACGAGGCCGACTTCGAGCGAGTCGACGAGGTGCGCGCCTCCTGCGACGCGATCATGGTCGGCGCGGCCACCGTGCGCACCGACAACCCGCGGCTGCTCGTGCGCTCGGACACCCGCCGCGCCGAGCGCGAGGCCCGCGGGCTCGCGCCGTCTCCGATGAAGATCACCGTGACCGACCGGGTGGACCTCGACGCACGCTCGAACTTCTTCACCACCGGCGAGGCCGAGAAGCTCGTCTACACCTCGAGCCCGCGGGTGCCCGACGCCCGCGCGCGGCTCGAGCCGGCGGCGACGATCGTCGACGGCGGCCGGCGCGTGCGGATGCGCTGGCTCAGCGAGGACCTCGCCGACCGCGGCGTGGAGAGGCTGATGGTCGAGGGCGGCGGCGTCGTGCACACCCAGTTCCTGTCCGACGACCTCGTCGACGAGCTCCAGCTCGTCGTCGCGCCCTTCTTCGTCGGCGACTCGAGCGCACCGCGCTTCGTGAGCGACGGGCGCTTCCCCTGGAACGCGTCGCGGCGCGCGACTCTCGCCGAGGTGCGCCAGATCGGCGACGTGGTGCTGCTGCGCTACGCGCTCTCACCGCGGTTCCGGGACGAATGAACGAGGCACGGTGCGAGCGGGTCTCACGGGTCCGGCGAGCGGGCTGATCGCCCAGGTGCTGCTGCTGGCCGTCCTGGCGCGGACCGCCGGGCTCGGCGCGGCGAGCTGGATCGTCGGCGTCGCCTGCGCCGTGACGATCGCCGGGACGCTGGCACGCGGCCTCGCGCGCCGTCCCGGTGAGCGGCTGGGGCCGGCGTCCTGGGTGACGCTCGCCCGGGCCACGCTTGCCGTCGGCGTAGCCGCGCTCGTCGCGGACTCCTTCGCGCACGACACGCCGGTCGCGCTGCTCGTGACGCTCGCCGCCATCGCGCTCGCGCTGGATGCTGCCGACGGACCGGTGGCGCGGCGCACCGGGACGGCGACGACGCTGGGGGCGCGCTTCGACGGCGAGGTCGACGCGTTCCTGATCCTCGCCCTCAGCGTCTACGTCGCTCCCGCGTACGGCGCGTGGGTGCTCGCGATCGGGGCCGCCCGCTACCTGTTCCTCGCCGGCGAGTGGCTGCTGCCGTGGATGCGCGCGCCGCTGCCGCCGCGCCGCTGGCGCAGGCTCGTCGCGGCCACGCAGGGGGTCGTATTGGCGGTCGCGGCCGCCGGGGTCCTGCCCCGGGCGCTCACGCAGGCGCTGCTCGTAGCCGCGCTCGCCCTGCTCGCGGCATCGATGGGCGAGTGCGCATGGTGGCTGTGGCGCCGCCGGCACGCCGCACACGACCTGGCGCCGGCGGGTGACGTCGTTGCCCAGCGCGGGCCGCTGCGCACGGGCATCGCCCTCGCGCTCACGGTCCTCGCCCTGCTGCTCGTCTGGGCCGCCCTGGTCGCGCCGAACGAGCCGAGCCGCCTCAGCTTGGGCGCCTTCGCTCGGCTCCCGCTCGAGCTCCTCGTCGTCGTCGCCGCGGCCGCCCTGCTGCCCGCCACCCCGCGCCGCGCGATGGGCGTGGTCGTGGGAGCGGTGCTGAGCGTGCTCGTGGTCGTGAAGGTCCTCGACATGGGCTTCTTCACGGCGTTCGACCGGCCGTTCGACCCCGTCGACGACTCGAGCTACCTGGGGGTCGGCATCGAGACGCTGCGCGAGGGGATCGGCAGGTCGAGCGCTTACCTCGCCGTCGCCGTCGCGGCCGTGATCGTCGTCGCGCTGCTCGCCGTGCCGGTCCTGGCGCTGCTGCGCGTGACGCGCGTCGCCGCCGGCCACCGCGGCTGGGCGCTCCGGGCGGCCGCCGCGCTGGGCGTGGTCTGGGTGGCCCTCCGCGTCGTGGGCGCGCCGGTCGCCTCCTCGAGCGCCGCCGCCCTTGCCGTCGCCGAGGTGCGGGCGGTGCGGACCGGCCTCGAGGATCGGGCGACGTTCGCCCGCCAGATCGCTCGCGACCGCTTCGCCGCCACGCCCGCCGACCGGCTGCTGACCGGCCTGCGGGGCAAGGACGTCCTGATCGTGTTCGTCGAGAGCTACGGGCGGGTCGCGGTTCAGGGCTCGTCGTTATCGCCCCGCGTCACTGCCCTGCTCGACCGCGGCGACGCGAAGCTGAGGACCGCGGGCTTCTCCTCGCGCAGCGCCTTCCTCACCGCGCCGACCTTCGGCGGCCTCAGCTGGCTGGCGCATGCCACCCTGCAGTCGGGGCTCGAGGTGGACCAGCAACGGCGGTACGACCAGCTCCTCGACAGCGACCGCCTCACCCTCGCGTCGGCGTTCAAGCGGGCCGGGTGGCGGACTGTCGGCGCGATGCCGGCGAACCACCGGGCGTGGCCGGAGGGCCCATCCTTCTACCACTACGAGAAGGTCTACGATCGCCGCAACCTCGGCTACCGCGGCTCGAGCTTCGGCTTGTACCGGACGCCCGACCAGTACACCTTCATGGCGCTGCAGCGGCTCGAGCTCGCCAAGCGTCACCGCCCGCCGCTGTTCGCCGAGGTCGACACCATCTCGAGCCACTTTCCGTGGATGCGGGTCCCGCGGCTGATCCCCTGGGACGACATCGGCGACGGCTCGATCTTCGACCGCATCCCGGCGCAGGAGTTCAAGCGGCCAGGGCTCTTCGCCGATGGCAGGACCGCGCGTGTCTCCTACGGGCGTTCGATCGAGTACGCGCTGAGCTCGCTCATCTCGTTCGTGCAGCGCTACGGCGACGACAACCTCGTGCTCTTCTTCCTGGGCGACCATCAGCCCGCGCGGCTCGTCACCGGCGACGGCGCCAGCCACGACGTGCCGATCTCGGTCATCGCACACGATCCGGAGGTGATCGACCGGATCGCCGGCTGGGGCTGGCAGGACGGCATGGTGCCGAGCCCGCAGGCGCCGGTCTGGCCGATGGCGGCGTTCCGTGACCGCTTCTTCAGCGCGTTCGGCTCGTCACCGCACCCATGAGGCAGGACGACCGCGCGCCGTTCGAGCGGGCGCTTCACCGCGCGCGGGTGGCGGCGTACGCCCCCGGCCAGTTCGTCGGGCAGGAGGGCTTCATGACCGCCGGCGAGATCCGGGCCCTGGCGGCGCAGGCCGGCATCGGACAGGGGGTCGCGCTGCTCGACCTTTGCTGCGGCGTCGCCGGGCCTGGCCGCTTCCTCGCCCGGGAGCTGGGCTGCGGCTACCTCGGCGTGGACGCCAGCGCGAGCGCCGTCGCCCTCGCCCGCGAGCTTGCGGGCGACCTGCCGTGCCGCTTTGCGGTCGCGCAGGTCCCGCCCCTCCCGGCCGGCACGTTCGACGTCGTGCTCCTGCTCGAGACGATGCTCGCCTTCGAGGACAAGGACGCTCTGGTGCGCGGGATCGCCGCGGCGCTCCGGCCGGGCGGGCGCTTCGCCTTCACGCTCGAGGAGGGGGCGCCGCTCACGACGGCCGAGCGTGCGGCGATGCCCGACGCCGACACGGTGTGGCTCACGCCGCTCGCCGAGATGGCCACGACGCTGGAGCGGGCCGGGCTCGTCGTCACGTGGCAGGAGGACCACAGCCGCGCGCACCGCGCGGTGGCGCAGGCGCTGGCCGGCGCGTTCGCCGCGGACGCCGCGGACATCGCCGCGCAGATCGGCCGCCGGGCGCTGGACGAGCTGCTCGCCGCCCACCGGCTGTGGATCGAGTGGCTGGACGAAGGGCGGGTCCGGAAGCTGGCGCTGGTCACGGAGCCGGCTCGAGGGCCTGCATGACCGCCGCGAGCGCGTCAAGATTGCGGCAGGGGTGACGCACGACGTGAAAGGACTTGGATGACGCGCTATGCAGTCGCGCAACTGGACGAGATCGACGAGGTGACCGACGGGCGCCAGCCGTTTCGACCCGTCAGGCACCATTTCGGCATCACGTCCTTCGGTGTCAACGCCTGGACGGCCAATGACGCGGGCGCCCAGATCATCAACGAGCACGACGAGTCCGAGCCGGACTCGGACGAGGAGCTGTACCTCGTCATGCGAGGACGGGCCGTGTTCGAGCTCGACGGCGACCGTGTGCCCGCGCCCGCCGGGACTCTCGTGTTCGCGCCTCCCGGTGTGAAGCGGACGGCGTTCGCCGAGGAGCCCGAGACGACGGTCATCGCGCTCGGCGGCACCCCGGGAAAGGCGTACGAGCCCGACGGCTGGGAATTGTGGGCGCCGCTGAACATCCTCTACGACGCGCGCGAGTACGCCGAGGCGTCCGAGCGCGGACGCCAGCTGGTCGAAGCTCATCCGCAGTACGCCGGGTTGTTCTTCAACCTCGCTTGTTGCGAGAGCCTTGCGGGACAGACGGATCACGCGGTCGAACATCTCCGGCGCGCGATCGACCTCTCGGAGCGGTTTCGCTCCTACGCAGTCGACGATCCGGACTTCGATCCGATCCGTGAGGAGCCCGCGTTCAAGGAGCTGACCGCGTCCGGTCCGGATTGACCCGCGCGCGGCTTCAGGTGGCGTCGCCGGAGGAGAGCTCTGCCAGCTCGGCGGCGTCGCTGGAGGGCATCGCGAGCTCGACTCGGTTGCGTCCCGCACGCTTGGCGGCGTAGAGGGCGCGGTCGGCCATGCGAACGAGCGTGTCGGAGTCGAGCGCATCGGTCGGGTAGGTCGCCACTCCGAGGCTGGCGGTGACGGCGTGGTCGACCTGTGGCAGGTCGATCTTCTCGATCGCGGCGCGCACCTTCTCCGCGGCGTCGAGAGCGCCTTCGCTGTCGGTATCGGGCAGCAGCACCAGGAACTCCTCGCCCCCGTAACGCCCGGCGAAGTCGCTGGCGCGCACGCAGTCGCCGAGCACCTCCCCGACGGCGGCCAGCACGTCGTCGCCGGCGCCGTGACCGTAGCGGTCGTTGATCTGCTTGAAATGATCGAGGTCGAGCACCACCGCGCTGAGTGGAGCGATGGTGCGGCTTGCGTGCGCGACCATTCGCTTGAGGTTGTCATGGCAGGCGCGCTGGTTCGGCAGGCCCGAGAGCGCGTCCGTGGCGGCGCGGGTCTCCGCGACCGCGAGGTTGCGCAGGTGGGCGAGCACGGGCGCGGCCTGCGCGACCGAGTCGGACACCGTGTCGCGCTGCTCGGAGCCGAGTCCCTCAGGGTGCTCGACCAAGACGGAGCCGATCACCTCTCCGCTGACCAGTGACGGCACGCAGGTGACCTCGCCCGCGGTCACCCCGCAGATGTCGCAGGTGAGCAGCGGATCGGCGCCTTCACCCCGGCGGTACTCACGCGCGAGCCTGATCGACAGGCAGGACTCGGGCTCCGCGTCGACCAAGGCCGCCGCCAGGGGGGACTGCTCCGGCAGCGAGGTCGCGGCGATCAAGCGATCGGCGGAGTTGTTGCGCGAGAGCACCACGACGCTCGCCTCGGGGATCGACCGTTCGAGATGCTGTTTGACCAGGGCGTAAGCCTCCTCCTCGTCGCGCATGACCTGCATCGTCTCGTTGAACTCCGCCTGCGCGAACCGGTAGTTGCGCTCACGGATGCGCCGCCGTCGCTCACCGGCCGCCTGGCGCTCGATCGCGACGTATCCCACGCCGCCGAAGAGGATCCCAAGGCCGATGATCACCGCGACCGAGGTCCCGCCGGCCCTGCTGAGACCGCTTCGTCGCGCCTTCGCCACCTGCGCTTGGAACTCGGTGTTGAGCGCGCGGTAGCGGTCGAAGACCGCCTTGCGCACACGCACGGCGTCGGTGCTCGACGGCGCCCGCTCCGACGCGCGCAGCCGTGCGATCTCGTCACGCGCCAAGACCTGCCACGCCCGCGCGGCGACCACCTGCTCAGACACGGCCTTGCGCGCGCTCGCATCGCCGTTGCGGCGGGCGACGTCGACGGCGACCTCGAAGTCATGTTCTCCGCGCACGAACGGCTCGAGGAACTCCTCCTCCCGCGACAGCGCGAAGCCTCGCAGGCCGGTCTGCTGGTCGAGCATCGCCGTCAGCATCTGCTCCGCGGCACGGCTCTGAGCGAAGGCGCGGTCGGCCGCGCCGCGCTGAGTCTGCGAGACAACCCAGACCGCGCCCGCGATCGTCAGCACCGCGATCGCAAGCAGCAGCCGCAGCCGAACCCGCGTAGATGTGCGTCGAAACTCAGGCAAGGGGCCCACAGTCGGCATTACGCCTCTAGTCGGCGCACTGACCTACGTACTTGATCCTGCGAGGGGCAGCTGGGTCCGCCCGCCGTAGCGCTAGTGCCCGGTGGACGAGAAGTGCATGTAGTCCTTCGTGTTGCCGGTCCAGGCGCCTCCCCAGCCCCAGCCGATCGAGCGGAACGCGCGGACTATCCGTCGTCCCACCATCCCCTTGCGGTGCCTTGACCGGTCGAAGTACGGCCGCGACGCGGGATCGCGGCTCTGGCCGCAACCGACGTACGGGTTCTCGACCGGGTTCAAGTCGATCGCGAGCCCGTAGGCGTGCATCGACCACGAGCCCGTCCCGCTGCCGCCCGAGCAGGGCGACGGGACCGCCTGCCGGCATTCGAACGAGCCGCTGACGTCGCCGTCTCGGGGGCGGCTGCGCCGCGGACCGTATGCGTCCTCGAAGCGCATATGACGGATCGGGAAGCGCATCCGGAAGAGCTTGCGGAACACCCGTGCAAGCGGACGGGCGGCCGTCTTGTTGACGACGAGCTGGCCCGTGTGCGCGCGACGCCGATCGAAGTCCCGGTAGGAGACGGTGAGAAGCCGCAGGTCGGAGAGCGCCACCGGGCACCCCTTGTGCCAGAACCCGCCCGCCTTCAGTTGCGCACGGACGGGCTTCGACAACGGCTCCACCGAGGAGTGGAACGGCGCCAGCGCGAACAGCATCGCCGGAAGCGCAACGACTCGCAGCACAGGCCGCACTCTAGACGCGTAAAGGGTCAGTCAGCCCACCAGTCGCGTTGACCCTCCACGTCCTCGCGCGGGTCCTCGCCGAGATTGGGCGCGCCGAAGATGAGGATCTCGAGGCCCTCCGGCCCGCTCTCGTAGCCTCGCCACGTGCCGGGCGGGACGCGCACCACGTCCCACTCCCTGACCTCGACGATCTCGTCGTCGAGCTTCATCCGCCCACTCCCGCGCACGACCACGTACAGCTCCTCCTGCTCCTTGTGCGTGTGGCCGTACGGGAAGCGATAGCCGGGCGGGATGCGCTGGTAGCTGAGGCCGGACCGCTCGAGCTGAAGCGCCTTGGTTGCGAGGCGGAACTCAAGGCCGGGCGCGCCGTCGAAGTTGGACCCGACATCCTCCAGATCCTCCTTGAGGTTCCTGAGCGTGAACGGCACGGCCGCGATCCTACGCCGGGACGCCCATCAGCCGATCTTCTCCGCCAACTCGACGATGATCCCTGCCGGGCCGCGCACATAGCAGAGCCAGTAGACGTCCTCGTAGTTCACCAGCTCGCCGACCAGCTCGCCGCCATGCGCTCGCAAGCTCGCGAGGGATGCCTCGATGTCGTCGACGAGAAAGAGGAGGTGGCGGATGCCCGGGGCGTTGGCCGGCGCCGGCCCGTCGTCGCCCTCGTATGCGGGCGAGCGGTACTTGGCCAGCTCGAGCGTGCTGCTGTCATCCGGGGTCCGCAGCATCACGACGTCCGACCGCACGCCCTCGAGCCCGTTTATGCGGTCCACCAATTCGCCCTCGACGGACGCCTCGCCCTCCACCTCGAGCCCGAGTGCGACGAAGAACGCGGTCGCCGCCGCGAGATCGTCGACGACGACGCCGATGTGCTCCAGGCGCAGGACGGTCATGAACGGCCTCCGGTCAGCTCCTGCGGGGTGTGCTCGTCGTGCAGCAGGTACTTCGGCATCGTGGTCTCCTGGTGTCGGGGCCGCGCGTGTCGAGGCCCTTCCGCTGATGAGCGGAGCGGGCCGGCGTTTCTCGACATCCCGTTCTCGGAAACAGGAAAAGACCCGCGTTCGCAGGTCTTTCCGGAGCGCGCCCGAGAGGATTCGAACCTCTGACCTTCGGTTCCGTAGACCGACGCTCTATCCAGCTGAGCTACGGGCGCATGAGCGGCTGCGCAGTCTAGCCGCCGCAGCGGAGAGGGCGGGATTCGAACCCGCGATGGAGATTGCCTCCCCATACTCGCTTAGCAGGCGAGTGCCTTCAGCCACTCGGCCACCTCTCCAAGGGCCCGGAGATGGCCCGGGCTCCGACGGCAGTGTAAAGGCTGGGCGCGCGATGCCGACCAAAAGGAGCGGACCGTTCCGCCGGAACCGATCCCACCCTCTTCACGCCTGTGACCGCCCTACGCAAGCTCGGCTCCGCCTCCGACAGCCTCGCGCTCGTCGCACGGGTGCTCGCGCTTGCGTCGCACCCCGGCGAGGACGCGCTCGCCGGTGCGCTCGCAACCGAGGCGCGCCCCTTGCTGGGGTTCCCCGTGGCTTCGCTGATCACGCTGCCCGACCGCGACGGCAACGCGCGCGTGGCCGGCGCGGGCGGCCCGGTGCGCGCGGTGCCGGTCGGCGCGCTCGGCGCCGTCGTCAGCTTCGCGGCGTCCGGAGTGGACCATGCCTGCGTGAACGGGGAGGCCTCCGTGGCGCTCGCCGGCCCGCTGGGCGTGGCCTTCGCGCCGTCGGCCATGCTGCTCCTGCGCGTGACCGGGTCTCCGGAGCGCGTGCTCGCACTCGCGGCGAACGACGACGAGCTCGGCGAGATGGATCCGGGGACGCTGGAGCTTGCGCTGGCGTTCGCCGCCGCCGCCTCCGCGGCCTTCGCCCACCAGGCCGGCGGCGACGAGCACCGGCGCACGGCGCGCCACCACGCGGCGCTGGCACGCGCCGCCAAGACGCTGAACGAGTCGCTCGACCTCTCGACGCTGCTCGGGCGCATCTGTCACGAGGCCGCGGCGCTGATCGGCGCGGACTCGGCCGTGATCTACCGGGTCACCGACACAGACGAGCTTGCCGTCGAAGCGGCGCACGGGCTCCCGCCGGAGCAGATCGGCTTCCGCATGGCGGCGGGCGCCGGGCTCGCGGGCAAGGTCCTGCTCGAGGACCGCCCGATGATGACCGACGACTACGCCACGATCGGGCGTCCGCCGCCCGGCTCGCCGTGGGCCGACGTCGAGGCCTCGCTGGCCGTGCCCGTCCACTGGGGCGGGCAGCTGCGCGGAGTGCTGTCGGTCGCCTACCGGCGCCGCGTCCGCACAAGCCGCTCGCAGCTCGACGCGCTCGAGGCGTTCGCGGAGCTCGCCGCCGTCGCGTTCCAGAACGCCAACGTGCAGGCAGGCCTCGCCCGCGCCGCGCGCACGGATCCGCTGACGGGCTGCCTCAACCACGCCGCGCTCCACGACGGCCTCGCGCGCGAGATCGAACGAGCGGAGCGCACTCCCGGCGCGACCCTGTCCCTCGTGCTGATCGACCTCGACCGCTTCAAGGAGGTCAACGACGAGCATGGTCATCTCGTCGGTGACGAGGTGCTGCGCCGGGTCGGACACGCCCTGCAGAACACGACGCGCCCGTACGACCTCGAGGCGCGCCATGGCGGCGACGAGTTCGCGCTGGTCGCGATCGACGCGAACGAGGACCAGGCGCGCGAGATAGCCGCTCGCGCGATCGAGCGCATCAGCGTCGCCCTCGACGACCTCGCCGCGACCGACGTGGCGCGGGCCACCGCCGGCGTGGTCGAGTGGAGCACCGGCCTCAGCGCTCGCGATCTGATCGCGAGCGCGGATCGCGCGCTGATCTACGGCAAGCGCGCCGGTCGCCGCGGCGCGGTCCTCACCCTCGCGGATCTTCCTCCCTCCTTCCTGCCCGGCCGCGCCGAGCGCCGCGACCGGCGGCTGCCTGTCGCGGTCCCGCACGACACGCCGCAATGGCAGCCGCGCGCGGAGGACAAGGCCGACGCCCGGCTGCGCAAGCGCACCCGCCAACTGGCGCTGGCCAACCACCTGGGCGCGCGGCTCGCCGCGATGACGGACCTGGACGCGATCAACAACGCCGTCGTCGAGGAGCTGCACGAGGCGTTCGGCTTCTTCCTCTGCGCCGTCGTGCGCATCCGCGAGGACGGCATGGTCGAGAGCGCCGCCGGACGTGGCGACGCCTTCGTCCGGCTCGGGCTCGAGAACTGGAGCCAGTCGCGCGAGCACAGCCTGATCGGGCGCTGCCTGCGAACCCGGCGCCCGGTCTGCGTCCACGACGTCACCAAGGAGCCGGGCTATGAACCGACGCCCTTGACGGACGACGTCCGCTCCGAGCTGGTCGTCCCGCTGCTCGTCGACGGGGAGCTCTACGGCGTCATCAACATCGAGGAGGTCAGAGTCGGCGCGTTCGACGACGACGACGTGCGGCTCCTGCAGACCGTCGCCGACCAGGTGGGCGCCGCGATGCGCTCGGCCGGCCTGTACCAGCGGCTCGAACGCGCCTACCTCGGGACCGCGGAGGCGCTCGCGGCCGCGCTTGCGGCCAAGGACGCCTATACGGCCGACCACGCTCGCTCGATCGCGATCCAGGCCGAGGCGGTCGGGCGGCGGCTCGGCCTCACCGGACAAGAGCTGCGCGACGTGCGTCTCGGCGCCGTGTTCCACGACATCGGCAAGATCGCGGTCCCCGAGGCGATCCTCAACAAGCCAGGCCCGCTCACGCCCGCCGAGCGCGAGGTGATGGAGCGTCACACGCTGGCGGGAGAGGAGATCCTCGCGCCGGTCGAGTTCCTCGCCGGCGTCCGCAAGCTCGTGCGTCACGAGCACGAGCGCTGGGACGGCGCGGGCTATCCGGACGGACTCGCCGGCGAGGAGATCCCGCTCGGGTCGCGGATCATCCTCGCCTGCGACGCGCTGCACGCGATGACGTCGGATCGCCCGTACCGCGGGGCGCTGCCCGTCGCGGTCGCGCACGAGGAGCTCCGCCGCCACGCCGGAACGCAGTTCGACGCGCGGGTGGTGGCAGCGCTCCTCGCCGAGATCGGCGCGCCGCAGCTCGCACGCGTAACGTCGGGGTAAGCCGATCGGGGTACCCTCGGTGCATGTTCCTGTTCCGTGAGAAGACGAAGATGATCGATCAAGACCGAGCGCTGCCGGGACGGGACACACCGATTCCCGTGCCCGAGCGCCATGACGTCCTCGACACCCCGCTGCAGCCGCCGTTCCCCGAGCAGATGCAGCAGCTCGTCGTCGGGCTCGGCTGCTTCTGGGGCGCCGAGCGCCTGTTCTGGGAGCTCGAGGGCGTCTACACGACCGCGGCGGGCTACGCCGGCGGCTACACGGCGAACCCGACCTACGACGAGGTCTGCAGCGGCTCGACCGGCCACACCGAGGCCGTGCTCGTCGTGTTCGACCCGGAGAAGATCGCGCTCGACGACATCCTGCGCACGTTCTGGGAGGGGCACGACCCGACGCAGGGCATGCGCCAGGGCAACGATGTCGGCACGCAGTACCGCTCCTCGATCTTCTACGGGTCGGATGAGCAGCGCGCCGCGATCGAGTCGTCGCGCGACCGCTTCCAGGCATCGCTGAGCGCCGCCGGGCTGGGCGAGATCACGACCGAGATCGCTCCCGCCGGGCCGTTCTACTACGCCGAGGCCTACCACCAGCAGTACCTCGCGAAGAACCCGGACGGCTACTGCGGCCTGGGCGGCACCGGCGTCGCCTGCCCGATCGGGCTCGGCGCGAAGGCGCAGTAGGCGGCTACGCTCAGCCGTCCGGAGGGGTGGCAGAGTGGTCGAATGCGGCGGTCTTGAAAACCGCTGATCCGGGTCCACCGGATCCGTGGGTTCGAATCCCACCCCCTCCGCTTAGACCTCTGAAACTCCTGCAAATGACGTAGTTCGGCGGCGCGGTTTCGAGCCGGTGGCTGCCGCTCAAGACTGGCCGGAGCCGTTCGAACGGGCCGAAAGCTTCCCCAAACTTCCCCACAGCGCCAGATTCGAGGAACCGATCCAGGAGCTCGGCGGCCTCCTCTTCGGCGCCTGGGAGGAGGTGGCCGTAGAGGTCGAGCGTCACGGTGATCGAGGCGTGGCCCATGATCGTCTGCAGAGCCTTGGCGTTCACGCCCGCGGCGATCATCAGGCTGGCGAACGTGTGGCGGCACTCGTGGAAAGTGACGCTCACGAGGTCGAAGGCCCGCCAGTGACGATCAGCGCGCTTCTTGAGCGTGCCCGGGCGCGAACGGAAGCTCTGGGGTGCGCCCGAAGAGGAGCCTGAGCGGCGAGCCTCAAGCGTGCCTGCGATATGCGGCCGAAGCACTGCCGCGATTGGCACGCGGCGCTCGCCCGCACGCGACTTCGGTCGCTGCTCACCCTCGTACTGATGCCAACCACGCTGCACGTGGATGAGCCCGGCGACCAGGTCGACGTCTTCCACGTGAAGCGCCTGGCGCTGCGCCGCGGACGGGCGCCCAACAAGAATTCGAGCTACGGATGGCCCGGATCGACGGGTGGTCCGGGAGGCGTCTGTTCAGGCGGTCTACCGCCGGCCGGCGGTTCAGGAGTCGGGGGCTCGGGCCTGTTCTCGCGCATCTCGGTTGCGTCCGTCTGGGCCTGCGTGACGATCTCCTCGACGAACGCACGAGAACAAGCGGGCATCTGCTCGGAGAATCCGGCCACCGCTTCGGCGGCGGCAGCGTGTCGGCCGGCACATGGTTCGGGACACGCGTTGCCGACGCTGGGCATGCCAGCGGCCGCTTGGGGCGTTGCCTAGCTTCCGTTCAACGGTTGCGTCTCGGCGCGCACGGTCGTCATGGCCTCGCCGTTGGTCGCGGACACCTCATCACGCCCGTTCGCGCGACCGCCGGGCTCGACGTGCTGCAACCGCGTCAGCTCCTCTATCGGGATGTGACAACGGATGGCGTGCCCGGGCTCCGCCTCGACCAACGGCGGCTCGAGCGACTCGCAGATCGCACCGATCTTGCGCGGGCAGCGCGTCTGGAACACGCAGCCGCTAGGCAGCTCGGTGGCGCTGGGGATCTCGCCTTCGAGCTTGATGCGCCGTCGCCCGTCGTCGTTCAGGCTGGGCACTGCCGAGACGAGCGCCTCGGTGTAAGGGTGATGCGGGCCGCTGAAGACGCTCTCGGCGGGCCCGATCTCCATCACCCGTCCGAGGTAGAGCACCGCGATGCGGTCGGACAGGTATCGCACGACACCAAGGTCGTGCGAGATGAAGAGGTATGCGACGCGGGCATTTCGCTGCAGCGTGGCGAGCAGGTTGAGGATCGTTGCCTGCACGGATACGTCGAGCGCCGAGGTCGGCTCATCGCACACGACCAGCCTCGGATCGCCGGCGAACGCGCGCGCGATCGCCACGCGCTGCTTCAACCCGCCCGACAGCGCGGACGGGCGCACCGACAGGTAGCGCTCCGAGAGCTTCACCGCTCCAAGCAGCTGCTGCAGCCGGCGCTCGTGCGCCTCGCCGCGAAGCCCAGTCAGCTTGGACAGCGCTCGGCCGATCAGTTGGCGCACGGTGTGCGAGCGGTTGAGCGCCGCATCGGGGTTCTGGAAGACGATCTGGATCGCCCGCAGCTGATCCTCGTCGCGGTCGGCGGCGATCGGAGGCAGCGGCAGCCCGGAGAACTCGACCTCTGAGCCGGCGTCGGGTCGCGTGATGCCGGCCAGAACCTGCGCGATGGTCGTCTTGCCGCTGCCGGATTCGCCCACGAGGCCGAGCGTCTCACCGGGCCAGATCGAGAAGGAGACGTCGGCGACCGCGTGCAGCTCGTGGCCCGCCTGGTGATAGGTCTTGCTAAGGCCCTTGACCGTGACCAGCGGCGCGAGGGAGCGATCCGGCAGCGAGCGTTCCGTCACTTCGTCCGGCGTCGCCCGAGGCAGCTCCTGCGCCCGGAGATGGTGGTGGCAGCGGGTGAGGCGACCGCCGATGTCCTCGAGCGCCGGCGTCTCCGCGCGGCAGCGCGAGTCCGCGAGCGCGCAACGCTCCGCGAAGACGCACCCCGCCGGCGCGACCCCGGGCGGGGGCGGCAGGCCGGGGATGGTGTCGAGCCATGCGTGGCCCGGGCGCCGGCTGCTCGGGATGCAGCGCAGCAGCGCCACGGTGTACGGGTGTTGCGGATCGTCGAACACCTGCTGCGCCATGCCCTCCTCGACGAGCGAGCCGGCGTACAGCACCCCGACCCGGTCGCACATCCGAGCGATCACCGCGAGGTTGTGGCTGATGAACAGGATCGAGCTGCGGAACTCCTCGCGCAGCTGTGCGACCAGATCGAGCACTTCGGCTTCGACGGTGGCGTCGAGGGCGGTCGTCGGCTCGTCGAGGATGAGCAGGTTGGGGTTCGAGGCAAGCGCCATGGCGATGATCACCCGCTGCTGCATGCCGCCGGAGAGCTGGTGCGGGTAGCGGTCCATCACGCGCCCGGGATCGCCGATCTGCACCTTGCGCAGCATCGCCGCCGTCGCTTCGCGGGCCTCGCCGCGCCCGCGACCGAGGATCCGGAACACGTTCTCGACCTGCGTGCCGACCCGCATCGAGGGGTCGAGCGCGCGGCCGGGATCCTGATAGACCATCGAGACCCGGCGCTTGCGGGCCTCGAGCAACTCGGCCTCGCTCATCGAGACCAGGTCGCGCCCCTCCAGCCGCACCTCGCCACCGACGACGCGTCCGTTGCGAGGCAGATAGCGGGTCGCGGCCAGCGCGACGGTCGACTTGCCGCAGCCGGACTCGCCGACCAGGCCATACGACTCCCCGGGCGCGATGTCGAAGCTGAGCGAGCGCACGACCTGGCGGTCCTGACCGCGGATCCGGTACGCGACGTCGAGGCCGGTGACATTGAGCGTCGGCTCGGTGCTCATTGGCCGCTGACCCCCTCGATCGCGTCGGCGATGAGGTTGACGGCGACGACCAGCGAGGCGATCGCGATCGCCGGGAAGAGCGACGTCCACCAGAAGCCGCCACTGACCAGGGAGTAGCTCTCGGAGATCTGCACTCCCCAGTCCGGCGATGGCGGTTGCAGCCCGAACCCGATGAACGAGAGCGTCGCCACCGCGAAGATGGCGTAGCCGAGCCGGACGGTGGTCTCGACGACGATCGGCGCCTTCACGTTCGGGAGGATCTCGACGAACATGATGTAGTGCGAACTCTCGTTCCGGAGCCGCGCGGCGGTCACGTACTCGAGCTCGCGCTCGGCCAGCACCGCCGAGCGCACCGTCCGTGCGATGACCGGCATGAAGACGAAGCCGATCACGAGGATGACGGTCAGCGTGGAGGGACCGACCGCCACCAGTGTCATCAGCGCGACGATCTGCAGCGGCAGTGCGAGCAGCGCGTCGATGAACCGCCCGACGACGTCGTCCACCCACCCGCGCAGGTAGCCCGTGACCAGGCCGAGCGCGGTACCCAGCGTCGTGCCGAGCAGCGTTGCAAGCGGGGCGACCATGAGGATGTCACGAGCTCCCACGATCACGCGGGAGAAGACGTCGCGGCCCAGACGGTCGGTACCGAACCAATGATCGGCCGAGGGCGCCTTGAGCGTATCGAGCGGGTTGGAGGCGTACGGGTCGTGCGGCACGAGCTGAGCACCCACCAGCGCGCACGCCACCCAGAAGACGACGATGGCCGCGCCGACCAGGAACGTCGTCGTGCGCAGGAGCGCCTGAGTTCGCTCCCGCAGCGGCGATGCGCCCGCGTCCGGCTTCGGTGCTGGGGCGACGTCGATCGCAGCGGACATCAGTCGGCTCTACCGACGCGGATCCGCGGGTTGAGCAGCGAGTAGGCGATGTCCGCCGCGAGCGTCGCGATCAGGTAGACAACGCCCACGACCAGCACGCCGGCCTCCAGCATCGGGAAGTCGTGCGAGTTCGCCGCCGTGTAGATGAGCATCCCGATCCCCTGGTAGTTGAACAGGAGCTCGATCACCACGAGGCCTCCGATCAGGTAGCCGAGTTGTGAGGCGACGACGGTGATCGTGGGCAGCAGCGCGTTGCGCAGCACATGGCGGCGGATGGCGCTCCGGCGCGGCATTCCGTTGAGGAGCGCGGTTCGCATGTAATCGGCGTCGAGGGCGGCCACAGTGCCGGCGCGCGCCATGCGCGCGATGTAGCCGAAGAGGACCAGGGTGAGCGCGATCGCCGGCATGATCAGGTGCTCGAACTGGACGAGCGGGCTGCTGCCGGGCGGCCAGGTGGCCGTGATCGGTAGCACGCCAAGCCACACCCCGAACACGACGATGAGCACGATCCCGGAGACGAACTCGGGCACGACGGTGGCCGACAGTCCGCCGACCGAGATCACGCGATCGAGCGGCCGTCCGAAGTGCAGGGCCGCGAGCACTCCACCGAAGATGCTGAGCGGCACCACGAAGACGAACGCGACCAGCGCGAGCTTGAGGGAGTTGAAGAGCGCGTCCCACACGAACGGCTGGATCGGCTCCCGATACGTGTAGGAGATCCCCATGTCCCCGCGGACGAAGCTCGTCACCCAGTCCCAGTACTGAGCGAACAGCGGGCGATCGGTGCCGAGCTCATGGTTCAGGACCGCGACCGCTCGCGGATCGGCGAGCGGCCCCAGTATCTTCCGCGCCACATCGCCGGGAAGCACCTGGCCGAACGCGAAGACGATCACGCTCAAGAGCCAGAGCGTGATGAGCGCCAGGCCTACGCGTCTGAGGACGAAGCGGCCGATGGTGACCGTCTCAATTCCGCCGAGCCTGCACCGAGCCTGTGTGGCTCATGTCATGCGATCGACGCCTGGTCGAGGAACAGCAGGCCGGTCGCGGTCGTCTGGACCCCGGAGATGTTCGAAGCCGTCGCGCTGAGGAAGTTGAAGAAGTAGGGCAGCATGATCGGACTCTCGTCGAGCATCAGCTGCTCGATCTTCCCGGCGACCGCCTTCTGTGACTGCACGTCGATCGCGGCGACGTACTCCGCGACCAGCTTGTCGTATGTCGGATTCTTGAAGTGCGCGGCGTTCCAGGTGCCCTTCGACAGCAGCGGTGCCTGGAGGAAGACGTTCGGGACGCCGCGGTGGCCGTAGTCCGTGATGCCCATGATCGAGTCCAGCCAGGGGGAGTTGCCGTAGGTGAAGTCCCCGTAGTAGCTGGACTGGTCCTGGAGCACCAGGTCGATCTTGACGCCGATCTCCTTGGCGCCGTTCTGGATCAGCACCGCCAGGTCCGGGATCTCGAACACGCGCTGCGTGTTCATCTTCACGGTGAACCCGTCGGCCATGCCGGCGTCGGCCAGCAACTGCTTGGCCATCTCGATGTCCTTCTCGCGCTGCGGGACCGAGGTGTCGGTGGACGCGAACACGGGAGCGAACCAGTTGTCGTTGCCCGGGTCGGCCTTGCCCTGGAACAACCCGTCGATGATCCCCTTGCGATCTAGCGAGAGTGCGATCGCCTGACGCACGCGCTTGTCCTTGAGCGGATCCATGTCCACCCGCATGTGCACCTCGCGGCAGGCGCTCGAGCGGAGGCTGATCACCTTCACGTTGGGATTGTCCAGCAGCGCCCGCCCTCCCTGCACCGAGAACTGCCCTACCACGTCGACCTGGCCACCCTGCAGCGCGACGATCTGCGGTTGCTCGTCGGCGTAGAACGTGAACTCGGACCGATCCGGCAGCGCCGCCCGGGCCTTGTCCCAGTAGTTCGGGTTGCGGATGAACGTGGCGCCGCGCTTGGGCGTGTACTTCTCGAGGATCCAGGGCCCGGTGCCGGGGAACTTCTTGTCGAACTTGCCCTTGTAGGTGCGGGGCAGTATGACGGCGTTGTAGTTGTCCGAGGAGACGATGTAGGGGAAGTTCCCGTTCGGCGCGTCGAGGGTGAAGGTGACCGTGTAGTCGTCGACCTTCTTCGTCCCGCCCTTCGACAGCACACCCGAGAAGGCCGAGAGCGCATTCGACCCGACCTTGGGGTCGGAGTGCATGTCGAACGTGAAGACCACGTCGTCCGCCGTCATCGGGCTGCCGTCGTTGAACGTCACGCCGCGCTTGAGCTTGAACGTCCACTCGCTGGCATCCCGATTGGGCTTCCAGCTCTCGGCCAGCACGGGTACGAGCTTGAGATCGCCGCTGGACACGGAGAGGTACTGGCCCGTCTGCTGGAGCATCACCGCACCGCCGGTGTCGCCCACGGCGACCGGATCGACGGCGCCCGTTGGAGTGACGATCGCCGAGCGGATCGTGCCGCCGCGCTTCTTGGTGGCCGGGCTCCCCGCAGTCGCCGGGGACGAGGAGCCGCCCGAGCCGCCACACGCGCCCACGATCGTCCCCAGTACCGAGAGCGACATGCCGACGACGGTCCCGCGCCGGACGAACTCGCGACGGGAGATCCGGCCGGCGATGAACTCGTCGATGACGTGGCTCTCGAGCTCGCCGCGGCCGCTCCGGGCCGCGTCCAGCTGCATTCTGTGTCCCGTCGAGTTCATGGTCTCTCCCACGAGAAGGGATCTGATAGAGGGCTCCGGCTTGAGGCCGATACTACGCGGCACGCCATAGAGCGACAACACGTATTCTCGACATATAGGAATACAGGTCGTCCCCTAGGTGCCGCGGAGCGGGAGCCACGATTCTCGCGATGTGATTGCGTGCTACGTTGCGGGCATGGCCTCATCGCGCCGGAACGGCCGCGTCCGCGCAAGCGAGGAATCGTCGTTGGAGCGCGGTCTGCGGGTGCTGCTCGCCGTCGCCGATCGCGAGTCGGTTCGGGTCGAAGCGCTGGTCGAGCAGGTCGGCCTGCCCGCGAGCACCGTCTATCGCTATCTGCGCTCGCTCCGCGACCTGGGCCTCGTGGAGGAGAACGACGGCTGGTATCGGCCGGGCCACCGGCTGGCCCACCCCGATCGCGCCGTCGCCAATGCGACGCTCGCCTCGATCGCGAAGCCGATCCTGCGCGAGCTGGCGGCCGAGACCGAGGAGACCGCGCTGGTGACGGTACGCGCGGGCATGGCCGCCCTGTGCGTCGAGCAGGCGGAGTCGCCGAAGCTCATGCGGATGGCGTTCGAGATCGGCCGGCTGCTGCCTCTGCACGCCGGAGCGGCTTCGCGCGTCCTGCTCGCCTACGCGCCGCCCGACGTGATCGATCGCGCACTGGCCGGCCCGCTGACGGCCTACACCGCCTCGACCCCGGACCCCCAGAAGCTGCGCCGCCAGCTCAAAGGCATTCGCGCAACGGAAACCGCGACGTCGCGGGGTGAGTTCATCACGGGCGCGTTCGCCGTGGCGGTGCCGGTGTTCCTCGACGGCTCAGTCGTCGCCGGACTGGCCCTGGCCGGCCCCGCCACCCGGTGCACCCACCGGTGGCAGGTCACCGCGCGTCCGGCGCTGGCCGCGGCGGCCCGGACGCTGAGCGACCAGCTCAGCTAGTTCTCAAAATACGAGAACCCCTACTTCCGGCTGATAGGAAGCGATGGTACGGTCGCGGTGACCGACCTCCAAGGAGCGCCCATGAGCACCCCGAGCAACATCGCGACCGGTATCTCGCCCCGTGATCTGATCGACATCGAGCGCTATCCGATCGACGATGTCGACGGCGCTGCCGGCCGGGTACTGGTCGCGCGCTGCCGCGCCGATCTCACGGCAACCGGCGCCTGCCAGCTGCAGGGGTTCCTGCGCGCAGACGCGGTGGACCGGCTCGTCGGCGAGGCGCTCGCACTGACGGACGCGACTTTCACCAACGAGGCGATCCACAACGTCTACTTCGAGGACGTCGACCCGACGCTTCCCGAGGACGATCCGCGACGGATGATGGAGCGCGCCTCGCAGGCCACCGTCGCCTACGACCTGATCCCGCCCGACGCCGCGATCCGCGCCCTGTACGAATGGGATCCCCTGCTGCACTTCGTCGGGGCGGCGCTCGGCAAGCACCCGTTCCATCGCAATGCCGACCCTCTCGGCGCGTTGAACCTCGTCTACTACAAGGAGGGCGACGAGCTCGGGTGGCACTTCGACCGGGCCGAGTTCGTCGTCACGCTGATGCTCCAGGCCGCCGCCTCCGGCGGGGACTTCGAGTACGTCCCGAACCTCCGCAACGAGCACGACGAGAACTACCCGGCCGTGCAGCGCCTGCTGCAAGGCGACATGACGAACGTGATCCACCTGCCGAGCTCGCCCGGGACGCTGGCCTTCTTCCGCGGACGTCACTCGATCCACCGCGTGACGCCGATCGTCGGGGATCGCCTGCGCGCGAACGCGGTGCTCTCCTTCGCCGACAAGCCCGATAGCCGGCTGAACGAGCTCACGCAAGAGCTGTTCTATGGGCGCACCGCCTGAGCGGCTCAGCCACTGGTTCGCCGAGCTGGCATGGCTCGGCGCCGTCGCCGAGGACGTCACGATCGGCGTCGCGGACGGCCGCATCGCGTCGCTGACCGCTGACTCGACGCCGCCGCCGGGCGCCACGCACCTGCGCGGGATCACGATCCCCGGCCTGGCGAACGCGCACTCCCATGCCCTGCACCGGGCGCTGCGCGCCCGTACCCAGACCGGCGCGGCCGACTTCTGGTCCTGGCGCCGGCTGATGTACGAGCTGGTCGACCTGCTCGACCCCGAGCTGTACCACGAGCTCGCCCGCGCGACCTACGCGGAGATGGCGCTGGCCGGCATCACCGCGGTGGGGGAGTTCCACTACCTCCACCACGACGGCGGCGGTCGCCGCTACCAGGATCCGAACGCGATGGGCGACGCGCTGTTGGCCGCCGCCGCGGACGCCGGCGTGCGGATCACCCTGATCGATACCTGCTACCTGCAGGCCGGCGTCGACGGAGCGCCGCTCGAAGGCCCGCAGCTGCGCTTCTCGGACGGCGACGCAGAGAGTTGGCAGGCGCGGGTCGAGGCGGTGGGCGAGTCCTCGACGGCGCGGGTCGCCGCCGCGATCCACAGCGTCCGAGCGGTCGATCCCGCATCGATGAGAACGGTCCGCGACTGGGCCCGGCAGCGGGGCGCCCCACTGCACGTACACGTCTCCGAGCAGCCGGGTGAGAACGATGAATGCCTGGCCGCCACCGGGATGACCCCGACCGGGCTCCTCTCGCAGGCGGGCGTGCTCGGGCCCGGCACGACCGCGGTGCATGGAACGCATCTCACTGCGGCCGACATCGAGCTGCTCGGATCGTCGGGCACCACGATCTGCCTGTGTCCGACGACCGAGCGCGATCTCGGGGACGGCATCGGACCGGGGAGCGCGCTGGCAGCCGCCGGATCGCCCCTGACCGTTGGTAGCGACATGCACGCCGTGATCGACCTGTTCGAGGAGGTACGCGCGCTCGAGCTCGACCAGCGCCTCATCGCCGGTCGCCGCGGGCTCCATGCGCCCGCGGAGCTGCTGCAGGCAGCGACCACCGCGGGGATGCGGTCGCTGGGCTGGGACGACCGCGGGTTGACAGTCGGCGCGCCGGCCGACTTCACGACCGTCAGGCTCGACTCGCCGCGCACCGCAGGCGCAACGTCCGATACGGCTGTGGAGCACCTGGTCTTCGCCGCCACCGCGGCCGACGTGACCGACGTCGTCGTGGCCGGCCGGCCGGTGGTCGAGCACGGCCGCCACACCACCATCGGCGATGTCGGCGAGGCGCTCCAGAGCGCCATTCGCGCGGTATCCGACCGCACACCGTCCGCCGCACTCAGCACGGCCGCCGTGCCGTCCAGCCTTTGAGCAAGGAGCCCGCCGCATGAGCATCATGGTCAACAACGAGGTCCTGTATTCCGTCACCGCCCAGCGCGGTCCGACGCTGCGCTGCAAGGGCTGGAAGCAGGAGTCACTCCTGCGCATGCTCGAGAACAACATGGAGGTCGCGGAGAAGCCCGAGCGGCTCGTGATCTACGGCGGGATCGGCAAGTGCGCCCGGAACTGGGAGTCCTACCACGCGATCGTCGAGTCGCTGCTCGACCTCGAGGACGACGAAACGCTGGCGATCCAGTCGGGCATGCCGGTGGCCATCTTCAAGACGCACCGGCTCGCGCCGCGCGTGGTGATGGCCAACACCAACATCATGAAGGCCACGTGGCCCGTGTTCTACGACCTGCAGGACAAGAACCTGACCATGTTCGCGCAGTACACCGCGGCGCCCTGGGAGTACATCGGCACCCAGGGCGTGATCCAGGGAACCTTCGAGACGCTGGAGGCGATCGCCTCGCAGCACTTCGCCGGGTCCCTGGTCGGCCGCGTTCTGTTCACGGCCGGCATGGGCGGCATGGGCGGCAACCAGACCCGTGCGATGGCGATGCTGGGCGGCGTGTGCGTCGCCGTCGATGCCGACCGCTCGGTCATCGAGCGGCGGATCGAACGCGGGTACTGCGACGTCCTCGCGCCGTCGCTGGACGAGGCGATCGCCATGGCCGAGCGCGCGCGCGACAGGGGCGAGGCGCTGGGCATCGGGCTCGTCGGCAACGCCGCCGCGGTGTTCCCAGCCGTGCTCGCACGTGGATGGCGACCGGACATCGTGACCGAGATGTGCCCGTGCCACGACCCGGTCTCGTACATCCCGGCGGGCTTGACCCCGGAGCAGGCCGAGCAGCTCCGCCGGGATGACCGTGAGGACTATCTTCAGCGTGCCAGGCAGTCGATGATCGCCCAACTGGAGGCCATGATCGGCTTCCACGACCTGGGCATCCAGGTGTTCGAGTACGGCACCAGCATCCGCAAGGAGTGCCGTGACGCCGGCATGGCGGAGGAACGGGCGATGCAGATCCCCGGATTCGTCGCCGCCTATCTGCGCGAGCTGTTCCTGCTCGGTCGCGGCCCGTTCCGATGGACATGCCTGTCGGGTGAGGCCAGCGACCTCGCGCGGCTGGACGAGCTCGCGCTCGAGATGTTCCCCGGCGACGAGACGACGGTGAAGTGGATCACACTCGCGCGCGAGCACGTCCCGATCGAGGCCCTACCGGCGCGGGTCTGCTACCTCGGCTTCGGGGAGCGCAAGGCGTTCGGGCTCCGGGTCAACGAGCTGATCAGCGACGGCGAGGTTGCCGGGCCGGTCGCGTTCTCGCGCGACAACCTCGACTCCGGGTCGATAGTCAACCCGACCTTCGAGTCCGAGAAGATGCTGGACGGAAGCGACCTGATCTCGGACTGGCCGTACCTGAACGCGTTGCTGAACACCGCCGGGATGGCCGACCTGGTCGCGATCCAGGCCAACTACTCGATGGGCGAAGCGGTGCATACCGGAGTGACCATGATCGCCGACGGCAGCCCGGAGGCCGCGCTCCGCCTCGAGGCGTGCCTGACGACTGACTCGGGGATCGGCGTCGTCCGCCACGCCCAGGCCGGATACCCGAAAGCGCGCGAGGCCGCCGACGGGAACGGGCCGCTGACCGACGAGAGCATCAACGTGCCGCTGTGGTGGACGCCTCACGCCACCTTCGGCCCCGAGGACGCGGGTGGATCCGACTAGCTGTGCGGCGGCCGAACTGCTCGTTCGCGGCGCCTCACAGCTGATCACCTGCGTCGCTTCGCCCGATGATCCGCTGGGCGCGATCCCGGACGGGGTCGTCGCCATCGCGGGCGAACGGATCATCGACATCGGCACAGCCCAGGAGGTCGCCGGCCGCGTCGACGTCAGCCAAGCGAAGGTGGTCGACGCGGCCGGCGGCATCGTCGCGCCCGGGTTCGTGGACTGCCACACGCATCTCGTGTTCGGCGGCTCCAGGGTCGGCGAGTACGTCGCGAACGTGACCGGGGAGCACGCCGCGTTCGTCGCCAACGGCTCCGGGGCCGGCATCCTCGCCACGGTCGCCATGACGCAGGCGGCTTCGATCGAGCAACTGACCGATGCCGCCGCGGAGCGGCTACGCGCGATGCTCGCCCACGGCACCACCACGGTCGAGAGCAAGACCGGCTACGGGCTGTCGACCGAGCACGAGCTGAAGATGCTCGAGGTGAACCGGCGGCTCGACCGCGAGCAGCCGGTCGACGTCGTCAGCACGTTCCTCGGCGCTCACGCGATACCGCCCGACACGTCGCGCCAGGACTACACAGACGAGGTGGTCGCGGAGATGATCCCCGAGGTGGCCGCCCTGGACTTCGTCTCCTTCTGTGACGTGTACTGCGACGAGGGTTACTTCACGGTCCAGGACAGCCGCCGCATCCTCGAGGCCGGCCTGGAAGCCGGGCTGGCGGCGAAGATCCACGCCGACGCATACGCGGCGATCGGCGGCACCGAGCTTGCGGCCGAGCTCGGCGCGATCTCAGCCGATCATCTCAACCACACCGATCGGCCGACGATGGAGCGGCTCGCGGAGGCGGGAGTCATCGGCGTCGTGATGCCCGGCCTCGATTTCGCCGTCGGCCACTCGCGCCCGTTCGACGCGCGGGCGATGCTCGAGTCCGGGCTGACGCTCGCGCTTGCGACCGACCTCTGCCCGGGATGCTGGATCGAGTCCCAGCAGCTGGTGATGGCGCTCGCCGCGAGGCTGTACGGCATCCCGCCGGCCGTCGCGCTGCGGGCCACGACCGTGGACGCCGCCCGCGCGGTCGGGCTCCACGACCGCGGACTGCTCGAGGCGGGCCGCCTGGCCGACCTTCAGATCTGGGACGCCAGCTCCCCCGATGACCTGGTCTACAAGATCGGGCGCAACGCCGTGACGACCACGATCAAGCGCGGCCGCGTCTACGCGGGCACGAACGGGGACGCCTCATGACGGTCGTCATCGACGGGATCGGCCTCAGCCTCGATCAGGTGATCGCCGTCGCTCGCCGCGGCGAGCGAGTCTCCGTCGCGCCGGAAGCGGTCGAGCGGATGCGTCGCTCGCGGCGCGTGCTGGAGCGGGCAGGTGCCGAGGACGCGGCGATATATGGCTTCTCCACCGGCGCCGGCGCGCTCAAGCGGGTTGCCGTAGAAGCGCGGAACGTCCATGAGTTCAACCGGCTGCTGGTGATGAACTGCCGCGTCGGCCAGGGCACGCCCGCGAGCGACGCGGTCGTGCGGGCCACCCTGCTGCGCCTGGCGAACAACCTCGCGCGGGCAGCGGTCGGAGTGCGTCCCGAGCTCGCGGAGCTGGTGGTGCAGGCCCTCAACGAGCGCTGGGCGATCGCGATCCGGACGCTCGGGTCGGTCGGCCAGGCCGACCTGGCGCCGATGGGCGACGTGGCCGCGGCGCTGATCGATCGCGGCGACTTCCAGCTCGAAGCCGGCGAGGGCATGGCGCTGGTCGACAACAACTCGTTCTCCACCGCGATCGCAGCGCTGGCGGTGGCCGACTGCTTCCGCCTGGCGGATGCGGCGGACACGGCCGGAGCACTCGACATGGAGGCCTTCGTCGCCAACCCGTCGATCCTGCATCCCGTGCTCAGGGAGCGCCCGTACCCGGGGCTGCAGATGACCGCCGCGCGGCTGCGGGACCTGCTCGCAGGAAGCCGGCTGTGGCAGCCCGGCGTGCCCCGCAACCTGCAGGACCCGCTCACCTTCCGCTGCCTTCCGCAGCTCCACGGCGCGCTCCGCGACGCCTTGGGATTCGCGCGAGCGCAGCTGGACATCGAGCTGAACGCGGCCCAGAACAACCCGCTCGTGGATCTGGACGAGGAGCGCGTCGTCTCGGTCGGCTGCTTCGAGATGCTGCCGCTCGCCGCGGCGCTCGACTTCCTGCGCATCGCGCTCGCGCCGGTGCTGACCAGCGCCAACGAGCGCGTGATGAAGCTGCTGCACGCGGGCTTCTCGGGCCTCGCCCCGGGCCTGGCGGCGCGGCCCGATCTCGGCGATGACGGATACACCGAGTTCGGCGTGGCCGGACAGGCGATCGCGGCCGAGGCGCGACTGCTGGCCGCTCCGGTCTCGTTCGAGCTTGTGAGCTCGACGCAGGCCGAGGGGATCGAGGACAGGATGACGATGGCACCCCTGGCCGCCCGACGGCTGGCCGAGGTGGTGGGCCTCGGCGAACGCCTGGTCGCGATCGAGCTGGTGGTCGCCGCGCGCGCGATCGACCTGCGGGCGGGCGGGCCGCTCGGCACCGGCACCGAGACCGTGCACCGGCTGGTGCGCGATCGCATACCGGCCACCCGAGAGGGGGAGCCGGTGCCGTCCGACCTGGAGCCGCTCGTCGAGCTGGTGCGCTCAGGCGCCATCGGCGATCCGCAAGCCTGCGCCGATGGGACCGGTCGAAACGAGGAGGAGAGCGATGCGCAATTCCAGCGCTGATCAGGCCGGATCTCCCGCGGCCGATGGCCGCGTCGCGATCGTGACCGGAGCCGGACGCGGGATCGGCCGCGCCGTCGCCGGTGCGCTCGCGGAGCGTGGCGACCGGGTGATGGCAGTGTCGCGCACCGAGGCGGATCTCGTCGAGCTGGCTCGCGAGACTCCGGTCGAGTACCTCGTCGAGACCGTCGCGACCCCCGAGGGCTGCGAGCGCATCATCGAGGAGACGCGGCGGCGGCTGGGACCGGTCGAGATCCTCGTCAACAACGCCGGCGTGTTGTCCGGCGACGAGCGGCCGATCTTCGACGAGGACGCACAGCTCTGGCACGACGTCTTCGCGATCAACCTCCATGGGCCCTTCGAGCTCATGCGCCGCGCCACGCGCGACATGATCGAGCACCGCTTCGGGCGGATCGTGGTCGTGAGCTCGAGCGCGGGTGAGTACGGCGTCGCTTCTATGCCGGCCTACTGCGCCTCCAGGCACGGCCTGCTCGGATTGACGCGCGCCGTCGCCCAGGACGTCGGGGGACACGGCGTCACGTGCAACGCGGTGCTGCCCGGCTGGACGAAGACCCAGATGGCGGACGACCTCGTCCGTCAGTCCGCGTCGAGCCAGGGCATCAGCTTCGAGCAGGCATGGGACGAGGCCGTCGCCGCTTACCCCGCGCAGCGGCCGGTCGAGCCGCGCGAGATCGCGAACACGATCGCCTTCCTCGCGTCGGACGCGGCCAGCGGGATAAACGGCGAGGCGATCACGATCGCGTTGGGGGGCATCTGGTGAGCTCGGTCGATTACTGGATCCGCCAGTCGCCCTACTTCGAGGCGACGCTGCGGGCGGGGTGCAACCGCTACTCGTTCGCGAACCACATGTATCAGCCGGCCTCGTACGGCGATCCGCTCGAGGCCTACTGGAGGCTGGCCAACGACGTGACGCTCTGGGACGTGGGCACGGAGCGCCAGGTCGAGATCACGGGAGTCGACGCTTTCGCCTTCACGGACATGCTCACTCCGCGCGACGTGTCGAACATCCCGGTCGGGCGCTGCCGCTACGCGCTCATCACGACTCCCGAGGGCGGGATCGTGAACGACCCGGTTCTGCTGCGCTTGGAACCGGGCCACTTCTGGCTCTCCACGTCAGACAGCGACCTGCTCCTGTGGGCCAAGGGCGTGTCGGTCAACTCGGGCATGGACGTGCGGATCGAGGAGCCCGATGTGTCACCCGTCCAGATCCAGGGGCCGAAGTCCCCAGGCGTGATCGACGCGCTGTTCGGTGGCCGCTTGACGCTCGCGCCCTACGAGCTCGTGCAGACGAGCCTGGGTGGCATCCCGGTCGTGGTCTCCCGGACGGGCTGGAGTGGCGAGATCGGCTACGAGATCTTCCTGCGCGACCGGCGCGACGGAGATGCGCTCTGGGAGCGGGTGCTGGCTGCCGGTGAGCCGTTCGGGATCGCCGTGACCGGCCCGTCGGACGTGAATCGCGTCGAGGCGGGCATCCTCGGCTACCGCTGCGACATGGACATGACCACCAACCCATTCGAGGTCGGGCTGGAGTGGCTCGTCGATCTGGATGGGCCGCGCGACTTCATCGGCAAGGCGGCCCTGACGCGCATCCGCGACGAGGGGATCACGCGGAAGCTGGTCGGCATCGAGATCCTCGGCGATCCGCTGCCGCTGCCGTTCGAGGAGCGCTGGCCCGTCATCGCCGGCGGGTCGCATGTCGGCGAGGTCACCGTGGCCGTGTACTCACCCCGCCTGGACAAGAACATCGGCTATGCGATGGTGAGCATCGGCCACACGGCGCTGGGAACCAGCCTCGCAATCGAGGCGCCGTGGGGCACCTCGGCCGCCGTCGTCGCCCAGATGCCTTTCCTGCGGAGGCCACGGACGTGAGCGACATCGCCAATCGCCAGATGGTCCCGGGCCCCCTCGCCCGGCAGCGCGTCCCGGATGCGGCCGAGGTCGACGGCGAGCGGCTGCGCAGCGACAGGCTCTCCCGTCTACAACGGATGATGCGGGACCACGAGCTGCCCGCATGTCTCTTCTTCAACGGGGCCAACATCCGCTACGCGACCGGGGCAGGAGCGATGTGCGCGTGGGCCGAGAGCGCGTTCGCGCGTTACTGCATCGTCCCGGCGGAGGGCACGCCGATCCTGTTCGAGAGCGAGTCCTCCATGCACGTCTCGGAACTGGTGGCGGCCGACGTGCGACAGGCGCACTACTGGTACATGGAAGGAACGCCGACGCAGGAGTACGTGCGGCGGTGGGCGGCCGAGGTCAGCTCGGTGCTCCGCGAACTGGGGCTGCAGGGAGAGCCGCTCGCCGTCGACAAGCTCGACACCCCCGGGTTCCTGGCGCTCCAGGCCGAGCAGATCAGGCTCGTGGACTCCAGTCCCGCGACGGTCGACGCGCGCGAGGTGAAGACACCGGAGGAAGTTCAGCTGATGCGGATCAACGGCGGCATCGGCGACGCGATGCTGACGGATTTCGAAGCTGCCATCCGGCCGGGAGTACGCGAATGCGAGCTGATGGGGGTGCTCGCGGAATCGCTGTTACGCCGACGCGGTGAGTACCTCTTCACCGGATTGGTGGCAGCCGGCAGGAACACCAACCCGTGGGGCAGCGAGGCGAGCGACAAGGTCGTCGCGCCCCGCGAGCTGGTGGGCGTCGACACCGACGCGGCCGGCTACGAGGGTTACGTGATCGATGTGTCGCGCACCTTCCTCTGCGAGGGGCCGCCGAGCCGGCGGCAGAAGGAGGCGTATCGGATCGCCCACGAGCAGGTGACGGCCATGGCCGAGCTCGTGAGGCCGGGCATGACGTTCGACGAGTTCGCGCGGGCGGCACCGCCTCTACCCGGGCCGTTCCGGGAGCAGCGCTACTACGCGCGCGCGCACCAAGCGGGCCTCGAGGACGAGGGACCCTCGATCTGGTTCACCGAGGATCTGGACGAGCGGAACGCGCTGCCCGTCGAGCGAACCATCCAGCCCGACATGATCCTCTGCCTCGAAGCCTACGCGGGCGAGGTCGGAGCGCCCTTCGGGGTCAAGCTCGAGGATCAGGTGCTCGTCACAGACGCCGGCGCGGAACCGCTCTCTGTCTACCCCTACGAGGAGCGGCTGCTCATCTGAGCAGCGGTACGGCCGCATGCCACCCTCACATCTCTCGCACTGGCTCGAGCATGCCCGCTTCGAGATCGTGCCTGTCGCCGGGGTCGAGGCACGGGTTCGCGAGCACATGGACTGCTCGCGCACGCTGACGGTCACCTGCTCGCCCCGGAGCGGTGTCGACCGGACCCTCGATGTCGCGGCGACGCTCGCGAGCGCCGGCTACGACGTCGTCCCGCACATCGGGGCGCGCACCGTCGCAAGCCGGGCGCACCTCCACGACGCGCTCGCGCGCGCCGACAGCGCCGGCGTGCGAGACGTCTTCGTTATCGGCGGTGACGGCACGCCGGTCGGTCCTTACCCGTCCGCCCTGGCGCTTCTTGATGCGGTCGCCGAGAGCGGTCGCGAATTCCCTCAAGTCGGCATCGCCGGATACCCGGAGGCCCACCCCTCAATCGACTGCGAGACCCTGCTCGCCGGACTGGTCGAGAAGCAGAGCTACGCCGCTTACATCGTTACGCAGATGTGCTTCGACCCGGGCACGATAATCCGCTGGATCGAAATCATCCGCGAGCGAGGAGTGAACCTCCCGGTGTACGTCGGCGTCCCGGGAACGGTGGGTCTGCGAAGGCTCCTGGCGCTCGGGAGCACGATCGGAGTCGGCGACTCGATCGGTTATCTCCGCAAGCACGGAACGCTGGTCCAGCGACTGTTGCGCCGGCGGGGGTACGACCCAGGTCGGTTTCTGGCCGAGCTGGCTCTCGTAGGCGGCGATCTGGCGTACGGAATCCGGGGACTTCACGTCTTCACGTTCAATACCGTCGTCGAGACACAACTGTCGCTTGCTCGCATTGCGCGGGACAACCACAGCCCCACGCCGGCGCCGGTGTGACAGCCGGAGCAGGGGCGGGCGGTCGGCCTGTCCGTTACTTGAACAGCCCGGCGCAAGCGCCGCTCTCGGCTTGCGAGCTGAGGCTTCGAAGCTGGACGGGTCGGACACCGGCGTGCCGTCCGCCGTCTCTACGTGCCAGTTGACCGGGATCGCCTGGCCGGCCCTGGCCGTTAGGGCCGCCCGCTCGGCGCCGCTACGGAAGAGGCGCGCAGCAAGAGCTGGTGCTACGGATGGCCCGGATCGACGGGTGGTCCGGGAGGCGTCTGTTCAGGCGGTCTACCGCCGGCCGGCGGTTCAGGAGTCGGGGGCTCGGGCCTGTTCTCGCGCATCTCGGTTGCGTCCGTCTGGGCCTGCGTGACGATCTCCTCGACGAACGCGCGAGCCCACGCGGGCATCTGCTCGGAGAATTCGGCCACCGCTTCGGCGGCGGCAGCGTGGTCGGCCGTCACCGCGTCGTAGGCACGCTGCAGCCCCCGCTTGGCCGCCTCGGGAGAGTCCTCGCTGGCGATCAACTCCGCCAGCTTGTCGGCCGCGGCAGCCTGGCCGTCGAGGTTGGCGTTCAGTGACTTCGCGATCGTGCGCTTGCTGCGCCCGGACACCGCATCGCTCGCCAGCGCCTTAGCCTCGGCGCTCGCCTCGGAAGCACGCTCCGTCGATAGCGCCGTGACAGCTTTCATCAGCCCCTGCTGTGCTTGCTCGGGCAACTCGGCGGCGAGGGCGGCAAGGATTCCCAGTGCCTTCTCGCGCCCGCGCGTATCCGACAGCGCCGCCTGCGCGACCTTGCTCTCGGC
This sequence comes from uncultured Solirubrobacteraceae bacterium, assembly GCA_963839615.1. Classification (GTDB taxonomy): domain Bacteria; phylum Actinomycetota; class Thermoleophilia; order Solirubrobacterales; family Solirubrobacteraceae; genus DASQMT01. The sequence continues at coordinate 93,660 of CAWIVY010000009.1, forward strand.
GCGGCCGGAGGCCTCGTCGAGGGCCTCGACCAGCACTTCGACGGAATCGTCTCGTGCGGTTGCCACGAGCCGAAGCGCCTTGGCCGCCTCGCGCCGCTCCGCCGGACTCACGGCGTCGCGAAGCAGTTTCGCCGCTGCAGCGGTCGCCTTCCCGATCTCGCTGCGGTTGGCTTTGAGCGCGCGCGCCGCGCGTCCATCCCGATGCGCCTCAAACAACGCCACCGCCCGCTCGAGTGCCGCATCCGCACGGTCGGTATGGGCCTTGACCGCGTCGGACGCGGATATCGGGTCCGCGCCCGCCGTCGCGGGCAGACAAACCGAAGCTGCAACCGCCATGAACATCACAACGCGTCGGGTCTGCATCGTCCTCCCTCGAACGTCAAGACGCAGCTTGCACCCTGCCCCTCAAACGCCTGACAACGGCACGAGTTGGACAGTTCAGGCGCATGCGAACCGGCGGCCGGACGGGGCGCCGGCGCCGTGATCAGGCGGCCAGCGCGGCGATCGCCGCGCCGGAGAGCTCGGCCTTGGCGATGAATCCGCGGGCGCCACAGCGCTCGAAGAGTGACTCGTACCCCGCGGCGTCGCGGCTCGACGTGAGCACCACGACCCGGTTACGATCGACCGCCGTCAGCAGCGCGGCGACCTGGATGCCATCAATGTCGGGAAGCCCGATGTCGAGTAGCACCAGCGCCGGTTGCATTCGCTCCGCGGCTGCCACGGCATCGCTGCCCGTCGCACTCTCGGCGATCACCACGTAGCCCTCGGCCTCGAGCAGAGCCCGCGCCGCGCGACGGAATCCGGCGTGGTCGTCAACGATCAGGACAGTCGAGGGCATCGCCTACACAGTGCCCCATATCGGTCGCGGCGAAAAGCGCGGTGGCACCCTTGCGCCGGGGCGGATAACCGACCGAAGGCGTGCACCGTCACGGGTCAAACGAGATCGAAGGCGGCCACGCGATCTCCGCCGATTCACGCATCCATCACCACGATATGCGTTCAGCCCGTCGTGCCATAGACGTTCTGGTCTAGCCCGCCTTGCGAGAAGCAGGGATCGGCGATCGACGGTGCGCTGTATGCGGCGGCGAAGATGTCGTCGGGCACGAACGCGCACGTCCGAATGTCGGCATCGAAGCCCTCGTCCTGGTTGCCGTCCCTTGGATCGGTGAAGGAGCTCAGGTCGCGGCTGTCGGTCCACACCGCGAAGATGCTTCCGTCGGGCGCCGCAGAGACGTAGTTGTAATCACCGAAGAACGGCGAGCGGGCTGTCCCTCGGTTCTCGAAGTTCGGGTTGCTCCGTGCGTCGCTGACCACCGATTCGGTCCAGGAGGCGCCGCCGTTGGTCGAGCGCGCGAGGACGGCGTCGAGAACGTCGCCCGACGTCGTCCCGGCGGCCGTGTTGCCGGGCGGCAAGTCGGGCGAGTACGCCGGGTCCGCGCGCGAGTCCTGGAAGACCACCGAGAGCGTTTCGCCGTCGCTGGCGATGTCGGGGAAGAACTGGTGGCCCGCCGGGATGGCGTCGATCGGCGTGCCGGGCGCCGGCCAGTCCAGGCCGTCGGACGAGTTGCTCGCGAAGATCTTCGCCTGCCCGTCGCCATCGCGCGCACTCCAGACGACGTGCACGCCGCCGGCGTCGGCCGCAACGGCCGACAGGCTCGAGAAGCGGGCGTAGTTGAGGCCGCTGGCGCAGCGGAACGGGCCGTCGCCACAGGTGTCCGGCCCGTAGTCATCGGAGTCGAACGGATCGATCGCGGCAACCGTGCGGGGCGTCGTGAACGAGCGGCCGCGGTCGGTGGACTTCACGATCGCGATCGTCGCGCTCGCCTTCTTCGTGCTGTAGGTCCGATACGTCAGGTAGACCGCGCCATCGGGCCCGACGGCCAGGTCTGCGAACTGTTCGGACGCGCCGCCGTCGGAGATCCGCTGCGGCTTTGAATACGTGCGTCCACGATCGGTGGAGCGAGAGAACATGATCACGTCGTTGCCGGCGTTCCCGCTGAAGCGCGCCCAGGCGACGTAGACGTTCCCGCTGTCCTGGTCGGCAGTGATGTTGATCTTGTCCTGGAAGAGCCCGGCCACCGAGGGCGTGCCCCGCTCGACCCGGGTCGTGAGCGCGTAGCTCGAGCCGTGGTCGTCATAGCGCGCGACGTAGATCGATCCGTTCTGTGGCTTGGCGCGGTTGAAGCAGATGAAGCCGTAGTAGAGGCGCCCGTCTCCGTCGAAGGCCTGCGTCGGGTCGCCCGCCGAGGCGCAGCTTCCCTTGGTCGGCGACTGCGAACCCAGCGGCGAGGTGTCGCCCGGATACCCGGGCACGAGGCTGTTGTGCCACGTCACGCCGCCGTCGGTCGAACGGTAGTAGCCGGGCCACTGGTTGCCCGAGCCGCTGCCGATCTCCGCGCAATAGTCGTTCGACCCGGCGGCGATCACGTCGCTAGCAGCGGGATCCACCGCCACGCTGGGCTCGTTCTGGCTACGCCTACCGGTACTGCAACCCTGCACCGTCGCGTCCGTCCCACCGTCATATCGCGTGTAAGAGCCTGGCGTGGCGTCATCCGCGACAAGCGTGTCTGCGCTCGCGGGCGGCACAACGGTCAGCAGGCCCAGAACGGCGAGCACGGTGGAAAGCTGGCAGCGCGACATGTGAGTCCCCCTTGGTGATGTCGATCCCGGTTCTGCCGTCAGTGTTGGACGCGATCGGAGGCGCCGCGACCGGTGGCCGCGGCGCCTCCTCGAGCCTATTCGGCGCTCTGGTGGAACACGTCGGTGCGGTTGTCCTCGTCGCCGTCGTTGGCGCCGACCCAGAGCGAGTCGAACCGGTCTTCGAAGTGCGACAGGCCGGTGTAGTCGCCGACGAAGTAGCCGAGCGCGAACGGGGCGGTCCGCATGTCGAACGACTCGGTCGTGAGCTGATCCTCGTCCGGGAAGCTCTGGCCACCGTCGTGCGAGTGAGCGACCCAGAAGTCGGTCGAGAGCTCCGCATCGCCGTTCTCGTCGTTGCGGAAGTCGTAATAGCTGACCGCCACCCTGCCGGTGCCGTCGACGTCCACCGTGGCGGTGAACGCGTCGACACCTTCGGGCGTCTGATCGACGATGACCGGGTCTTCCCAGCTGGTACCCCCGGTGGTCGACCGAGACAGCAGGATGTCGTTGTGGTCGGGATCGTTGAACCGGGTGTCCATCCAGACCGCGTACAGATTGCCCCTCGTGGCCAGGTTCGTTCCCCTGTCCACGGCGAAGTCCGGGATGATGTCGCCGGTCCGCACCGGGCAGGTGCCATCGGCGTCACGGTCGGGGCACGGAGCCGCCACGTCGGGGTCGGCGACCTCGTCGACCAGCAGGCGGTCCACGTGCACCGGCGCCGACCACGTCTCACCCTTGTCGGGCGACCGCATCACCTCGACGTTGTAGCCGCGCCGCCTGGCCCGGTTGCTGATCGCCTGGATCCGGTTGAACCCGTTGATCAGCGTGCCGTCAGCATCGGGCAGCACCTCGACCTGATTGCCGATCGTCTGCTGAAAGCGCCCGGGATGGAAGATCGAGCGTGCCGGCTCCCACGTCTCCCCACCGTCGGTCGAGCGGACGAACCAGGCGTCCGAGAAGTAGCTCACCGAGTTCTCATACGCCTTGGCCGACGAGCCTTCGCTCGGCGAGACGATCCGCTGCCAGGTCGCATACACGTAGTCCGGGTCGCCAGGGTCGGCCGTCAGCGTCTCCTTGTCGTTGAAGTTGTTGCCGAGCGCGCGCGGGTTGTCGAAGCGCAGCTCGCGCGGAGCGCTCCAGGTCGCGCCGTCGTCGTCGGAGTAGGCGGCCAGGACGGCGTTCCGCGGCGTCGAGTTGTCAAACACGAGCGCGATCGCGTGCAGGCGACCATCCGGCCCATAGGACACCCACGGGTCCGTCGCCCGCTCGTAGTCGCTCGGCCTCGGCGCAAGTGTCGTACCCTGCACCGCACTCGTCGCGGTGCCGCCCGCGCAGCGCGAGAAGAGCGGCGAGCTCGCCGTCCAAGAGTCCCCGCCGTCGGTCGAGAAGGCGTGCACGTTGCCGTGCGCGCCGCCGTCGTTCCAACGGTCCTGCTGCCAAGCCCCGGCGAGAGTATCCGCGTCCGTCGGGTCATCCGCGACGTGCGACTCCACCTCCGCGTTGAGGTAGTTGACGCTGCTCGGCGCCGCCTCGCCCGGTCCACCGCAACCTGGCGCGAACGGACTCGGGCCGCTCGCGGTGCTCGGGTCGCCGATGACAAGTGGCGCTGCGGACGCGGGCACGCAGAACGCAAGTACACCTACCGATGCCGCTGCCAGCGTGAGGAGTCTCCTCATGTCTGACCTCCCTAGAGCGGGCGTCATGCCAGATGATGGGCGGCGCCGCTTCCGACGCGCGTCGCAACTTCCCCATCGCGGACTTTACTCCCGGACGCAAGCCCGAGCAGACGGATCGCTTCGGACACAGCACCGGGAACTACGAGCGACCGGAAGATTTCCCCGCGCGCTTCCCCACAGCGCGTGCAGCCCAGTCGTTATCCCTGCAAATCACGTTGATTTGCGACACGGGCGCGACGTCTTGAAAACCGCTGATCCGGGTCCACCGGATCCGTGGGTTCGAATCCCACCCCCTCCGCTCGGGCCTCGGAAACTCCTGCACTCCTTCCCCACAGGCTCGGTTCTGGCGTGGGGTTGGGGTTGGTCTACGGAAGGGCTCGTGCGGCGGATGTGTCGATGTGGACGTCGACGCTGGCGCCTGGCTCGAGGTCGATGAGCCATTCGGGGGCGGGCGCGGGTGTGTCGCTGAGGATGCGGGTGTCGTTGATCGCGACGCTCGCGCGCGTGAAGCTTCCGAACGGGAGGACTCGCTGAACTCTGGCTGCGCCTCCGCCGTGGGGCTCGATCCGGCAGTCAGTGGCGCGCACGGCGACGGCGTGGTCTGTCTGACGGCCGAGCAGGCGGCTGGCCAATTGCGGGTTGAGAATGTTCTCGAAGCCGAGCAGGCGTGCGCAGTCGGCGTCGGCGGGCTGGTCGAGCACGGTCGCCGTCGGTCCGATCTGGCGCAGCGTGCCCGCGTGCAGGACCGCGGTGCGGTGGGCGGCGGCGGCGGCTTCATGGCGGTCGTGCGTTACGAGCAGCGCCGCGGTGCCGGAGCCGGCGAGGATGTCGCGCAGGTCGGCGAGCAGTTCCGCGCGTGTCGGCGCGTCGAGCGCGCTGAACGGCTCGTCGAGCAACAGGAGCTGCGGTGCGAGCGCGAGCGCGCGGGCGAGGCTGACGCGCTGCGCCTCGCCGCCAGAAAGGCGGTCCGCGGCTTGGTCGGCGAGCTGCTCTAGCCCGAGGCGCTCCAACCATTGTGCCGTGCGCTGTCGGCGCTGCGGTGCGGCGACCCGCTTGAAGCGCAGGCCGGTCTCGACGTTCGCGCGGACGCTGCCGCGCCGCAGCAGCGGGCGCTGCAGGACGGCGGCGCCGGCGTCGCGTAACTGTCCCGGCGCGGCGGCGCGGCCGTGGAGCAGCACGGCTCCGCGTGTGGGCCGGCGGAGTCCGCCGGCGACCCGCAGCAGCGTCGACTTGCCGGCGCCGTTGGCGCCGAGGATCGCGAGCGTCTCGCCGGGCTCGACGGTCAGCTGAGCGAGCTCGAGGATCGTACGTTCGCCCGCGTCGACGGCGATGCCCTGGAGATCCAGCAGGGGCGGCGGCGCGGTCACGCGCGGCCGTGCTGCTGTACGGCGGTGAGGACGAGGTTCACGGCAAATGCGATGACGAGCAGGATGATCCCGAACGCGAGGGCGAGCGCAAAAACGCCCTTCGACGCTTCCAGGACGGCGGCGGTGGTGAGCACGCGGGTTTGTCCGGCGATGTTGCCACCGACCATCAGCGCGGCGCCGACTTCGGAGATCACTGCTCCGAAGCCGGCCATGCCCGCGGCCAGCAGCGGCAGCCGCGCCTCGACGGCGACGGTCCAGAGCGAGCGCAGCCGGCCGGCGCCGAGCGCCTGCATCTGCAACCGGAAGTCCGGGTCGACCTGCTGCAGCGCGGCGGTCGAGAAGCCCGCAACGAGCGGCAGTGCGATCGCGGTCTGCGCGATCACCATCGCGGTCTGCGTGTAGAGCAGGCCGAGCGCTCCGAGCGGGCCCGAGCGCCACAGCAACACGACGATCACCAGGCCCGCGACCACTGGGGGGACGCCCATGCCGGTGTTCACGAGCGCCAGCGCGATCCGTCGGCCCGGGAAGCGCCCGAACGCGAGCGCCGCGCTGATCGGCAGGCCGAGTGCCAGCGCCAGTGCGGTGGCGGTGATCGAGACGCGCAGCGAGCGCCCGATGATCTCCCAGGTCTCGCTGTCACCCGACAACAGCAGCCGGAACGCCTCGACGACGGCATCCCAGAGAACGTCCACGTCAGCCAGCCGCGCGGATCTGCTCGTCGGTCTTGCCGGCGTCGGGGACGAACAGCGGCTCGCCGAACTCGTCGACGCCGAACGTCTTGATCACGTCCTGCGCTGCGGCCGACACGAGCCAGTCGGCGAGCTCCTTGCCGCCCTCGGCGTTGACACGCTCGCCGGCATCCGCGGCCACGTCGATCACGTGGTAGACGTTGAGCAGCTCGCTGCGGCCCTCGACGAGGATCTCGAGATCGCGCGCGTTCTCGGTAGCCAGGTAGGTGCCGCGGTCGCTGATCGTGTAGGCGCCTTTGTCGTTGGCGATCTGCAGCGTCGCGCCCATGCCCTGACCGGACTCCTGATACCAGGCGCCGCCCGGCTCGCGGCTGGCGTCCTCCCATAACGCGAGCTCGAAAGTGTGTGTGCCGGAGTCGTCGCCGCGCGAGACGAACGGCGCGTTGGCGTCGGCGATCCGGGCGAGCGCCTCGGCCGCGGCCACGCCGTGGACCTTCGCCGGATCGGCGGCCGGCCCAACGATGACGAAGTCGTTGTGCATCACGGTCCTGCGTTCGCCGCCCTTGCCGGCGGCCATCAGCTCCTCTTCGGCTGCCGGCGAGTGCGCCAGCACGACGTCGACCTCGCCACGAGCGCCCATCTCGATTGCCTCGCCGCTGCCGACCGCGATCGTCTTCACCTTCAACCCCTTGTCGCGCTCGAACGCCGGGATCAGCTCGTCGAGCAGACCCGAGTCCTGCGTGCTCGTCGTCGTGGCCAGGATCACGGACTCGCCGCCGTCGCCTCCGCAACCCGCGATCGCGAACGCCAGCAGACCGGCGGCGAACATCTGCCTCAATCTGTAGTGCATCAGAGCGCGACATCGTACGATGCCGAGCTATGGCCGCGTATCGCCACCTCGCCGAGCAGTTGCTCGAGCGCATCGCGGCCGGCGAGCTGCCGGACGGCGCCACGCTGCCGAGCATCCGTACCGCGGCTCGCGTCCACGGAACCACGCCCGCGACGATCGGGCGCGCCTACGCCGAGCTCGGCCGCGGCGGCGTGGTCGAGCTCTCGCCGCGTCGTGCTGCGCGCGTCGCGCGCGACGGCGCCGTGCTGGCCCGTCGTGCCCTTCATGGCGGCAAAGCACTGCGACTCGCCGGCAGCGACGACCCGCTGCTCGACCGCGTCGCCGGCGCGACCGACCGGATCGGAGCGCCCGGCAGCTTCGGCGGGCTCAGCGCCCTCTGGCAAGGGCGCGCCGACGCCGCGACGATCCACCTCCGCCACCGCGACGGCGACTACAACTCACCCTTCGCCGCCCACGTCCTCGTAGGCCGCCGCCCCGTCCTCATACACCTGTGGCGCCGCGAGCAGGGCATCATCGTCCCGCGCGAGAACCCGCACGGCATCGAGCGCGTGAACGACCTGCCCGGTCGCACCATCGCGTTGCGTGCCCCCGGCACCGGCACCCACGCCTTGCTTCACCGCCTCCTCCGTGAGGCCGGCGCCGACCCGGCCACGCTGCACGGCCCCGTCGTGGCGACGCATCTCGAAGCGGCGCTGGCGATCGGCGCCGGACTCGCAGACGCGGCCATCGGTCTCCGCGCGGCCGCCGCCATGCTCGAGCTCGAGTTCGTCCCGCTCATCTGGGAGCCATTCGAGCTCGCGCTTCCGGAGGCGGCGCTCGGCCCGGCCGGCGATCTCCTGGCAGCGATCTCGAGCGCCCCCGCGATGTCCGGCTTCGACCTCGCCGACACCGGGACGACGCGGCGATTGTAAGCCGCAGGTCCACGCCGGAGCCGCGGCCCTAGGCGCCGCTTCGCGAGCCGGTGGACTGCCGCTCAAGACTGGCGCAAGCCGCTTGAAAGGGCCGAAACTTCCCCCACGCCGGCAGGTGGCGGTTAGGCTCGCTATCGCTATGCGCGCGCGCACGATCCCGCTGGCGGTGACGATGGCCGCCATCTGCGGAGGCGCCGGCGGCCCGGCTGCTCACGCGGCACCGTCGACGATCGGCTCGTGACGACCGCGGCGCTCGAGGCGGCTGTGGCGGCCGGCGGCGAGTGGGTCTTCGCGTGCAGCGGGACCATCTTCACCAGGGATCCCCCGCCACCGAGCGGCTCGCCCGCGAACAGCCAGTGGCAGCAGCCGTTCGCGCTGACGGAGCATGAGAAGCTGACCCTCGACGCCAACGGGCACGCGGTCACCGTCGACGGCAACTCGATGTCGCGGCTGTTCGTGGTGCCCAAGGATGCGGTGCTGCGCATGCGAGGCATCGCGCTGCGCCATGGCGCGATCCTCGGCGACGGAACGTTGCTGCATCGGTTCGGCGGGCTCCCCGGAACGGAGGGCGATCCCGGCGGGGACGGGGCGGCCGGCTCCGGCGCCGCCAGCCCGAACGGCGGGATCAGCGGGCCGGGGACGAGCGGCGAAACCGGTGGTGTCGGCGGTTCGGCGACCACCAGCGCCCCAGGCGGCGCGATCTACAACGGGGGAACGCTCGAGCTCGATCACGTGACGCTCGCCAGAACACCGCGGGCGGCGGCAGCGGCGGCGCCGGGGGGAACGGCGGGAACGGCGGCTCCGGCGGCGAGGGCGGAGCCGGGTTCTGCATGAGCGGGGGCGGTGGGTCTGGCGGCAACGGCGGCGATGGTGGGTCCGGCGGTTCCGGGGCTGCCGCAGGTACGGCCGCCGCCGGCGCCGGCGGCGCGATCTACAACGCTGCGGGCGCGACGTTGCTGATGACCGGCTCGACGCTCTCGCAGAACGTTGCCAGCGGCGGCCGGGGCGGCACCGGGGGCGATGGCGCGTCGGGCGGCGGCGCCGGCCGGGGCGGGCCAGGCGGGAACGACAACACGGGCGGCGCGGGCGCCAACGGCGGCGCAGGGACGAGTTCCGGGTTCGCCAGCACCGGCGCGCCCGGGTACGGCGGTGCGATCTACAACGCCGGAACCGCCACGATCGGCGGCGGCACCACGTTCTCGTCCGACGCCGCCTTGGGCGGCGCCGGCGGTAACGGCGGCTCGGGCGGCTCCGGCGGATTCGGAGGCGACGGCGGGAGCTCCGGCAGCCTCAACCCGTGCGGCGCGTTCCCCGGACCGCCTGGGAACTGCGCGGGATCGGGCGACGGCGGGACCGGCAGGCACGGCGCGAGCTCCTACGGCGGAGGGATCTTCAACGCGCCGGGCGGGACGCTCACGCTGGCGGGCAGCACCTCGCTCTCGGACGAGCGCACGACCGGCGGCGACGGCGGCAGGGGCGGCAACGGGGGCTCCGGCGGCAGCGGCGGCTTCGGTGACACGGAGGGCAGCGGCGGCAACGGCGGCAACGGCGGCTTCGGCGGCGAAGGCGGATCTGCGCGCGGCGCGGCGATCTACGCAGCCCCGGCGCGCTCGCCATCTCGAGCACGACCCTCGCCGGCGCGGCGGGCACGTGCACCCACGGCGTCGGTGGCGACGGCGGGCGTGCGGGACAAAACGGCGACGGCTCGACGACGGCCTTCGACGGCGACCCGGGTCAGGAGCTCTTCCAGTGCTCCGCCGCTGCGGCAGTCGACTACTCCGGACCGTTCACGACGCTCTCGCCCGATGAGGGCGAGCCGGTGCTCGCGCCGTTCCCGTCCGAAGACGCGAACCCGGGCTCCGGCGGCGGCGGCGCGACCCCGATCCCCGCCCCGATCGCCGCCCCGATCGTCTCGGTCACGCCGAAGATCGTCCCGTTCCTAGTGCTCCACCGGAAGAAGCTCGTGGCCGGTCGGCGCGGCATCGTGAAGCTGGCGGTCACGTGTCCGGCGGGCGGCGCCGCATGCGCACAGAAGCTCGCATTGACGACGACCGTCCGCGTCCACTCGGTGACCGCCGCGACGGCGAAGAAGAAGGTCCGCACGGTCAAGCTCGGCGCGGCCCAGGTGCTGGTGGCTCCGGGCGCGACGGCGAAGGTCCGGGTCAAGCTCACGAAGACCGGGCGAGCGCTCCTCCGGAAGGCTCGCCGGCACCGGCTCAAGGCGACCCTCACGCTCACCGCCGGCGAGCGGAAGCGGCGGCGGGCCGTCACGCTCGCTCTCGCGCGCGCCAAGTGAGTCGCAGACGACGTAAGGGCGATCGGGTGGAGCGGGGGCCGGGCACGGCGGGATTGTCGGCGCGTCTCGTCGCGCGGGACGCCGAGACGCGACAGCTGCGCCCACCCAAACGACGCGGTTTGGCATCGTGCGTCGGCAGACTGCCTGGCTCTGATGAGCGGGCGTGCGGCAACCAACGAGGAAAAGGCGGCACCGACAGGCTCGGATGCCCCGGGGGCGATCTTCGTTCGGTTCTTGAAGTTCGGCGCGCTCGCCTGGGGCGGGCCTGCCGCCCAGATCGCGATGGTCAAGCGCGAGTGCGTCGACGAGGAAGGCTGGGTCGACGAGGAGACGTTCAAGAAGACTCTCGCCGTATACCAGGTGCTGCCGGGCCCCGAGGCGCACGAGCTGTGCGTCTACTTCGGCCGCATCAGGGGCGGCAAACTCGGCGCGTTCCTCGCCGGACTCGGCTTCATGCTGCCGGGCTTCCTGTTGATGCTCGCCCTGTCGGTCCTCTACGTCGACGCGAACCTGGCCGAGCACCTCGACGAGCTCTTCTACGGGCTCAAAGCTGCCGTCGGCGCGCTGCTGGCCAGAGCGCTCGTGCGCCTGAGCCGCTCGTTCATCACCGACGTCCCGCTCGCGCTGATCGCCGTCGCCGCCTTCGCGCTCACAGTCCTGGCCTCCACCGGCTTCTTCCTCGTCCTGCTGGGCGCCGGGATCGCCTATGAGCTGTGGACCAACGCTCGCCCCTGGATCCACCGACCGCACTCGATGGCGTTCGGAATGGCGCCGATCCTGGCAGTGGCGGCAGGCGCCATCACGGCCGGGCTCACGGTCGAGATCTTCTGGGAGGGCCTGAAGGCCGGGCTCGTGACCTTCGGCGGCGCGTTCACGGTGATCCCCTACCTGCAGGACGGCGCCGTCGACGGCAAGCACTGGCTCACCCAGGCCGAGTTCATCGACGGCCTCGCGATGAGCGGCGCGCTACCCGCACCGCTGATCATCTTCTCGACCTTCGTCGGCTACATGGCCGGCGGAGTGACCGGCGCACTGGTCATGACCCTGGGGATCTTCCTGCCGGCGTTCGTCTTCCCGATCTTCCTGCACCGCCGGCTCGTCGCAGTCGCAGAGAACCCGCGTGTACGGCCGTTCCTACTCGGCGTCGCGGCAGGAGTCATCGGGCTCATCGCCGCGGTCACCGTCGACGTAATCGACACGAGCGTCGTCGACGTACCGACAGCCGTCCTCGCCATCATCGCGTTCCTCGCGCTCAACCGCTGGCACGGCAAGCTCACAGTGCTCTACGTCGTCCTCGGCTGCGGCGCCGCCGGCTGGCTACTCCAGGCCGCCGGCCTCGTGTAGCGAGCCCACTGGGAGCCGGTACCGAAGCGAGAGCCCTCCGAACTCCTGCAGGAGGGAGGCGACGGGCGGACGGCCTCGAGCTCGACTACTTGACCCGCACCCAGCGCTGGTCGCTCACGAACTCGCCGTTCTCGGCCTCCTCGACGATGCACCACTGCACCCACGCCATGCCGGCTTGGAGTGCGTCCCACGAGCCCCACGGCGCGTTGGGGACGTCGATGGTGACGCTCTGCAAGTGCGTGCGCCCGTCGCAGACGAGCTGCTCGTCGCCACTGGAGACCGGGAACGTGTCCTCGCCCACGGTCATCCAGTCGTTGGTGTCCATCCATGCCGCGGCGGCGCTACTGCCACCCTCCGCCTCCAGTGCCGGATCGACGGAGCCGTCCGCGGTCTGCTTGGCCGAGACCCACAGGTGCGTCGAGGACTCGCACATGTAGCGCGCCCGCACGGTGGCGGTGCCGTCCTTGCCGAGCTTGACGTGCGAGATGACCCGCGCGAACGGTTCCTCTGCCGCGAGCGCACTGCCCGGAGCCACTCCGAGGAGGGCGGTTGCCGCGATCGCCGTGGTGATGAGTTTTTTCATGCGGCCGACCGTACCTGCAGATCAAACCGCCGCACAACCCCATCAAAGGGACAGTCTGCGGATACGCGGCTCGGGTCGGAGGGGCGCCACTGCGGAGACTCAAGCGAACGGCAACAACCGCGGCTGGTGGTCGGAGCTCCGATCAGCGCGGCGCTGATCGTCGCCACCACGCTCGGAGCCAACCCGGGGTACGTCGCGGCCCACCCCGAGTCGATCGTCGTTCCGCTCGTGCTCGTGTTGTGTTGCGCGGCGTACCTCAGCCCGCTGGTCGCTTCCGACGTGCGCCATCGCGCCGACAGCACGCTAGACCAGCTCACGGGGCTGCTGAACCGGCGTGCGCTGGAGCCACGCTTCGCCGAGGTCGCCGAGCAGGCGGCGCTGACGCGTCAGCCGATCAGCCTCGTGGCGCTCGACATCGACCACTTCAATGCCGTCAACGATCTCTACCGGCTCGGCGGCGGGGAGCTCCTTCTGCTGCTCCCGGGCGCGAACCGTGGCGACGCCGCCCGGCAGAGGAACGCCGGCGGGTCGATGACGCGACGCCAAGCCAGATCGCACCTGACGGCGAGCAGGCCACGCTGGGGGAACGTCTTCGTCGCCGCCTGATCGGGTACCGGAGTCCTGTGGTCCGCAGCGATCGCTTGGAGCGATACTTCCGGCGGCACCCCAAAGTGGGTCTGGCGACCACCGTGTTCATGCTCGGAGTGTCGCTCGGAGTTCTCGTCTTCGAACCCGCCATGTGGCCCATAGCGTGCGCCATGATCTTCTTCTGCGGGTGGGCCATCCTGAAGTACGTGACGGTGCTCCGTGGCCACCGTGATCGCCCCCGGCTACGGACTGATCGCGCGCACCGCTGAGGACGACCGACTTCAGGCCCACCGACCGGGCGCGCGAGGTCAGGCGATGTGCGCGAGCACGTTGACGATCGTGCCCCCGGGGTCTTCGACGAAGAAGCGGCGAACGCCCCACGGCTCGTCCGTGAGCGGGTAGACGACGCGCACCCCGCGGCTGACCGCCTCGGCGTGAGCGGCGTCGACCGCGGCAGGGTCGCCGACGTCGACCCCGAAGTGCGGCTGCGGGCTCTCCATCCCCGCGGGAGGGATGAGGACCTGCGCCTTCGGGTTGGCGGGCGAGGCGAGCCCGAGCACCGGATCCTCCATCGTCACCTCGAGCCCGAGCAGCTCGACGTAGAAGTCCCGCGATGCGGCGATGTCACCACCCCCGGCATAGGGAACGATCCTGGTGACAGGCACGCTAGGTCTCCTGCAATCGCGCGGACCAGCGCTGCTCGATGCGTCCGAAGCGCCAGATCGCGATCGAGATGACCCACGTCGCGACGAACACGCCGGCGATCGCGTAGCCGACGTAGTTGAGGTCGATGCCCGCCACGAAGTCCCAGACGCCACCGGTGAGGCTGAGCTTGTCGGAGAAGACCGCGATCAGCTCGATGGTGCCGATGATGAGGGCGACCGCGACCGACAGCGCCGTGATCGTGATGTTGTAGTAGATCTTGCGCACCGGCTTGGCGAACGCCCAGCCGTAGGCGAAGTTCATGAACGCGCCGTCGATCGTGTCGAGGAGCGACATGCCGGCGGCGAAGAGGATCGGCAGACACAGGATCGCGTAGAACGGGATGCCGCTCGATGCGGCGGCGGCACCGGCGGTGGCGAGCAGCGCGATCTCGGTCGCCGTGTCGAACCCGAGGCCGAAGAGCAGGCCGAGCGGGTACATCTGCCACGGCTTCTTGATCGCGCGCGTGGCGCGACCGTAGAGCCGGTTCATGAAGCCACGGGAGTTGAGCTGCTCCTCGAGCTCCTGCTCGTTGTACTCGCCGTGGCGCATGCGGCGGAAGACCTTGATGATGCCGACCAGGATGATCAGGTTGAGGATCCCGATCAGCAACAGGAAGAAGCCAGACACGCTCGGGCCGATCAGCCCTGTCACCTGGTTCAAGCTCGAGCTGTCGCTCTCGACCGCGCCGCTCAGCCCGCGGATCCCGAACGCGAGCAGCGTCGCCAGCGCAAAGACGACCGTGGAGTGGCCGAGCGAGAAGAAGAAGCCGACGCTGAGCGGCCGCTGGCCCTCGTTCATCAGCTTGCGCGTCACGTTGTCGATCGCGCCGATGTGATCGGCGTCGAACGCGTGGCGCATCCCGAGCGTGTAGGCGGTGATGCCCAGTCCGAGCCCGAAGACGGCGCCGCTGCCCAGCCGTAGGTCCTGCGGCACGACGAGCGCGAGCAGGACGAAGAAGCCGATCACGTGCAGCGCGACGATGACCGCGGTCAGAGCGCCGGCCCGGCGCCATTCCGCCGGCGTCATGGAGCCCTTGATGCGAGCCCAGCGGGACGTGCGGACCGGGCCTTCAGGTGCGCGCATGCTCATCTCTCGTGCACTCGGGGCACAGCCCGGCGATCGGGAAATGCGTGAACCGGGCCTCGTAGCCGAACTGCTCGCGGATCAGGTCACGGACGCCGTCGAGCTGCTTCGGCTCGACGTCCACGACCGAGCCGCAGGCGTCGCACAGGAGGTACTCGTGAGCGCCGGCCGAGGAACGCACGTAGAGGCCGGGTCCATGGCCGAGATGGACATGCCGCACCAGGCCGACCTCCTCCAGCGTCTCGAGGTTCCGATACACGGACGCGATGTCCAGGTCGCCCGCGAGCTGGTCGGCCGTCTTCGGTCCATCCGCCCGGTAGAGCGCCTCGAGCACGAGCCGCCGCGCCGTCGAGAGCCGCAGACCGCGCGACCGCACGACCGCCGCGGCCGCCTCTGCGTCGGGCGCCTCGGCCAGCGGGGCTGCACTGTGATCACGACTCATGTCTATTGCGACGAGTTGCAGTTGCGAACATACTCCCGCAGCGCGACATGAGCAACCTCGGCGTCGACAGACGCCGCGGCCCCTGGCTACGGACGATCGAACAGCTCGCAGACGTCGAGGCTGGTGCACGAGCAGTCGGTCGCCGTGAGCAGCCACGCGCGCATCGCCTGCGCGCGTTCGATCAGCGCCTCGACCTCCGGCAGCTTGTGGGCGGCGAGCTCGCGCAGCGCCTCGAACGCGGGCGTTCCCGCGTCCGCGCTCTGCAGCAGGACGCGCGCTTCGTCGAGCGAGAACCCCGCGCGCTTGGCGACGTCCAGAACCTCCAGCCGCCGGACGGCGTCCGGGCCGTAGCGGCGCTGGCCGCTCACGCGCGCAGGCTCGGGCAGCACGCCGTTGGCCTCGTAGTAGCGGATGGCCGATGTGTTCAGATCGAACCGCTGCGCAAGCTGGCCGATCGTGATGGTCTCGTCCATGAAACAGCGCCTTGACTTCAACGTGGGTTGAAGGTGAACAGTAGCTGTCACGCCCACGCTGCCGGAGGACACGATGCCGACCGAACTGCCGCTCGCCTGCTCGCTGAGCCCGATCGACCTGCCCGCGCGACTCGCGCAGATAGCCGAGCTCGGCCGCGACGCGCTCGTCGACGCCGAGCTCGGTGCCACGCGCGCGACTTTGCGCTTCGCCGCCGGCACAGGCGTGCGCGATCGCGTCGCGAGCATCGTCGCCGCCGAGGCCGCCTGCTGCGCGTTCCTGACGATGCGCGTGAGCGACGAGCCCGGCGCGGTCGTGCTCGACATCGCCGCGCCCGCGGACGCCGAGCCGGTGTTGCACGACCTCGTCGACGCGTTCCGCGGTGAGCCGCGGGCAGCCTGACGAACGACGACGGCCGCCTGGGGCGAGGCGGCCGTCGGGGGATGAGCGAACGGGGGAGGTGACGGAATTCGCTCACCACCAGCTTCACCGCGGCGAGGGGTGCCGGTGTGAACGTTCTGGTCTCAGCGCTGCTTCGTGATGCGCGGTTCAGCGCGTGCGTCGCCGCATGGCCGCGGCGACGCTGGTAGTGCTGAGCGGGGCGCGCTTGGCGGCGCGGCGACGCTCCTTGCGTCCCGGCCCCGTTCGTCTCGTTCTTCGTGTGCACGCAGGGGACTTCATCAGCCGCCGGCCGTTTCCCCTTTGGCGTTCACCGTTCGTGAACATGCCGGCGGGAGGCCGATCGCGTAGCGTCCGTTCCGTGCTCACGATGATCGTCGCCTTCACGCCGGTCGCGCTGCTGCTCACGATCACGCCCGGTCCCGCCACCGCGCTCGTCGTGCGCAACGCGGCGCTCGGTGGCCGCGGCCACGCCCTGCGGACGACGGTCGGCAATGCGATCGGCGTGATGACGTGGGCGGTGCTGGCCGCGATCGGTGTCGCCGCGGTGGTCGCCACCTCGGTCGAGGCGTTCACGGTCGTCAAGCTCGCCGGCGCCGCTGTTCTGTTCGTGCTCGGCGTGCAGGCGCTGCGCGGTGACCACGCGCCCGATGCCGCCACGGCCCGGCCGCCCGGCTCCGCACTGCGCGAGGGCTTGCTGACCAGCCTCGCCAACCCGAAGCTCGCCGTCTTCTTCGTCGCGCTGTTCCCGCAGTTCGTCCCGGACGGGGCGGCGGTGCTGCCGTGCGCGCTCCTGATGGCGGGGATGGTCGTCGCCCTCGACCTCGTCTGGTACTCGGCGCTCGCCTACGTCGTCGCGCGCGCCAAGCGCGCGTTCGTCGAAGGGCCGTGGCTGCGGCGCTTCCAGCGGCTCACCGGCGCGGTGCTGATCGGGCTCGGGCTGCGGCTCGCCCTCGAACGCCGCTGACCGGGCCGTGCGCCACCAGCACCAGCATGCCCACAGCCACGGCCTGATCGAACCCTCGATCAAGCGCTCGCGTGAGGGGCTAAGCGCGGTCACGCGTTCGCTGCTCGTGCTCGCCGCGACCGCCGCGGCACAGGCGCTCGTGTTCCTCGCGTCAGGCAGCGTGGCGCTCCTCGCCGACCTGATCCACAACGTCGGCGACGCCGCGACCGCGATCCCCCTGGGGATCGCCTTCCTGCTGCGCTCGGCCCGGGCCGAGCGCCTCGCGGGCCTCGCCGTCGTGTTCGCGATCTTCGTCTCGGCCTGCGTGGCCGGCTACGAGGCGATCATGCGGTTGCTCGAGCCGCAGCGTCCCGACGCGCTCGCCGCCGTCGCGCTGGCCGGCGCGGTCGGGTTCGCGGGCAACTGGCTCGCGGCGCGGATCCGCACCAGCGCCGGCCGCCGGCTCGACAGCCCCGCGCTGGTCGCGGACGGCGACCACGCGCGCGCGGACGCCTACGTCTCGCTCGCCGTTATCGCGAGCGCAGCCGTGGTCGCGCTGGGACTCGACGTCGCCGATCCGCTGATCGGCCTCGCCATCACGTGCGTGATCCTGCGGATCACCCTGCAATCGTGGCGGACGGTTCGCTGAGCCTCGACGCCGGCGATCCGCTCGCCGTCGCCGCAACGGCCGCGATCCGCTCCGGCGAGCCGGCCGCGCTCGAGCGGCTGCTGGCCGAGCACCCGGGCCTCGCCCGGGCCTGGATCGTCGACGCGCGCGGCGTGTCGCGCTCGCTCCTGCACGTCGCGACGGACTGGCCCGGGCACCATCCCGACGGCGCCGCCGTCGTCGCGGCGCTCGTCGCGGCCGGAGCCGACGTGAACGCCCGCCTGCGCGGAGGCCCGCACACCGAGACGCCGTTGCACTGGGCCGCCAGCAGCGACGACGTCGCGGCACTCGACGCCCTGCTCGACGCCGGCGCCGACATCGAGGCGCGCGGAGCGGTGATCGGAGGCGGCACGCCGCTCGCCGACGCGACGGCGTTCGGGCAGTGGAACACGGCTCGGCGGCTGGTCGAGCGCGGCGCACGGGCCACGCTCTGGGAGGCCGCCGCGCTCGGTCTGGGCGACCGCGTCGAGGAGCTGTTCGGCGACGACGCCGTGCCGACGAGGGACGATGTCACGCACGCGTTCTGGGCCGCCTGCCACGGCGGCCGGCCGGACACCGCGCGGTACCTGCTCGCGCGCGGCGCGGACCCCAACTGGGTCGGCTACGACGAGCTCACGCCGCTCGATGCCGCCCGCCGCAGCGAGGCTCACGAGCTGGTCGACTGGCTGCGCAGCGCCGGCGGCGTCTCGGCGGCCGACCTGCCGCCGCGCACCAGCTCGTAGGCGAGCACCCCGACGCAGGCGCCGGCGAGCGGAGCGGCGACGTAGATCCAGAAGTCGCTCCACTGCCCGGAGGCCAGCGCCGGACCGAAGCTGCGCGCGGGATTCATCGACGCGCCGGTGATCGGCCCGCCGAAGAGCGCGTCGAGAGCGACGGTCCCGCCGATCGCGATCGCGGCGGCCCCGCCGACGGCGCGCGTGTCCGTCGCGACCGCGGTGATGACGAACATGAGGAACGCCGTCAGGACGGTCTCGTAGAGCAGCGCCGAGCCCGTCCCGACGCTCGGCACCGTCGCGCCGAGGTCGGCGGGCGCGTCCGGCCAGGCCGCGAGCAGCAGCAGCGCCGCGAGGACGGCGCCGAGCAGCTGTGCGCCGATGTAGACGAGCGCGTCGCGCGGCGGGAAGTGACGCGCGAGCGCGAATGCGACGGTGACCGCGGGGTTGTAGTGGGCGCCCGAGAGGTGGCCGCCGGCGTAGACCATCACCATGATGACCAGCCCGAACACGAGGCTGACACCGACGGCTCCGAGTACGCCCTGCCGCACCGCGTCGGTGACGATCGCACCGCAGCCGGCGAACACGAGGGCGAACGTCCCGATGCCCTCCATCAGGGCACGGCGCGCGAGGTCCGGCATCACGCTCAGGCCGCCAGCAGCAGCTTCGCGGCGAACTCGGCAGGGAGCCCGGCCGCGCGGACCTCGGCGGCGACCGCGGCGGCGTCGTACTCGACCCGCTCGATCGTCACCTCGACCCCCCGCTCGCCGGCCTCGAGCACCGCGAAGGCGCCGCGTGGATCGCCGTCCTTGGGCTTGCCGACAGAGCCGCAGTTGACGAACAGAACGCCGCCGTGGCTGCGCACCCACGGCTTGTGCGTGTGCCCGAACACGAGCACGTCCCCGCTCTCCGCCGCTGCAATGCGCTCGTAGAGCGAGGCCGGTTTGTCCTCGAACAGGTACTCGTTGACCTTGCGCGGCGACCCGTGCACGAGGTGGACCGACGTCGTCCCGAGCTCGAACCACAGGTCGAACGGCAGCTCGCGCATGAAGTCCTTCGACGACGCGTCGGTGTGCGCCAGCGTCCACTCGACCGAGCGCTGGCCCAGCTCGCGATCCTCCGGCGTGATGTACGCGCATCCGCAGTCGTCGTGGTCACGTGCGATCGCGTGGTCGTAGTTGCCGTAGATCGTCGGGATCGAGCGCCCGGCGATCAGCGCGCAGACCTCGTTGGGTTGCGGGCCGTAGCCGACGAGATCGCCGCCGCAGTAGATCCGACCGATCGCCAGCTCGTCGATGCGGGCGAGCGCGGCGCGCAGCGCCGGCAGGTTCGCGTGCACGTCGGTGATCACCGCGACGCGGTCGGACATCGGGCGGCACGGTAGGAGACTCCATCGACGAATGCAAATAGATCGACGTCGAAATGGGATACCTTCCGCGCATGGCGCTCGCGCTCGAGTTGACGCCGAAGACCAAGCGCCCGAACGGCGCTCCCTGCTGCGAGCCGGTCGCCTACCCGGAGGTCGAGCGGCACGAGGCCGTGCGCATGGCTGAGGTCGCGAAGGCGCTCGGCGACCCGATCCGCCTCCAGCTCGTCGACGTGCTGCGCAAGCATGCGGGCAAGGTCTGCGTGTGCGAGCTGCTGCCGCTCTTCGACGTGGCGCAGCCGACGCTCAGCCACCATCTCAAGAAGCTGCGCGAGGCCGGGATCGTCGACTCGGAGCGGCGCGGCCTGTGGGTCTTCTACTACGTCCTGCCCGAGGCGCTGGACGAGCTCGCGGCCTGGCTGCGATAGGCGAGCCCTGCGGCGACCGCGCTCAAGCCGGCCAGGGTCCAGAACAGCGCGTCGTAACCGAACGCGACCGCGTAGATCGCGCCCGCGACCGGGCCCGCCGCGCGGGCGCCCGTCGTCATCAGGGCGGCGACGCCCGCGATCGTCCCGTACGCCGCGGGCCCGTAGAGGTCGGCGACGGCCGTGGCTCGCGCGAGCGTGGCCATGCCGCTGCCGATCCCGAGCACGACGAGCCCGGCGATCACGGTCGACGTGCTGTCGACGCCGGCGATCAGGGCGATGCCGAGCGCGATCAGCGCGAACACGAGCGCCGTCGCCCATTCGGGCGGCATCCGGCCCGCCGCGGTCCCGAACAGCAGCCGCCCGGGGATCTGCGACACGCCGACGAGACCGACGGCGAACGCGGCGAACCCGGGGCCGTAGCCACGCTCGAGCAGGAACGGGATCGAATGCACCGTCACCGCGATCGTGGCCGCCGAGGCGAGGAAGAACGAACCCGTGAGCAGCCAGAACGACGCCGAGCGGAGCACGTCGGACACCGGGCGAGACGGAGTCGCGGCGACGACGTCGCCCTGCTCCGCTCCCGGTGCCTCGCGCAGCACCAGCGCGTGCAGCGGCACCGTGACCAGCGCCAGGACGAGCGCGAGGATCACGAGCGCGTCGCGCCAGCCGCGGGCGTCGATCAGCGCCTGGGCGAGCGGGAGGAAGATGAAGCTCGCGAGCGCGCCCGCGAGCGTCATCGCGGTCATCGCGCGGCGCCGTTCCGCGGACACCGGGAAGTGCTTGGCCAGCACCGTGAAGGCCGGCTCGTAGAGCACGGCCGCCATCACCAGCCCGAGCGCGGCCCAGAGCGCGTAGAACGCGACGAGGCCCTCGACCTGCGACCACGCCAGCACGAGCGCCGCGCCCGCGACGGATCCCGCGGTCATCAGCCCGCGCGGCCCATGGCGATCCAGGTAGCGGCCGACCGCGATCCCGGCGACGCCCGAGACGAGCAGGCCGAGCGAGAACGCGCCGGTCAGCTCTGCCGCGGAGAACCCGAGCTCGCGCTGCATCGGCACCAGGAAGACCGCGAACGCGTAGTAGAGGATCCCCCACGAGACGGTCTCGGTGACCGAGAGCGCGCCGACGATCCCCCACGCCCGCGTGCCGAGCGCGCCCGTCGTCATGCTCCGATCTCGACCAGCGGCGAGCCGGCCCCGCAGCACGCTGCCGCGGCCGGCGCCGCGGGACGGTTGCAGACGCCCGTCTCGGGCAGCTCGAACTCGACCTGCCGCGCCGCCTCCCAGTGGCCCGCGAGCGCCGCCACGACAGAGCGGACCTGCTCGTAGCCGGTGCGCAGGAGGAACGTCGGGGCGCGGCCGTAGCTCTTCATCCCGACCATGTAGACGGCGGCGTCCGGATGCGCGAGCTCGTCCACGCCATGCGGCGGCACCGTGCCGCAGGAATGGAGGTTCGGATCGATCAGCGGAGCAAGCGCGCGCGTCGCCTCGACGCGGTCGTCGAGGTCGAGCCGCAGCTCGCCGAGCAGCGCGAGGTCCGGCCGGAACCCGGTCGAGGCGATCACCTCGTCGGCCGCGATCCGGTGGCTGCCGTCGCCCAGCACGAGCCGCCCGTCCCGGAGTTCCACCGAGCGCGTCTGGAAGCCGCCCACGAGCTCGATCGAGCCGTCGTCGACGAGCGTTCGCACCGCCGCGCCGAGCGCACCGCGAGCGGGCAGCTGGTCGTCGCCGCCGCCGCCGAACTTGCGACCGAGGCCGTCGCCGCGGATCGCCCAGACGATCTCGGTCGCCGGCGCCGACTCGCGCAGCGCGACGAGGTCGAGGATCACGTTGAAGGCCGAGTGGCCGCTGCCGACGACCAGGACCCGCTTCTCGGCGTAGCGGTCGCGAGCGGCACCGAGAACGTCGGGGATGCCATGGGAGATGCGCTCGCCGGCGCGCCGTTCGCCGGCGGCCGGCAGCCCGCCCGCGCCGAGCGGGTTCGGCTTCGTCCAGGTGCCGGAGGCGTCGATGACCGCCGCGGCCAGGTGGCGGCGCTCCTCCCCGTCGTGCTCGACGACGAGCTCGAACGGCGCCTCGTCGCGCCCGGAATCCTTCAGCTTGTCGATGCCGGCCTTCGTGACGCCCGTCACCTTCGCGCCGACCCGCAGCCGGCCGGCGATCTCCGGCAGCGCGGCGAGCGGCTCGAGGTAGCGCTCCACGATCTCGGCGCCCGTCGGGTAGCCGTCCGCCGGCGGCGCCTCCCAGCCGGCCCGCTCCAGCAGTCGCCGCGCGGCGGGGTCGATGTTGAACTCCCACGGCGAGAACACCCGCACGTGCCCCCACTCGCGGATCGACGCGCCGACCCGCGCGCCGGCCTCGAAGACGAGCGGCTCGAGGCCATGCTCGAGCAGGTGGGCTGCGGCGGCGAGGCCGACGGGCCCGGCGCCGATTACCGCCACGGGATATGGGTTGCTCGCGTCCACGGGAGAGCTCCTCACATTGAAATTCATCGATGCCTATTCACCGTAGCCGACTTCGGCAGCAACATCAAGTCTTTTCGATATGATGATTCGGACCATGACCTCGCTGCCGCTCGTCCAGTGCTGCGCCCCACTCGCCGAGCCCTCGCTGTCCGACGACGAGGCGCGCGAGCTGGAGCAGCTGTTCAAGGCGCTGGCCGACCGTCACCGGGTCAAGATCCTCAACCGGCTCCTGTCCGCGGACGGCGAAGCGGTCTGCGTGTGCGACTTCGAGACGATGCTCGACGTCGCCCAGCCGACGGTCTCCTACCACCTCAAGCAGCTGTTCAACGCCGGCATGGTGGAGCGCGAGAAGCGCGGCGCGTTCGCGTACTACTCGCTCAGCGGCGACGCGCTCGAGCGCCTCCGCGGGTTGCTCCAGGGCTGAGCCGGGGCGCCTAGCCCAGACCCAGCGTCGCGGCGACCCAGTCGACCGCGGCCGGGATGTGCGCCGGGTCGATGTGGTGCGCCGCGTCGGACTCGTGGTAGGAGACGTCGAGCCCACCGGCCTCGAGCAGGTCGCGCGCGCTGCGGGCGAAGCCGACGTCCATGATCGGATCGTTGCGGCCGTGGGCGATGAACGCGCGCACGTGCTCGCGGCCGGACGGCTCGGGTCGCCAGCCCTCGACGGTCGGCACGAAGCCCGACATGGCGAGGATGCCCGCCGGCGCCGGGCGATCGCCGGCCAGGCCGAGCGCATAGCTCATCACCGAGCCCATCGAGAAGCCGCCCAGCACGGTCTGCTCCGGCCCGACGCCGGTCCGTTCCCAGAGCTCGTCGTGGAACTCGGCCAGCTTGGCGAACGCGGCGTGGAACGTGTCGGGATCGGGATAGCCGACGCGCGGCACCAGGTACCAGTGATGCCCGGGCCAGCCGGGCACGGTGAGCGGCGCCCGCGGCGTGACGACGTGCAGCCGCCGCGCCGGATCCAGCACGTCGCCGAACCCGAGCAGGTCGTGCTCGTCGGCGCCGCGCCCGTGATGCAGCACGAGCAGCCCGGCGGGATCGCCGTCGGCCGGACGCTCGCGGTGGATCAGCTCGCTCATGCCTGTCACCGCCGCCCGCGGCCCATCCGGTCGAGCTCCTCAAGTGACTGGCCGGCGCCGAGGGCGACGCACTCCAGCGGCGCGTCGGCGATCCGCACGGGCATGCCGGTGTCGGCCTCCAGCCGCTCGTCGAGCCCGCGCAGCAGCGCGCCGCCGCCGGCGAGCAGGATGCCCTCCTTGGTGATATCGGCCGCCAGCTCGGGCGGCGTCTCCTCCAGCGTGGCGTGCACGGCGGCGAGGATGTCCGCGAGCGGGCCGGCGATCGCGCTGCGCACCTCGTCGGCCGTCAGCCTGATCTCGCGCGGCAGGCCCGAGGTCAGGTCGCGCCCGCGCACATCCGCCACGAGGTCCTCCGCCTGCGGCATGGCGGCGGCGATCGCGAGCTTGATCGTCTCGGCGCTCTGCGAGCCGATCGCCATCCGGTGCTCGTTGCGGATGTGGTGCGTGATCGCCTCGTCGAGGTCGTAGCCGCCGACGCGCAGCGAGCGGCTCACGACGAGGCCGCCGAGCGAGATCACGGCGACCTCGCTCGTGCCGCCGCCGATGTCGACCACCATGCGCCCGACAGGCTCGGCGATCGGCAGGCCCGCCCCGATCGCCGCCGCGAGCGACTCCTCGATCAGGTGGACCTCGCGCGCGCCCGCCGACAGCGAGGCCTCCTCGACCGCGCGGCGCTCGACCTCGGTCACGCCGGACGGCGCGCACATGACCAGGCGCGGGCGGCTGAAACGGCTCGACAGCACCTTCTCCATGAAGCGCCGGAGCATCGCCTCCGTGATCTCGAAGTCGGCGATCACGCCGTGGCGCAGCGGGCGGTCCGCGGAGATGTTCGCGGGTGTGCGCCCGATCATCATCTGCGCCTCCGAGCCGACCGCGTGCACCTCGCCGGTGCGCTCGTCGATCGCGACGACCGACGGCTCCGAGAGCACGATCCCGCGGCCGCGCACGTAGACGACCGTGTTGGCGGTCCCGAGGTCGATGGCCATGTCGCCGACATGGCGCAGGGCGGCGAAGACCCCGCGCCGCCGGGAGGAACTTCTACCTGGCGTCACGCTCCCACCCTCGCACACTCAGGTCCCGCGGTCCGGTCCTCGCGTTGCGGCAACCGTCACGAGGAATCGCGGAGCGAGCGCGATGTTCGGGCGCGCGACGGTTGACCCGGCGAGCGCGCCGGAGTTCGATCCAGTGCGCGATGTCCCAGCCGTCGCATATCTACTCGAGCACCCTGCGCCGGCGCGGCCGGCGCTGGAGCCGGCGGCGCGCGATCTGGCCCTTCGCCCTCGGCGCGCTGGCGGCGATCGCCGCCCTTGCGCTGCTGGCCGGCGTGCTGCTAGGCGGCCTCTGACAGCCCGGAGTGGGGCGCCCTGCGCGCGCGCAGGGTGACGACTATCGCGACCGGCTCCTCGACGTGATCGGGCCAGGCGATCGGCGCCAGCGCGCAGCCACAGTCGCAGACCAGCGTCTCGAGCTCGCGCAGCGTCGTGGCTTCGGCGGCCAGCTCGGCGGCACAGGCTTCGTCGGAGCAGATCAGGCGGGCTACGAACACTGTCCGATGGTGTCGCCACCAGCGGACAGAAACTGACAGTCAGGCTCCCTGCGGCGGCTCGGACTCCGGCAGGCCGGGCAGCGGGGCCTGCTCGGGGTCGAGGTCGTCGGGCACGCCGAGCGGCTGGTCGTCGATCTCCGGGCTCGCCGTCGCCGGGCGGCGGCGGGTCATCCGGGATGTCGGGGTCCTCGGGGGTGATCGGCGTCTCGGTCATGGGGCTGCGGGTACCCGCAGCTGCTGCGGCGCACCCCAGGCGTGCAGCACCTCGGGCACCGCGACCGACCCGTCGTCGCGCTGGCCGTTCTCGATCAGCGCGATCAGCGTCCGCCCGACGGCGACGGCGGTGCCGTTGAGCGTCGCGACATGGCGCGGCGCGCCCGACGCGGTGCGGTAGCGGATGTTCAGCCGGCGCGCCTGGAAATCGGTCGTGTTCGACGTCGACGTGAGCTCGCGGAAGCGCTGCTGGCCGGGCAGCCAGGCCTCGCAGTCGTACTTCTTCGCGGCGGAGGAGCCGAGGTCGCCGACCGCGATGTTCACGACGCGGTACGGGATCCCGAGCGCGCCGAGGATCTCCTCCTCGTTGGCGAGCAGGCGCTCGTGCTCGGCGGGCGCATCCTCGGGCTCGACGAACGAGAACATCTCGACCTTGTCGAACTGGTGCACCCGGAAGAGCCCGCGCGTGTCGCGCCCGGCCGCCCCGGCCTCGCGCCGGAAGCAGGGCGAGAAGCCGGCGTAGCGCAGCGGCAGGCGCTCGCCGTCGAGGATCTCCCCCGCGTGCAGGGAGGCGAGCGCGACCTCGCTCGTGCCGGTGAGGTAGAGCGCGTCGTCGGCCAGGCGGTAGATCTGCTGCTCCGTGTCGGGCAGGAAGCCGGTGCCGTGCAGGGCCTCCTCGCGCACGAGCACCGGCGGGATCACGGGCTCGAAGCCCTTGCCGCGCAGGACCTCGAGCACCCAGCGCACGAGCGCCAGCTCGAGCATCACGAGGTCGCCCTTGAGGTACGCGAAGCGCGAGCCGGCCACGCGCGCGCCCGCCTCCATGTCGATCCACGCGCCGGCGAGCTCGAGGTGGTCCTTGCCCGCGCGCCCGGACTCGCCGCGCTCGTACAGGACCGTGTCCTCGTCGGCGGCCGTCGGGTCGGGCGGGTTCGGGAGCGAGGCGAGCGCCTCGTCGAGCTCGGCCTGCACGCCGTCGAGCTCCTCGCGCAGAGCCTTTCCGCGGCGCGCGACCTCCTGCATCTCCGCGATCGCCCCGGCCGCGTCCCCGCCCGCCTGCTTCGCGGCGGCGATCGCCTGCGAAGCGGCGTTCTGCTGCGCCTTCAGGCCCTCGGTCTCTGGCAGCAGCTCGCGCCGCCGCGCGTCGAGCTCGAGGACGCTGTCGAGCCGCGCGTCGGACCCGTCGCGGCGCCGTGCGAGCGCCGCCCTTACGGGTTCCGGGTCCTCCCTGATCGCCTTGAGGTCGAGCACGGCCGCAGGCTCACCCGCCGGCCGCGTCCCCGCCCGAGTACTCCGCGACGAACTCGGCGACCTTCTGCGCCCGCTCGCCGACGACGATGTCCTGCGGCATCGGGCCGGATGAGAAGCCGCCGTTGCGGATCGCGTAGAGGACCTGGTCGACGTCCTCCTTGCGCGCCTCGAAGTTGGGGCCGTCGACGTACTCGCGCCCGTTCGGGTCGGTGGCCGAGCCCTCCGTGCCCGCCGCCTCGATCGTGTGACAGCCCGAGCAGCTCTGCTGGAAGATCTTCGCGCCCTCGTAGCTGCGGGTCGGACTTCGCGAGCTGGATGCCCTGCTCGCCGCATGCGCCCGTGCCGAGGCCGACGGCCGCGATTGCGAGTGCGAGCAGGCGTGGGCGAGCGCGGCGGGGCATGGCGGGCGGCAAGCATACGAAACAATCCCGCGCGTGACCGCCGTCCACATCTTGCTGGGCATCGCGGTGGTCGCGGTCAACCTCGCCGCCGGTGCGTGGGGCGCATGGGCGTGGTGGCGGGAGCGCGCGGCGCCCGGCTTCTGGCCGCTGCTGCGCACCGGGCAGGCGCTCGTGGCGGTCCAGGCGGTGCTCGGCGGGGTGCTCATGCTCGCCGGCGAGGAGCTGCCGCCGCTGCACCTCGTCTACGGCCTGTCGCCGCTCGCCGTGGGGCTCTTCGCCGAGCAGCTGCGAGTAGTCTCGGCGCAGACGGAGCTCGACCGGCGCGGGCTGGAGGGCCGCGACGCCGTCGCGGCGCTCGGCGAGGACGATCGGCGAGTGCTGGTGCGCGCGATCGTGCGGCGCGAGATCGGCGTCATGGCGGCGTCCGCGCTCGTGGTCGCGCTGTTGGGGGTAAGGGCATCCGAATGGATCTGAATACCGCAGGCTGAGTGCAGAATGTCACTAAGTAACAATCCCGCACAAGCAGTGCTACAAATCCCATCGGGATGATCCGTTCCTACCTTCCGGCGCTCGTGTTCCTGGGCCTCGGCGCGCTGCTCGGCCTGATCTTCACGACGATCAACTCGTTCCTCGGAAGGTACCTCGGCGGCAAGAACACGTCGCGCACGCAAGGCGACCCGTACGAGTGCGGCCTGCCCTCGGACGTCAAGCAGAACTTCCGCTTCGGGATCAGCTTCTACCTCGTCGCGATGCTCTTCATCCTGTTCGACATCGAGACGATCCTGCTCTATCCGGTCGCGCTCCAGCTCGACGCGTTCGGCACCTTCGCCCTGGTGGAGACGATCGTCTTCATCGTCCTGCTGTTGATCGCCTACGTGTACGTGTGGCGGAGAGGGGCCCTGGAATGGAGGTGACCCGGCAGCAGCTCGGCGCGGGCGGCAAGGAGGAGTTCCGCGCGCGCCAGCTGCGGGCGCGCGACATGCTGCGCGGCGATCTCGACGGGCCGGCGCTCGAGGAGCACGTCGAGCAGTCCGTCCTGACGACGACGATCGAGAAGGCCGGGCGCTGGGCGGTCGGCAACGCGAACTTCCCGCTCTCCTTCGGGCTGGCCTGCTGCGCGATCGAGTGGATGTCGCACATCGGACCGCGGCTCGACATCGCGCGCTTCGGCTTCGAGGCGGCGCGCGCGACGCCGCGCCAGGCCGACACGATCTTCCTGTCGGGCCGGATCTCGATCAAGATGGCGCCGGTCATCCGGCGGATCTACGAGCAGATGCTCGAGCCGCGCTACGTGATCGCGATGGGCGCCTGCTCGTCCTCGATGGGCGTGTTCAACAACTACGCGCTCGTGCCGGGCGACAAGTTCCTGCCGGTCGACATCCACGTTCCCGGCTGCCCGCCGCGGCCCGAGTCGCTCGTGCACGCGATCGTCAAGCTGCGCGCGGCGATCCTGTCGCAGCCCGACGAGAGCTGGCGCAGCCGTTACGGCGGCGCCGGGACCGAGGAGGTTGTCGCCGGACTCGACGTCCACGCGATCAACGTCGCCGGCGGCGAAACGGGCCCTGATGCCTGACGCGACCGGGCTCGAGCTGATCGCGCAGGACCTGCGCGCCGCCGACGACGCCTCGGTGCTCGACACCGTCTTCTTCCGCGACCACGCCGCGCTGCTGGTGGGGCCCGCCGCGGTGCCGGCGACGCTCGAGCACCTGCGCGGCAAGGGCTTCTCGTTCCTGGCCTCCGTCCACGGCGTCGACTACTTCCCCGAGGAGCCGCGGCTCGGCGTCCACTACGAGCTGCTCGACATGCGCGAGGTCGACCGCATCAGCGTGCGCACGCGCGTGCCGCTCGACGATCCGCGCGTGCCGAGCGTGACGCCCGACTGGCCGACCGCCGACCACCAGGAGCGCGAGGTCTACGACATGTTCGGCGTGATCTTCGAGGGCCACCACGACCTGCGCCGGATCCTGATGCCGGAGGACTACGAGGGCTTCCCGCAGCGCCGCGACTTCCCGATCGGCGGCGAGCCCGTCCTGTTCACGCACAACGAGCGCTCGACGCCGCAGTGGTGGAAGTGAGCCCAGAGGGGACAGCCCCACTCCCGACGTCGCCGGCGGAGACCGGACCCGCTGATAGGGGGGCTGTCCCCTCGATCCCCTACCGCGAGATGGAGGAGTCGGTCGAGCTCTCCCATCTCGCGCACCCGGAGTCCGATGAGCTGCTCACGATCAACTTCGGACCGCACCACCCGGCCACCCATGGAGTGCTGCGGCTGATCGCGACGCTCGAGGCGGAGGTCGTGCGCGACGTCAAGCCGATCATCGGCTACGTCCACACCGGCATCGAGAAGACCGCCGAGGACAAGGCGTACTGGAAGGCCATCCCCGTCGTCGAGCGGATGGACTACCTCGCCTACTACTTCAACGCGATGGCGTTCTGCGGCGCGGTCGAGACGATCCTCGACCTCGAGATCCCGGCGCGCGC
This sequence comes from uncultured Solirubrobacteraceae bacterium, assembly GCA_963839615.1. Lineage (GTDB taxonomy): Bacteria > Actinomycetota > Thermoleophilia > Solirubrobacterales > Solirubrobacteraceae > DASQMT01. Next base: position 123,262 of record CAWIVY010000009.1, read on the forward strand.
GCAGTACCTGCGCGTGATCCACATGGAGCTCAACCGGATCATGTCGCACCTCGTGTGGCTCGGGACGACCGCGCTGGACCTCGGCGCGATCTCGATGTTCTGGTACTGCTTCCGCGACCGCGAGCAGATCCTCGACCTGTTCGAGATGTCCTCCGGCCAGCGCATGCACACGCGCTACTTCCAGGTCGGCGGCGTCTTCGAGGACATCCCGTCGGGCTGGGAGCAGAAGACCCGCACGTTCACGAAGATCATGCCCGAGCGCGTCGACCAGTTCCTCGCGATCCTGATGAAGAACGAGATCGTGCTGCAGCGGCTGCGCAACGTGGCGCCGCTCGACGAGGAGACGCTGCTCGCGCACGGCGTCAGCGGGCCGCTGCTGCGCGCCACCGGCAACCCGTGGGACCTGCGCAAGGCCGCGCCGTACTCCTCCTACGAGCACTTCGACTTCAAGATCCCCGTCGGCACGGTCGGCGACAACTGGGACCGCATGATCGTGCGCATCCTCGAGATCAAGGAGTCCTGCCGGATCATCGACCAGGCGCTCGACGGCCTGCCCGCCGGTCCCTACATCACCGCCGACCGCAAGTACGCGCTGCCGCCGCGCCACGAGCTCGCGACGAGCATGGAGGCGCTGATCCACCACTTCAAGCTCGTCACAGAGGGCTTCCGCGTGCCGCCGGGCGAGGCCTACTACCCGATCGAGTCCCCGCGCGGCGAGCTGGGCTGCTTCGTGCGCGCCGACGGCTCCTCGAAACCCGCGCGCGTGCACATGCGCGACCCCTCGTTCGTGAACCTGCAGGCGTTCCGCCCGATGGTCAAGGACCTGTACATCGCCGACTTCATCGCGACGCTCGGGATGCTCGACCCCGTGCTTGGCGGGATCGACCGGTAGTGGGCCGCTGATGGCGATCGACCCGACCCGCGTCCGCCGTTACGCGCACGGGAGCCGCGTCCCCGGCTGGGACGAGGCGGCCGACCTGACGAAGGATCCGGCCGTCGTCCCGGATCCGGCGACGACGCCGGTGCCCGCCGAGCTGCGCGCGGAGATCGAGTCCTACATCGCCCGCTACCCGGACTTCCGCTCCGCGACGATCCCGGCGCTGCACGCCGCGCAGCGGCTGCATGGCTGGTGCTCGCCGACGGCGCTCGAGCAGGTCGCGTGCGTGATGCGGCTGACGCCCGCCTACCTGACCTCGATCGCGACGTTCTACGACATGTTCGAGACGAGCCCCAAGGGCCCCGTCGACGTCTACGTCTGCACGAACATCTCCTGCTCCCTGCGCGGCGCGGACGCCGTCTACGCGGCGATGCTCGACGCAGCGGGCAACGACCCCGAGTTCCACGTCAAGGCGTTCGAGTGCCTCGGCGCCTGCGACATCGCCCCGATGGCGTCGATCGACGGCGAGTACGTCGGGCCGCTCGAGGAGTCCGACTGCAGGCAGATCGTCGAGGACGTCAAGGCCGGCCGGCCGGTGCTCGAGGCCAAGCAGCTGCGGCACAGGAAGGCCGCCGGTCGCTGAGATGCAGCTCCTCTACGACAACATCGACCAGCCCGGGCTGAACACGCTCGCGGTCTACCGGGGCGAGCGCGGCGGCTACGAGATGCTCTCCAGGGCGCTCGAGCTGGACCCGGCGGACGTGCTCTCCCAGCTGCAGGCGTCCGGCATCCGTGGCCGCGGCGGCGCCGGCTTCGCGATGGGCACCAAGGCCTCGTTCCTGCCCAAGGGCGACATGGACAAGTACGTCGTCTGCAACGCGGACGAGTCCGAGCCGGGGACGTTCAAGGACCGCGAGCTGATGCAGAAGAACCCGCATCTGCTGATCGAGGGCATCTGCATCGCTGCCCACGCCGTCGGCGCGAACAAGGCGTTCATCTTCATCCGCGGCGAGTACTCCCACCAGGCCGACATCCTCGAGGCCGCGCTCGACGAGGCCAAGGCGGAGGGGCTGATCGGCGCGCTCGACCTCTGGGTGCACCGCGGCGCCGGCGCCTACATCTGCGGCGAGGAGACCGCGCTGCTCGACGCGCTCGAGGGCAAGCGCGGCAACCCGCGCCTGAAACCGCCGTTCCCGGCCGTCCAGGGCCTCTACCGCGGTCCGACGCTGATCAACAACGTCGAGACGCTGATGAACGCCCCGATCATCCTGCGGATGGGCGGCGAGGAGTTCGCCAAGATCGGCACGGAGCGCTCGACCGGCACCAAGGTCGTGTCCGTCTCGGGTTGCGTGCAGCGGCCGGGCAACTACGAGATCGAGCTCGGGATCCCGTCGCGGGAGCTGATCTACGGGCTCGCCGGCGGCCCCGACGAAGGACGCTCGATCAAGTTCTGGTTCCCCGGCGGCTCGAGCGCGCCGGTGCTCCCGGGCACCGACGAGTACCTCGACCTGCCCTACGACTTCGAGTCGATGGCCAAGGCGGGATCGATGCTCGGGTCCGGCGCGATCATCGTCGTCGACGACTCCGTGCCGGTCGTCGACGTGGCGCTCAAGACGGCGAAGTTCTACCGCCACGAGTCCTGCGGGAAGTGCACGCCTTGCCGCGAGGGCACCAACTGGACCGTGAAGATGCTCGAGCGGATCGACTCGGGCGAGGCGACCCCGATGGACCTCGACATCATGGCCTCGGTCTGCGAGCAGATCATCGGCAACTGCCTGTGCGTGCTGGGCGACGCGATGGCGATGCCGATCGGCTCGATGATCAAGCACTTCAGGGCCGAGTTCGAGGCGCACATCGAGGCCGCGCGCGAGCGCAACGGGCTCGGCGTCAACGCACCGACGGTCAACCGCGACGACCATGCGGGCCAGACCGACATGCTCGAGCCGGCCGGCGAGGGCGCCAGGGCCACGGTGCACTGATGCCGCGGCCTGAGGTCAGCTTCATCACGTTCACGATCGACGGGCGCGAGGTCTCCGCGCCCGAGAACTCGATGCTCGTGGACGCCGCGAAGTACGGCGACGTCGAGATCCCCGTCTTCTGTTACGAGCCCAAGCTCGGCCAGCCCGTCGGCGCCTGCCGCATGTGCCTGGTCGAGATCGAGGGGATCCCGAAGCTGCAGACGGGCTGCTCGACGCCCGTCAAGGACGGCATGGTCGTCCACACCCAGACCGCGCGCGTGCACGAAGCCCAGCGCGCGGTGGTCGAGTTCCTGCTGATCAACCACCCGCTCGACTGCCCGGTCTGCGACAAGGGCGGCGAGTGCCCGCTGCAGGACATCACCTACGGCTGGGGACCCGGCACGTCGCGGTTCATCGAGCCCAAGCGCCACTTCCGCAAGCCGCTCGAGCTCTCGCCGCTGATCGCGATCGATCGCGAGCGCTGCATCCTCTGCTACCGCTGCGTGCGCTTCTCCCAGGAGATCTCGGAGGACTACCAGCTGGTCCTCTCCGAGCGCGGTGCGCACAGCTACGTCGGGACCTTCGACGGGCATCCGTACGTCGGCCCGTTCAGCGGCAACATCATCGAGCTCTGCCCCGTCGGCGCGCTCACGTCGACCGCCTACCGCTTCCGCGCGCGCCCGTGGGACATCGAGGGCGCGGGCACGATCTGCACCTACTGCCCGTCGCAGTGCAACGTCGAGCTGACCGTGCGCGACGACCGCGTGATGCGCGTGCTCGCGCGCGACCACGAGGACGTCGACGACGGCTGGCTGTGCGACAAGGGCCGCTTCGCGTACCAGTCGATGCACACCGACGAGCGGATCACGCAGCCGCTCGTGCGCGAGGGCGTCCGGCTGATGCCGGCCTCGTGGGAGAAGGCGCTCGACGCGGCCGCGGGAGCGCTGAAGAAGGCGGGGACGCGGACCGCCGCGCTGGCCGGCGGCGACACGACCAACGAGGAGGCGTTCCTGCTCGCGCGCCTCCTGCGCGAGGGCCTGGGCTCGAGCCGGCTCGCCGGCAGCCCGGCGCGCGGGCTCTCGGCGGAGCTGTCGCGCGCGCTGGCGGACCCGGCGCTGCAGGCCACGGTGCCCGACCTCGAGTTCGCCCATGCGGTGCTCGTGCTCGACTGCGACCCCGTCGACGACGCGCCGATCCTCGACCTGCGGATCCGCAAGGGCGTGCGCCGCAACGGCGTGCGGCTGGCCGTCGCCAGCGCCCGGCCGGGCGCGCTGGATCCCAACGCCGAGACCGTGCTGCGCTACGCGCCCGGCAGCGGCGAGGCGCTGCTGGTGGGGCTCGACGCCGCGCTCGGCGGCGACGACGGCAACCTCGGCGGCGCGGCCACCGCCGCCGGCTCCGACGCGACGGCGGTGCGCGCGCTGGGCGAGTTCCTCTCGGGCGCGGGCGGCGATGTGGTGATCCTCTACGGCGAGCGGCTGCTGACGGGCGCCCGCGGCGCTCAGGCAGCCACGGCGCTGCTCAACCTCGCGCTGCGGCTCGGCCTGTCGGGCCGCGACGGCGCAGGGCTGCTCGAGATCCCTTCCGCGACGAACGGGCGCGGCATCCGCGAGGCCGGCTTCGCGCCCGGGCACGGGCCCGGATACGCCGCGCAGGAGGCCGTCGAGGACGCCGGCGAGACGAGCGTGCTCTACCTGCTGCACGCCGATCCCATGCTCACGCATCCCGACCGCGCCGTCTGGGAGTCCACGCTGCGCGGGGCCCAGACCGTGATCGCGCACGCCTCGGCGCTGACGGACGGCTTGCGCGAGCACGCCGACGTGATCTTCCCGGCCGAGGCCTACGCGGAGAAGGAGGGCACGCTCGTGCACCCCGACGGCCGCGTCCAGCGCCTGCGGCCCGCGATCGGCCGGCCCGGTGCGCTCGACGCGGGCGTGCGCCCCGGCTGGCAGGTGATCGCGGAGGTCTCCGCGCGCGCCGGCCTCGACCTCGGCGTGTCGTCAGGCCCGATGGCCTCGACGCAGCTCTTCGACGCGGTCCCCTTCTTCGCCGGGCTCACGCTCGACGAGATCGGCGGTCGCGGGGTGCGCTGGCCCGCCTCGGAGGCGGCGGCGGCTCTGGGCACCAAGCCCTGGCAGCTGGCCGACCTCGACGTCCCGCCGGTCGCCGGCAAGGGCAGGCGGGGCACGAAGGGTGCGCTGCGGCTCGGCACGTGGCGCTCGCTCTGGGCATCGCCCGAGGTCGACCTCTCGCCGGCGCTGCGCTTCATGCGCCCGCAGCAGATCGTCGAGCTCTCGCCCGTCGACGCCGACCGGCTCGGCGTGCGCGACGGCGACCAGGTCGAGGTCGGCGGACCTGTCCCGGCCGGCGAAGCCGGGGGGAACGGCACGCGCGTTCGCGGCGTCGCGCGGCTGCGCGCGTCCGTGCCCGGCGGCTCGGTGTTCCTCGTCGAGGGCACGCACGAGCAGCCTGCCAACGTCCTGACCGAGCCGCTCGTCCAGGTGCGCCCCGTCGGCCGCGACGCCGAGCAGGCCGCGGCAACCGCGGCGGTCGCGACGCCCGCCGGCGAGGGCCACGCCGAGGCTCCTGCGTCCGCGCCGCTCAACATCCCCCCGACGCAGCCCTCCTCCGCGTGATCGTCTTCGCCGAAGTCGGCTACTACGAGCCGTGGTGGGTCCAGCTGCTCAAGGCGCTGGTGATCTTCGCCATCGTGTTCCAGCTCGTCCCCGTCGTGCTGCTGGCGGAACGCAAGATCCTCGGCCGCTTCCAGCACCGCTACGGGCCCAACCGCGTCGGCCCCTATGGCGCGCTGCAGCCGATGGCCGACATCGGCAAGCTGCTGTTCAAGCAGCAGTTCCGGCCGAACGGCTCGATCGGCTGGATGTTCGCGCTCGCGCCGGCGATCTCGATGTTCACGGCGGTCGCGACGCTCGCGCTCGTCCCGTTCTCCGACACCGTCGACATCTTCGGCACCGACGTCGGCCTGTACGGCATCGACCCGAGCATCGGCGTGCTCTACGCGTTCGCGTTCGGCGGCATCGCCTTCTACGGCCTCGTGCTCGGCGGCTGGGCGTCGGGCGGCAAGTACGCCTTCCTCGGCTCGATGCGCGCGGCCGCGCAGCTGATCTCCTACGAGATCGCGCAGGGCCTCGCGCTCGTCGGCGTGGTGATGATGGCCGGAACGCTGTCGCTGACCGAGATCGTCCATTACCAGGAGGACAACCTCTGGATGATCGTGCCGCAGTTCGTCGGCTTCATCATCTTCCTCGTCGCCGGGTTCGCCGAGACCAACCGGCCGCCCTTCGACCTCCCGGAGGCCGACGCCGAGCTCGTGCAGGGCTACATCACCGAGTACGGCGGCGGCCGCTTCGCGGCGTTCTTCGCGGCCGAGTACCTGAACATCATCGTCGTCTCCGCGCTCACGACGACGCTCTTCCTCGGCGGCTGGAACATCCCCTTCGTCGACCCGCCGACCTGGGTCGACCCGATCGTCGTGATCGCGAAGACGCTGTTCCTCGTCTTCGTGTTCATCTGGGTGCGCGCCACGCTGCCGCGCCTGCGCTATGACCAGCTGATGGCCCTGGGCTGGAAGGTCTTCCTGCCCCTCGCCACCGTCAATGCCCTTGTCACCGCAATCCTGGTGGTCGCCACGTAATGCCATATGACCCTGGACCTGACGTCGTCGAGGTGGTGCGCGCGCCGAAGGGCGGCCCCGTCCGCGGCACCTACCGCGCCTTCGGGGAGACCCTGCGCGGGATGAAGACCGTGATGGGGCGCTGGGCGGAGGGCACGCACACCTACCAGTACCCGGAGGAGAAGACGCCGGTCTACCCGCGCTTCCGCGGGCGCCACAAGCTGCATCGCTTCGAGGACAGCGGGCTCGAGAAGTGCGTCGGCTGCTCGCTCTGCGCGGCCGCCTGCCCGGCGGACTGCATCCGCGTCGTCGCGGCCGAGAACACGCCCGAGAACCGCGTCAGCGCCGGCGAGCGCTACGCCGCCGTGTACGAGATCAACCTCTCGCGCTGCATCTTCTGCGGCTACTGCGAGGCCGCGTGCCCGTTCGACGCGATCACGATGGGCCACGACTACGAGATGTCCGACTACAACCGCTCCGATCTCATCTTCACCAAGGAGATGCTGCTCGCGGAGCCGCTGGAGCGCACGCCGCTGCGCTCGATGGGCGAGTAGCCTCACCGCGCGCGATGGCCGAGGTCTTCTTCTTCCTGGCTGCGATCGGCGCGCTCGCGGGCGCGATCGGCACGGTCACCCTGCGCAACCCGTTCTACTCGGTCCTGTCGCTCGTCTGCCACCTGCTGTCGCTCGCGGCGCTGTTCCTGCTGCTGCGCGCGGAGTTCCTCGCCGCCGCCCAGGTGATCGTCTACGTGGGTGCCGTGATGGTGCTCTACATCTTCGTCGTCGCCTACGTCGGCGGCGGCGCCGACCCGATCCGGGCGCCCGGGCGGCCGGGCCTGCGCTGGGCCAGCGCGCTGTTCGCCGGCGCGCTGTTCGCCGAGCTCGCGATCGCCGTGCTCGGCACGGGGCTGACCGCCTTCGGGGAGGAGGGCTCCGGGTGGTTCGAGGGCTTCGGCACGCCGGCCGAGATCGGCAGGCTGCTGCTGACCGACTTCCTGCTCGCGTTCGAGGTCGCATCGATCCTGCTGCTCATCGCGGCGGTCGGCGCGGTGATCCTCGCGCGCCGGCGGACGGGCCTCGAGGACGCGCGCGAGATCTCCGTCACGGACCTGCTGCGCTCGCCGCAGGAGAAGGGCACCGTGGGAGACGCCGAGCGCGGCACCATGCTCGAGGCCGGAGGTCCGCCGGAGCGATGAGCGTCGAGTGGTACCTGGTCGTCTCGGCGCTCGTGTTCTGCATCGGCGCCGGCGGGATCCTCGTCCGGCGCAATCCGCTGGTGATCCTGCTCTGCCTCGAGCTGATGCTCAACGCCGGCAACCTCGCGCTGGTCGCGTTCTCGCGCGCGCACGGCAACCAGGACGGTCAGATCTTCGCGCTGATCGTGATGGTCGTCGCGGCCTGTGAGGTGGCCGTCGGGCTCGGCCTGATCGTCGCGATCTACCGCCGCCGGCTGCCGATCGACGTCGACGAGCTGCGGGAGCTCCAGGGATGAGCCTGCAGACCTACGGCTGGCTGGTGCTCGCGTTCCCGCTCGCGGGCACGGTCCTGATCGCGCTCAGCTCGCAGCTCGTTCCCTCGAGGCTGCACGGCTATCTCGGCACGCTCGCGATCGCGCTCTCGTTCCTGAGCGCGCTCGGCGCGCTGTTCGCGCTGCAGGACCTCGGCGAGGAGGAGCGCCAGGTCGTCACGGTCGGGTGGGACTACGCGAGCACCGTCGGCGTCGACGCGCAGCTGTCGCTCCTGCTCGACCCGCTGTCGGTGTTCATGGCGCTCGTCGTCTCCGGCGTGTCGACGCTGATCCACCTCTACTCGATCTCCTACATGGAGTCCGACCGCGGCTACACGCGCTTCTTCGCCTACCTGAACTTCTTCGTCTTCTCGATGCTGCTGCTGGTCCTGGCCGGGAACTTCTTCTTCCTGATCGTCGGCTGGGCCTTCGTCGGCGCGGCGTCGTACCTGCTGATCAGCTTCTGGTTCCGGCGCGCGACGGCCACCGCGGCGGGCATCAAGGCGTTCGTGATCAACGTCGTCGGCGACGTCGGCCTGGTGCTCGGGACGTACTTCATCTTCAAGCACACCGGCTCGCTCGACTTCCTGAAGGCGTTCGAAGGCGCCGGCGAGTTCGCGCGCAACGACGGCGATCTCGTCGCCGGCTGCCTGCTGCTGCTGGTCGGCGCGTTCGCGAAGTCCGCGCAGGTGCCGCTGCACACCTGGCTCCCGGACGCGATGGAGGGGCCGACGCCGGTCTCCGCGCTGATCCACGCCGCGACGATGGTCACCGCCGGCGTCTACCTGATCGCGCGCATGCACCCGTTCTTCGAGCAGGCGCCGATCGCCGCCGACGTCGGCGCGATCCTCGGCTGCGCGACGCTCGTCATCGCCGCCACGATCGGCCTCGTCGTCACCGATCTCAAGCGCGTGATCGCGTACTCGACGATGTCGCAGATCGGCTACATGATCATGGGCGTCTGCTCGGCCGCCTATGCCGCCGGCCTGTTCCACCTGATGACGCACGCGTTCTTCAAGGCGCTGCTGTTCATGGCGGCCGGGTCGGTGATCGCAGCGATGGCGGGAGAGCAGAACCTCGACCGGATGGGCGGGTTCCGGCGCGCGATGCCGTTCACGTTCGGCTGCATGGCGATCGGCGGGCTCGCGCTCTCGGGCGTGCCGCCGTTCGCCGGCTTCTTCTCCAAGGACGAGATCCTCGCGCTGGTGCTCGCGCGCGACGACTGGCACATCGTGCTCGGCGTACTCGGCTACGTGGGCTCGTTCCTGACCGCGATCTACACGTGGCGGATGATCTTCCGCGCGTTCTTCAACGAGCCCGTCGAGCAGGCGCGCGAGCTCGAGGGCGGGCACCTCTACCACGCGCCCGAGCACACCAACCCGGCGACCGGCGAAATCGAGGACACCGACGTCGGCTTCCCCGGTCCCGAGCACCACATCGCCGAGCGCGAGTGGAGCATGAAGGTCGCGATGGGCCTGCTGGCGGTCGGCGCGATCTTCGCCGGCTTCCTGCAGGTGCCGAAGGTGACGCACGTGCTGCACTCGTTCCTGGAGCCGTCGTTCCACGACTCGCGCTACTACGAGGGGCTCGAGCCGTCGAACGGCGTGACCTGGATCGGCCTCGCCGTCGGCGCGCTGCTCGCGCTCGGGGGCATCGCGCTCGCCTACCGGCTGTGGGTCCAGGACCGGGCGCGCCCGGCCGCGATCCGCTCGCGCCTCGCGTCCGTGCACGGGTTCTTCGTGCACAAGTGGTACTTCGACGAGCTGATCGACACGCTTGTCGTGCGCCCCTTCGCGATGTTCGGCCGGTTCGCGCGCGACGTGTTCGAACGGGTGGTCATCAACGGCGTGCTCGTCGGCGGCCCGTCGGGCGCCGTGCGCGCCGGCTCGGCAGCGGTGCGGGCCGTGCAGTCGGGCTTCCTGCGCTACTACGCCGCGCTGCTGCTGGCGGGCGTCGCCGGTCTCGGCCTCTACTTCCTGATCGCCGCCTCATGACGATCCACCTCTCGATCCTGCTCTTCTTCCCCGTCGTGATGGCGACGCTCGGGGCCGCGCTGCCGCGGTCGATCGCGCCGGCGGGGATGCTGGTCGGCGCGCTCGTCGCGTTCGCGTACGCGGTGCTGCTGCTGTTCGACTTCGACGGCGGCTCGGACCGGCTCCAGTACGTCACCGACGACTCCTGGATCTCCGAGCTCGGCGTGCGCTTCACGCTCGGCATCGACGGCCTCAACCTCTGGCTCGTCGGGCTCACCACGCTGCTGTTCGCCGCGTCCGCGCTGTGGATCTGCCTGCGCCCGCCGCCCAGCGCGCGCGAAGCTCTACGCGTTCCACCTCGGCCTCGCCGAGACGGCGGTGCTGGGCGCGTTCCTGGCGCAGGACCTGATCCTGTTCGCGCTCTTCTTCGACCTGATGCTGGTGCCGTTCTACTTCCTCGTCGGCCAGTGGGGCACGGGTGACCGCGTCGCCGCGACGTTCAAGCTGGTCATCTACACGCTGGTCGGCTCGCTGCTGATGCTCGCCGCCGCGGTGGCGACCGGGATCACCGCCGGCGTCGGGCCCGACGGCGCGACGAGCTTCTCGATCTCGGCGCTCGCCGCCGCGCCTGTCGACGAGGGCCCGCAGCGCTGGCTCTTCGTCGCGTTCGCGCTCGCGTTCCTGATCAAGATGCCGGCGTTCCCGTTCCACGGCTGGATGCCCGACGGCTATCGCAGCATGCCGCTGCCGGTGCTGGCGGTGTTCTCCGGCGTGCTCTCGAAGGTCGCGGCGTACGGGTTCCTGCGCGTCGCGCTGCCGATCTTCCCGGACGCCGCGGAGCACTTCCAGACGCTGATCCTGCTGCTCGCGCTCGCCTCGATCCTGTACGGCTCCGCTCAGGCGTTCACGCAGACCAACGTGCGCCTGATCCTCGGCTATTCCTCCGTGGCGCAGCTCGGCTTCATCACGCTCGGCATCTTCGCGCTCGGCCAGGCCGCCGGCGCGCAGGGGGCGCTGCTGCAGATGGTCAACCACGGGCTCGTCGTGGCGCCGCTGTTCTTCATCATCGCGCTGCTGGTCGAGCGGACGGGGAGCGAGGACATCCGCGAGATGGGCGGCGTCGCGTTCCGTGCGCCCGTGCTCTCGGCGCTGTTCCTGATCGTCGCGCTCGCCACGCTCGCGATGCCGGGCTCGGCCAACTTCGCGGGCGAGTTCCTGATCCTGATCGGCTTGTTCAACACGAAGCTCGTGATCGCGATCATCGCGTTCACCGGCGTGGCGATGGCGTCCGTCTACATGCTGCGCATGTTCATCCGGGCGATGCACAACCGCGTCGCCGCGAATGCGAGCTCGTTCGACCTCAGCGTCCGCGACGGGCTCGTGCTCGTGCCGCTCGTGTTGGCGATCCTGGCGTTCGCCGTGTATCCGCAGCAGGCGCTGCGCCATTCGGAGGCGGCCGTCGAGAAGGTCGCCGGCGGGCCCGAGGCCGTCGCGCAGGCGGGAGCGAAGCCGTGATCGCCGCCGCAGCCAAGGTCAGCGGTCCCACGATCGACTGGATGGCGATCTCGCCGCTGCTCGCGCTCGTCGGCGGCGCCTGCATCGTGCTGATGGCCGGGCTGCTGCGCGCTCCGTTCGTGCGCCACACGCTCGTGCCGCTGCTGACGCTGGTAGCGCTCGGCGCGGCCGCCGGACTGACGATCGCGACGTGGAACGACAACGTGAGCGTGATCGCCGGCGCGATGGCGATGGACGACCTGACGCTGTTCCTGACGCTGATCTTCGTCGCCGGCGCGGCGGGAGCCGTGCTGCTGTCCTGGCGCGCCGTCGCCCCGCGCGAGGCGGGCCACGGCGAGTACTACGCGCTGATGCTGACCGTCGTGGCCGGCATGGTCGTGCTCGCGGGCGCGACGAACCTCGTGACGATCTTCATCGGCTACGAGCTGCTCTCGATCCCCCTGTACGTGCTGTGCGCGACCGAGATGCGGCGGGCGACGTCGCTGGAGTCGGGCCTGAAGTACCTGATCATCGGCTCGGTCGGCTCGGCGACGCTGCTCTACGGGCTCGCGTTCGTGTACGGCGCCACCGGCGCGACCGACTTCGCCGAGGTCGCCACCGCCGTCGAGGACGTGCGCACCGACGTGCTGCTGCTGACCGGGCTCGCGCTCGTGATGGCGGGGTTCGCGTTCAAGGCCTCGGTGGCGCCGTTCCACCAGTGGACACCCGACGTCTACGAGGGCGCGCCGACCCCGATCACCGCGTTCATGGCCGTGGCGACGAAGGCCGCGGCGTTCGGGGTGCTGATCCGCTTCTTCGATGTCGCCGTGATCGGCGCGTCGAACAGCTGGGCGCCCGCGCTCGCGGTGCTCGCGCTCGTGACGATCGTGGTCGGGAACGTCGGCGCGATCGGGCAGTCGTCGCTGAAGCGGCTGCTGGCGTACTCCTCGGTCGCGCAGGCGGGCTACATGCTCGCGGGCGTGGTCGTGACGACACAGCTCGGCGCTCGCGCGGTCGTCTTCTACCTCGCCGTCTACCTCTTCATGAACATGGCCGCGTTCGCGGTGATCGTCGCGCGCGAGCGCGAGACCGGCGTGGGCGACGACATCTCCTCGCTCTACGGGCTCGGCGAGGAGCGGCCGCTGCTCGCGTGGCCGATGACGATCGCGATGCTCGCGCTCGCCGGGTTCCCGGCGACCGCCGGGTTCTTCGGCAAGGTCAACCTCATCGGCGCGGCGGTCGACAACGGGTACTCCTGGCTCGGCGTCACGATCGTCCTCGGTTCCGCGATCTCGCTCGTCTACTACCTGCGCGTTGTAGCGGCGGTATGGATGCGGGAGCCCGAGACGCGCCCCGCCGTTGCCGGCGGGGTCCCGCGTCCGGCGATCGCCGGCGGGTCGGTGGAGGCGGACGCGGACGCGGAAGACCTCCCGGCCGCGCGCCCGTCCGATCGGCTCGTGCAGCCGGAGGTCGTCGGCCTCGCGATTCTCTGTGCGGCGGCGACGATCTTCTTCGGGGTCTATCCCGAGCCGCTGCTGGACGTCGCGCACGACGCGGGCGCGGCGCTGACCGGGCTGTTCTGAGCTGGTCGCCCGTTCGCTCGACGTTTTTCTCCCGCCCGAGCCTCCCCCCTCAATGCCGCCGTTGACGTTCTCCGACGCGCGGCGCCAGTGGGGGGCGAGAACCGGGCGCCACCGCCTATGACCCGCTGTGCACGACCAGGGCCAGGCCTCGACGGAGTACGTGGCGATCCTCCTCGTCGTCGGCGTCGTGTTCGCGGCCGTCGGCGTCGCCGTGCCGGGCACCGCCGAGCGGATCACCAAGACGGTCCGCACCGGCTTGTGCATCGTCGGCGGTGACGTGTGCCGCGACTCGGACGCGGTCGCGGCCGGGCTCGAGCCGTGCGTGACGAGCGAGCGGTCCAAGCGCCAGGACACCACCGTCGACCTCGCGGTCGTGCGGCTCGGCGGCCACGGGGAGTGGCAGATCGCCCTGCGCTCCGACGGGCAGGCGATCGTGACCCGGCTCGAGGAGAACGAGCTCGGCGGGACGGTCGGGGTCGGGCTGACGTTCAGCCCGGCGGAAGTGTCCGCTGACGCCTCCGCCTCGCTCGTCGCCGGTTACCACGGCGGCCGCGCGTGGCGGTTTCCCGACGCGCGCTCCGCGGGCGCCTTCCTCAAAGGCGCGATGCGTGACGAGTCCGTGCAGGAGGCGCGCGCGCCGGACCTGCGCTGGCGCGCCATCGGCGGCCGCGCGGGCGCCGAGGCGGGGGCGGCGATCGCGGACCTCGCCCGCGCGGGGCTGACGACGTTCGCGTCCAGCGTGATCGGGCTGCGCACGGAAGGCGCCCGCCGAACGCTGACGCTCGACCTCGGGATCGACGACCCGAGCTTCGCGATCGACCTGCCCGGCTTCCCCGGCGGTCCCGGTCAGCGGCGCAAGTGGGTCGCGGACGTCAGCTGGGAGAACGGCACGGCACGCGAGCTCGCGCTGCGCGCCGCGACGGGCAGCGGCGCACGGCTGGCGGAGTACACGGCGCGGCTCGACCTGCGCGCGCCCGGCAACCGCGCGGTCGCCGAGCGGCTGCTGCGGCCGGGCGGGACGCCCGCCGATCTGGACGCGCTCGCCGCGCGGCTGAGGGCCGACGGCGTGGTCGAACGCGACGGCTACAGCGTCGAGGAACGCCGGCGCGGGTTCAGCGTCGCGGGCAGGCTCGGGATAGCCCTCGGGCTCGAGCATCACCGGATCACGTCCGAGCGCCGGCTCGTCGACGCCGTCGCCTGGATCCGAGGCGGGCGGCCACAGCGGAGATTCGACTGCATCGGCGTGTAACTGTTCGCAATTTGCGGCGTACTTCGTGGCGTATCGCACACAATCCGTCGCCTCACAAAGGAGGAGTGATGGAGTTCATGAAGCGGCTCGAGCCCATTTGGCTCGCGCTCATCGTCATCGGAGCCCTCAACTGGCTCATGGTGGGTCTCTTCGACACGAACGTCGTGGCGGAGATCTTCGGTACCGGGACCGCGAGCGACGTCGTGTACGTCATCGTCGGGATCGCCGGCGTCGCCATGGTGCCGCGGCTGCTCGAGGCCTTGCGCCTCAGCGCAGGCCACACGCACGCCACGGGCGCCTGACCCGGATCGACGCCGCGCCGGCCGGGGGTGCACCCCCGGCCCACGGCACCCGAGCACCCGCGTCACCGCTGTTCCGCCCGTCTTTGCGACATGTCCGTCATGCCATCGGGTGCCGGCGCTAGCCTCACCCGTCCGGTGCGCTATCCGTCCGACGAACTGAACGAAGCCGAGCGCGCGCGACTCGCGCCGCACGTGACGAACCTCGACGAGCCGGTGTTCGCGCTCGTCAACCTGCCCGAGACGGTCAAGGGCGCGCTGTTCGCCCGCTACTCGCGCTACCAGGGCACGCTGCGGCGGCTGTTCCTCGACGAGTTCGCCGACTCGCTGCCGCAGGGCGGCGCGTGGGACGGCAGCGAGGGCGAGCGCGCGGCGCAGCTCTACGAGCGCATCTTCGTCGGCTACGGCGACGACTCGGTCGCGCAGCTCGGCGGGGCGCACGTCGCCTGCGAGTGGGTCTCGAACGTGCTCACGAAGGTGCTGCAGCGCCCGCGCCTCGGCTCCTACCTGGAGCAGTCCACCCGCTACATCGCCTACGACGCGCCGATGCCAGGCGGCGGCTACCGCTACTACCGCGACGCCGAGCTCGGGCCCGAGTACGACGCCGCGATGGACTCGCTGTTCGACACCTACGCCCTGTTGCTGCCGCAGGTGCGGGCGTGGGTCGACTCGTCATACCCGCGCGTGGACGGCGAGTCCGAGGTCGCGCGCGCTCGCGCCGTCGGCGCCAAGGCGCTCGACCTGCTCCGCGGGCTGCTGCCCGCCGCGTCGCTCTCGCACATGGGCATCTACGCCACCGGCCAGGCGTACGAGCAGCTCATCCTGCACCTGATCGGCCACCCGCTGCCGGAGGCGCGCCGCTACGGCGAGATGATCCTGGCGGCGATCAAGGCGGTCATGCCGAGCTTCGTCTCGCGCGTCGAGCGCCCCGACCGCGGCGGCGCCTGGGCGGGGTACCTCGTGCAGCGCAGGGAAGCGGGCGAGCGCTGGGCGGCGCGCATGGGGCTCGCGGATGCCGACCCGGCCGACGCGCGCCCGTCCGTCTCGCTGACCCACGTCGACGGCGACGAGGAGCAGCTGCTCGCGGCGCTGCTGTTCGAGGCCGCGGGGACGAGCGAGGAGCGGACCCGCACCGCGGTCGCCGCCCTGTCGGATGCCGAGCGAGGCGCGCTGCTCGCCGACCTCGTCGGCGACCGCGCGAACCGCCGCCACCGTCCCGGTCGCGGCTTCGAGGCGCTGCGCTACCGCTTCGAGGTCGTGTCGGACTACGGCGCCTTCCGCGACCTGCAGCGCCACCGCATGCTGACGGTCCAGTGGCAGGGGCTCACGCCCGACCTCGGCGCCGGCATGCCCGAGGAGGTGGCAGCCGCCGGCGTGGGTGACGACTATCGCGCGGCGCTGGACCGCTCGGCCGCCGAGTACCAGCGCCTCGCGGACGCCGGCCTCACGGCCCCGGCGCCCTATGCGCTCTGCCTCGGCTACCGGATCCGCTACGTGCTCGACATGAACGCGCGCGAGGCGATGCACCTGGTCGAGCTGCGCTCAGGCCGCGAGGGCCACCCCGCCTACCGCGCCGTCGCACACCAGATGCACGCCCTGATCGCCGAGCGCCATCCCGCGGTGGCGGCAGCGATGACGCACGTCGACCAGTCGGGGGAGCCGCGGCTGGAGCGGATCCTGTCGGAGATGCGGCAGGAGACCCGGCGCACGGCCCTGGCCGGCTGAGCTCGCCGGCGGCCGGCAGGCTCGAACTGCGGCATCGAAGAGGCGCGTCGGGGGGGACCGGCGGCCCGGGAGCGCACGAACGTCCGGGAGTACCGGCCATAGCCCCGACTCACGGACGTTGGGCGCCACCGCGCGCCGCCCGCGATCCGGACCGCCCTCAATGCGCAGTTCGCCAGGGCCAAGCAGCGGCCCGGGTCCGCATCGCCAGCCCCTAGACCCGCCACGGCGGCAGCGCCCACAGCGCGCGCAGCCGCCCGACCGGCCCGCGGCCGCTCGCCAGCTCGCGCCGCAGCGCACGGCGCCCGCCGGCCGTGGGGGCCGGCGCGGTCGGCGCGTAGCGGCCGGCTCGCAGCGCCTGCAGATACGCCGCCGCCTGCGGCGTGCGGCCCAGCCGCTGCTCGAGCTGATGCAGCGTCGTGGCCGCCGTCGCCGGGCGGCCGGCGCGCCGCAGCGCCGCCTCGAGCTCGGCGACCGCGCGGTCGAGCGCGGCTGCCGCGCCGAGGCTGCGGCGCCGCCACCGCAGCACGCACCACGCCCCGAGCGCGAGCACCAGCGGCGCCGCCAGGGCGAGCCACCACCACGACGTTCCGTCGTCCGCCGCGGCGGTCGCGCTCGCGGCACCCGGGCCGTCCTGGGCTCCGAGCAGGTCGGGCCGGACCGCGCCGGTGCCCGGCGAAGCGCCGGCGCTGCCCGATGCGGAATCGCCGCGATCGGTGCCGGTCTCGGGCGCCCGCTCGAGCGCCGCGATCTGCGAGCGCGCCGGTGTGCCCGCGGGCGTCGGGTCGAACGTGACCCAGCCCCAGTCGTCGAACCACGCCTCGACCCATGAATGCGCGTCCGTGTCGCGCACGACCCACGCACGCTTGCTCTTGGAGTAGCCACCCGGCGAGAAGCCGGTCACGACGCGCGTGGGAATCCCGCCCATCCGCAGCAGCAGCGCCATCGCGCCCGAGAAGTGCTGGCAGTAGCCGCTGCGGGTGTCGAACATGAACCCGTCGAGCGTCGCGCGGCCACGCGGGATCGGGGCCGGGTCCTCGGTGTAGGTGAAGCCGTCCTGGAGGAAGCGGTTGGCGGCGAGGACGTAGTCGTACGGCGTCTCGGCGCTGCGCTTGAGCCGCCTGGCCAGCCGCCAGGTGCGCCTGTATGGCGAATGACGCAGCGCGCGGTCACCGTCGTGCGAGCGCACAAGCGTCGGATACACGGCGTAGGGGGTCAAGCCACCGCCGCCCGGCTGGAATGGCGGGAAGCGGATCTCGACCGCGGTCGTCGGCGCTCCGGCCACGGATGCTTCGCCCTCGACCGGCACGGTCAGGTTGAGGTCGGCGGCACGCCGCGGGTCGGCTCCCGCGCCCGACTCGGCGAGCTGCTTCGGGCTCGGGCGGGGCAGGTAGGCGCGGATGGTGTAGGAGTCGCCGCCGCGAAAGTCGGTGAGCGATCGCCAGACGCCGGGCTCGCCCGCCGGCTCGACGATCCGGGAAGAGTCCTCGACGGCGAGCGTCGTGCCCGTGCCGAGCACCTCGCGCGTCCGGATCCGGCGCAGCGTCACGCGCGCCGTCTCGCGCCAGCCCGCCTGGGCCTGCCACCCGTCGGGCATGGCGATCTCCGGATCGGACCCGCCGAGCCGTTCGCCACCGTCCAGCCACTGCTCGCCGTCGAAGTCGTCGAGGTTGCGCATCTTCCAGTACGACGGCCGCGTCGTCGCGACGCGCAGCACCTCGGCGCCCTCGCGCGGCCACGTCAACGGCCCGTAGCTGTGGTCCCAGTCGAAGGCCAGCGGCTCGTCGGGGCCGAACCCCTCCGCGAACGACTTGTAGTCGAACCACGGGTCCTCGCCGTCGGCCGCGGAGGCGAGCGGCAGCGCACCGGCCACGGCGAGCGCGAGCATCGCCGCGATCCCCAGCCCCGGGCGCAGCGGCAGCCGCTCGAGCCAGAGGAAGGCGACGGTCAGCGCGGTCAGCACGACGCCGAGCGCGACGGGCTGCGCGCCGCCGAGCGACACGACCGGGGCCGCGACCAGGATCAGCAGCAGGGCGAGCGAGAGGAACGGGTAGCCGCGGCCGCGGTCGCGAGGCCAGAACGCGAGCAGCGCGGCGGCGACGCACAGCAGCGCTCCGAGCAGCTGCAGCGTGTCGCTCGGCCACCGGTCGACGCCTGCGTACGGCATCTGCACGCTCGCGAGCGCCTCCGCGCCGTGGGAGAGTCCGGCGCCGAGCTCGTCGATGCGGCGCGGCTTGAGCAGCACGAGCGCGATGCCCGAGCTGGCGTAGGCCGCGAGCAGTGCCAGCGGGATGATCGCGATCGTGACGGGCCCGCGCAGGCGCCGCAGCCGGTCGGCCCACAGCACGGCGGCGGCCGCGGCGACCGCCACGAGGACCCACAGCACGGCGTGGCCGGAGGAGAGGCCCGCGACCATCCGCTGCCACTGCAGCGCGCCGAGCAGCGCGAGCGCGGCGAACCCACCCAGCCGGGCGATCGACGGCGGCAGCAGCGCCGGGGGCCGGCGATGCTCCGTGGCCTTCGCTTCCACGATCCGTAGGCTAAACGGTGCCAGCCCCCGTTTAGGTAAACGGTGCCAGCCCCTCTTTAGGTTTGCAGCTCGCGCTGGCGCAGCTCGATTCGGCGGATCTTGCCCGTCAGCGTCTTGGGTAGGGCGTCGGTGAACTCGATCTTGCGCGGGTACGCGTGCGCGCCGAGGCGCCCGCGCACGAACTGCTTGATCTCGTCCGCGAGCGCGTCCGAGGGCTCGACGCCGCCGGCGCAGACGATGAACGCCTTGACCACGTTGCCGCGCCGCTCGTCGGGGGAGGCGACCGCCGCCGCCTCGGCCACCGCCGCGTGCTCGAGGCAGGCGGACTCGACCTCGAACGGGCCGATCCGGTAGCCGGCCGCGATGATCACGTCGTCGGCGCGGCCCTCGTACCAGACGTAGCCGTCCTCGTCGATCCGCGCGGCGTCCTTCGTGTGGAACCACTCGCCGCCGAACGTCTCCGCACCGGCCTCCTCGTTGTTCCAGTAGCCGAGCGGATAGTGCGGGTTCGAGCGCGCGCGCAGGCAGATCTCGCCGCGCTCGCCGACCGCGACCGGGCGCTCGTCCTCGTCGAGGATGCTCACGTCCCACCCGGGCATCGGCTTGCCCATCGAGCCCTCCCGCACGTCGAGGAACGGGTAGTTGGCGACCAGCGGATAGGACTCCGTCAGGCCGTAGTAGTCGAGCACCGTTACCTGGTATTGCTCGCGGAACCAGCGGATCGCCTCCGGGTTGAGCGGCTCGCCGGCGCTGCAGACGATGCGGAACTGCTGCGGGAAGCGCTTGCCCGCGTCGGCGATGCCCATCATCGAGCGCATCGCCGTCGGCGTCGTGAAGACGTTCGTCGCGCCGTGGCGCGAGAGCACGTCGAGCTGGCGCTCGGGCTCGAAGCCGCCCTCGCGCTGGAAGACGAGCTGCACCGCCCCGTGGCGCCACGGTCCGAGCAGTGGCGCGATCCCCGCCGCCCAGGCCCACTCGCCCATGCCGTGGAACAGCTCGCCGTCCTGCACGTCGTGGCAGTAGGTGAACTCCTCGTGCCCGAGCAGGTAGCGGTGCGCGTGCAGGATCCCCTTGGCCAGGCCGGTCGTGCCGGAGGAGTAGTAGAGCTGGGCCGGGTCGTCGGCGAGCGTGACCTCCGGCGTGAAGCTCTCGTCGCCGCCGGCGGGCAGGTCCTCGAGCAGGAGCACGTGCTCGACGAGCGACGGGTCGACGCGGGCCGCGTTGGCGCCGTCGGTCAGCAGCACCTTCGCGCCGGAGTCCGACACGCGGTGGCGGATCCCGTCGTCGCCGTAGAGCACCGACATCGAGAGCAGGATCGCGCCGCACTTCCAGGTGGCGAAGAACGCGGCCGCCGTCTCCGGCGTCGGCGGCAGCAGCATCGCAACGCGATCGCCCTTCTGCACGCCGTGCTCGCGCAGCGTGCGCGCGTAGCGGTTCGACGCCGCCTGGATCTCACCCCAGCGCACCTCCCGCACCGCGCCGCCGAAGTGCTCGTGGATCATCGCGAGCTTGTCGGGCGGATGCTTGTCGCACACGTCGGCGGCGATGTTGTAGTGCTCCGGGACGTTCCAGGAGTGCTGTGCGCAGGCTTCCTCGTAGCTCGTGTGCATCCCCTCTCCTCTCACGCGGGGTCGGACTGCGATCTTGCGGGCCGGAGCAGGACACCCTCGCTCGGGCCGGGTGGGACGGTCACGCCAGGCCCGGTCGCGACCTCGACCTCCCATTCTCCCGCCAGCTCCACGGCGCCCGGCTCAGTGCCCAGGTTGAGCAGCACCACGCGCTCGTCGTCGCCGGCCAGGCGGCGGTAGGCGAGCATGCCGGTCGGGGCATCGAGCGGCTCCCAGTCGCCGCCGTGCAACGCCGGGCTCGCGCGCCGCGCCGCGAGCAGTGCGCGCGTGAGCGACAGCATCGACGCGGGATCATCCGCCTGGTCGGCGACGGAGAGCGGGCCGGCGCCGGGCGCGAACGGCAGCCACGGCTCCACGCCGGGAGCGGTGAAGCCATGCCCCGGCGCGGCGTCCCAGAGCATCGGCGAGCGCTGCGGGTCGCGGCTCAGCGCGGGATCGATACGCCCCTGCGGATCGTGCATCCGCTCGGGTGGCACGGCCACGTCGGGCATGCCGAGCTCGTCGCCGTAGTAGAGCGTCGGCGTGCCCCGCAGCGTCAGCAGCAGCAGCATCGCCACGCGCGCGTACCGCTCCCCGAGGCGCGACGCGACGCGCGGCTCGTCGTGGTTGCCCAGCACCCAGTTGGGCCACGCGCCCTCCGGCAGGGCGCGCTCGAATCCGCGCACGGTCTCATCGATCGCCGCCGCGTCCCAGGGCACCCGCAGCAACGAGAAGTTGAACGGCAGGTGGAACTCGTCGAGCGCCGCGCCGAACCACTCCGCCCACTCGACCGGATCGAAGACGTGGATCTCGGCGATGCTCACGCGCTCGGGCGGCTGCGCGGAATCGAGCAGCGCGCGGAACTCGCGCCAGATCGCATGGGCGTCCGGATGCGCCTGGTCGTGCGCGTGCAGCTGGTCGTCCCAGCCACCGAACTGCTTGTGGAACGAGCGCTCGCCCTGCAGCGCCGGCGGGTTGTCGCGCAGCTCGGGGTCCTTGGCGACGAACAGCGCGACGTCGATCCTGAAGCCGTCGACGCCGCGCTCGAGCCAGAAGCGCGCGACGTCGAACATCGCCTCGCGGACGTCCGGGTTGCGCCAGTTCAGGTCCGGCATCTCCGCGAGGAAGATGTGCAGCCAGTACTGCCGCGTGCGCTCGTCCCACGCCCACGCCGGCCCGCCCCAGATCGAGACCCAGTTGTTCGGCGGGCCACCGTCAGGGGCTGGATCGCGCCACACGTACCAGTCACGGTGCGGATCGTCGCGCGACGAGCGCGACGCCTCGAACCAGGGGTGGTCGCTGGACGTGTGGTTCGGGACGTAGTCCACGATCACCGCCAGGCCGAGCTCGTGCGCCAGCGCGACGAGCGCGTCGAAGTCCGCGAGCGCGCCGAACAGCGGGTCGACGTCGGTGTGGTCGGAGACGTCGTAGCCGAAGTCGCGCATCGGCGAGCGGTAGAACGGCGAGAGCCAGACCGCGTCGACGCCGAGCCACGCGAGGTGCTCGAGCCGCCTCGCGATGCCCGCGAGGTCGCCGACGCCGTCGCCGTCGGAGTCGGCGAACGAGCGCGGGTAGACCTGGTAGACGACGCCCGTCTCCCACCAGGGCCGGTCAGCGCGTGGCATGCTCCGCCCCATGAGCACCGCCAACGAGCAGCTGATCGAGCGTTTCTACGCCGCCTTCGAGGCGCGCGACGGCGCCGCGATGGCAGCCTGCTACGCGTCCGGCGCGCACTTCTCGGATCCCGTGTTCCCGGATCTCAACGGCTCCGAGCCCGGCGCGATGTGGACGATGCTCACGGCGCAGGCGAGCGAGCTGCGGATCGAGCTGCTCGAGCACGAGGCCGACGACGCGCGCGGCACGGCGCACTGGCGCGCGCACTACGTGTTCAGCCAGACGGGGCGCCCCGTGGTCAACGACGTGCGCGCGACGTTCCGCTTCGCCGGCGGGCTGATCGCCGAGCACCGCGACGAGTTCAGCTTCCACCGCTGGTCGCGCCAGGCGCTCGGCGCTCCCGGCCTGCTGCTCGGCTGGACGCCGCTGCTGAAGGCGTCCGTCCGGCGCCGCGCCGCGGCGAGCCTCGCGCGCTTCAAGCAGGGCGGCGCTCACTCCTCCTCGGCCTGACGCTCCTTGACCTTGTCGCCGAGCTGGGCCATCACGTCCGGGTCGCGCAACGTGGTCACGTCGCCCAGCTCGCGACCCTCGGCGATGTCACGCAGCAGCCGGCGCATGATCTTGCCCGAGCGCGTCTTCGGCAGGTCGTCGGCCCAGATGATGCGCTTGGGCCGCGCGAGCTTGCCGATCCGCTTGGCGACGTGCTCGCGGATCGCGTCGATCATCTCCTGGTCGCCGTCGCGCCCGCCCTCGAGCGTCACGAACGCGGTCACCGACTGGCCCGTGTCCTCGTCGGTCTGGCCGATCACCGCGGCCTCGGCGACCTGGGAGTAGGACACGATCGCCGATTCGATCTCCGCCGTGGACATGCGGTGCCCGGAGACGTTGAGCACGTCGTCGGTGCGCCCGATGATCCAGAAGTAGCCGTCCTCGTCGCGGCGCGCCGCGTCGCCGACGCTGTAGACGTCGCGGCCGAACTTCGACCAGTACGTCTCGATGAAGCGGTCCTCCTCCTTGTAGAGGGTCCGCAGCATCCCGGGCCACGGACGGGTCAGCGTGAGGTTGCCCTGCTCGTGGCCGGCGTCCTCGCCCTGCTCAGTCACGACCGCCGCCTCGACGCCCGGCAGCGGCCTCCCGGCCGAGCCGGGCTTCGTGTCGATCAGGCCCGGCAGCGTGGTGATCATGATCCCGCCGGTCTCGGTCTGCCACCACGTGTCGACGATCGGGCAGCGCTCGCCGCCGATCACCTTGTGGTACCAGAGCCAGGCCTTCGGGTTGATCGGCTCGCCGACGGACCCGAGCAGCCGCAGGCTGGAGAGATCGTGGCGCTCGGGGAACTCCCTGCCCCACTTGATGCAGGCGCGGATCGCCGTCGGCGCCGTGTAGAAGATCGTCACGCCGTAGCGCGCGCACAGCTCCCACCAGATGTCCTTGTCCGGATAGTCGGGCGCGCCCTCGTACATCACCGACGTCGCACCGTTGGCGAGCGGCCCGTAGACGATGTAGGAGTGCCCGGTGACCCAGCCGACGTCCGCCGAGCACCAGTAGACGTCCTCCTCGGGCTTGAGGTCGAAGACCGCCTTGTGCGTGTAGGCGACCTGCGTGAGGTAGCCGCCGGTCGTGTGCAGGATCCCCTTCGGCTTGGCGGTCGAGCCCGACGTGTAGAGGATGAACAGCGGGTGCTCGGCGTCGAACGGCTCAGGCGGGCACTCGGCGTCCGCGGCCTCCATCAGCTCGTCGAACCAGAAGTCCCTGCCCTCGGCCATCTCGCACTCGGCCCCGGTGTGGCGCACGACGATCACCGTCTCGAGCTGCCCGCCCATCTCCTCGTCGACCTGTTGCTTGATCGGCGCCGTCTTGCCCTTGCGCCGGGCGCCGTCGATGGTGATCAGCGCCTTCGCCTCGGAGAACTCCATCCGCTCGCGGACCGATGCGGGCGAGAAGCCGCCGAAGACGACGTTGTGGACCGCGCCGATGCGCGCGCAGGCGAGCATCGCGACCGCGACCTCGGGGATCATCGGCAGGAAGATCCCGACGACGTCCCCCGCCCCGATGCCGCGGTCCTTGAGCGCGTTCGCGAAGCGCTGCACGTCGGCGTGCAGCGACGCGTAGGTGATGTCGCGCTCCTCGCCCTCCTCGCCCCGCCAGTGGAAGGCGACCCGCTCCCCGAGGCCGGCCTCCACGTGGCGGTCGAGGCAGTTGTAGGACACGTTGAGCTTCCCGCCCACGTACCACTTGGCGAACGGCGGGTTCGACCAGTCGAGCACCTGGTCCCACTTGCGATCCCAGTGCAGCGCCTCGGCCTGCTCCGCCCAGAATCCCTCCGGATCCGCCTCGTAGACCGACGGATCCGAGACGACCGCCTGCTCCCGGAAGTCCTCCGGGGGCGGGAAGGTCTCCTGCTCGAGCAGCTGCCCAAGCTCCTGATCGAGCGTCGCGCCGTCCGCCATCTGCTTCTCCTCCGGTCGTCTCTCGCTCGAACCCTAGTGGTGCACCAGCGCTTTCTCGGACCCGAGCCCGGTCTCGGATCGGACGTATAGCTCATGGAACGAGCGCTCGGCTCCGCGCTCGCTGCTCAGCAGCGTGCCGAGGATGCAGCCGAGGAACCCGAGCGGGATGGAGACGATGCCCGGGTTCGCGAGCGTCCAGCCGATCGGCGAGCCGGTGTCGGAGTCGGCGCCCGGCCAGACCTTCGGCGAGACGACGATCAGCAGGATCGCCGACAGGACGCCCAACGTCACGCCACAGACCGCGCCCACGGTGTTGAAGCGCCGCCAGGTGAGCGCCAGCACGAGCGCGGGGAAGTTCGCGCTCGCGGCGATCGCGAACGCGAGGCCGACCATGAACGAGACGTTCAGGCCCTCACCGCCGATCACCGCGATCAGGATCGCGAGCACGCCGATCGACGCCGCGGCGATCTTCGCAACCACGACCTCCTCTTCCTCCGAGTCCTGGCCCTTGCGGATGATGCTCGACCAGATGTCGTGCGCGACCGCGCCCGACGCCGACAGCACGAGCCCCGCCACCACGGCGAGGATCGTCGCGAAGGCGACGCCCGCGATCACGGCGAGGAACAGGTCGCCGCCGAACGTGCCCTCGCCGCCGCCGAGCTCGAGCGCCAGGTTCGGCGCCGCGAGGTTGCCGCCGGTGCCGGCCGCCTCGACGCCGGCCTCGCCCATCACGGAGCGCGCGCCGAAGCCGATGAACGTCGTCAGCAGGTAGAAGCCGCCGATGAAGAACATCGCCCAGACGACCGAGCCGCGCGCGGCGCGGGCGTTCGGGACGGTGAAGAACCGCATCAGGATGTGCGGCAGGCCGGCGGTGCCGAGCACCAGCGCGAGACCGAGCGACACGGTGTCGATCGGCGAGGACAGGAACGTGCCCGGGCCGAGCGAGAACGTCGACTCGGCGGTCGTGTTCTCCTCTGCCTGGTTGAACAGCTCGATCGGGTTGAAGCCCACGGTCTCGAGCACGAACACCGACATCACGAAGATGCCGATCATCAGCAGCACCGCCTTGATGATCTGCACCCACGTCGTGGCGAGCATGCCGCCGAAGATCACGTAGCAGAGCATGAACGCGCCGGTGAGGATCACCGCGAGGCTGAAGTCGATGCCGACGAGCGCCTGGATCAGCACGCCGGCGCCGACCATCTGCGCGATCAGGTAGAACGCCGCCACTGCGAGCGTGCCCATCGCCGCGGCCGTGCGGGCCGGCCGCTCGCGCAGCCTGAACGAGAGCACGTCGGCGATCGTGAACTTGCCCGCGTTGCGCATGCGCTCGGCGAGCAGGAACATCACCGTCAGGAACGCGACGAGGAACCCGATCGAGTACAGGAACCCGTCGAAGCCGTAGAGGTAGATCAGGCCGGCGATGCCGAGGAACGACGCCGCCGACAGGTAGTCGCCCGAGATCGCGAGCCCGTTCTGGAGGCCCGTGATCTGGCGGCCGGCGGCGTAGAACGTCGTCGCGCCGGTCATGCGCTTGGACGCCCAGTAGGTGACGCCCAGCGTGATCGAGAGGACGATCGCGAAGATCACGACCGCCTCGACGTTGATCTCGGCGAAGAACGTCATCGCACCGTCTCCTCGGAGGGTCCGCCCGCGACGGGTTCGCGCTCGAAGCGGCGCTCGCCGGGATGAATGTCCTCACCGGCGTAGGCGGAGATCGCCTTCTCGGCAAGCGGGTCGAATTCGTTGTCGGCCTTGCGCAGGTACCAGAGGCCGAGGATGAACACCATCGCGAACTGGGTCAGCGCCAGGCAGTAGCCGACCGTGAGCCCCTCGTACACGCTGTCGCCCATGAAGTCCGGCGCATAGGCGCACAGCAGGATGAAGCCGAGGTACCAGGCGAGGAAGAAGATCGTGCACGGGATCACGAACGCTCGCCGGCGGTGGACGAGCTCCTGGAACTCGGGCGACCGCTCGATCGCCTCCCAGTCGATCGCGCTCTGAGCGCGGTCCAGCGGTTCCGGCATGTCCTCTCCTCCTCGTGAGACAAGGGATCGAGGCGACTCGTACCCGCCATGGGTGCCAGGCACCCTTGATCTTGCGCCCTAGCGCCGCTTGCGCTTGCGCTTGCGCGCCGATGCGCTGGGTGACGTCCCGGCGGTCACCGGCTCCGGCTCGGGCTCGGCGACCTCCGGCCCGGGATCCTCGCCGCGCGCCTCCGCGGAAGCGCGCCGGCGCTGCTCGCGCACGACGGCGGCGCTCGGCCACGGCTCGGCGTTGCCTGTGCGCCAGGCCGGCGGCTGCCCGTTCGGCCAGCGGCCGAGGAAGAGCAGCGCGAGCATCAGCAGCCAGAAGCACTGCACGACCGGAAGCGGGCCGCCGAACGGCAGGATCTGGAGCCCGCCGGTGATGATCCCCAGCACGCCCATGAAGCGGGTGAGCAGGCCGACGCGCATCGCATTCAGGCTGATCATCACGAGCGCGAGCGCGAGTCCGAGCGCGCCGGGCAGGCCGAGCAGCTGGGCGAAGACCCCCAGGCCGGTGGTGGCGATGTCCTGGGCGGCGTCGACGGACTTCGAGCCGGCGAGGAAGTCGCTGATCGCGCTGTTCGTCGCGTAAGCCGACAGGACGGTCGCGATCGCCTGCAGCGTCCCGACGACGAGCGGCACGTAGACCAGCACCCGCGGGAACTCGCGCCGGCGCCCGCGGGTCGCCACCGCGAGGTACGTCAGCGCCCAGCCGAGCGCGACGTACCCGATCGCGACGACGACGCTCGAGAGCAGCACGCCCGTTGCGTTGTCGTCGTAGAACTCGAACGTCTGGACCCGGAGCGACTCGAGCGTGCCGATCGGCCCGTCCTGCGCCGCGCGACTCAGCGACTCCAGGAGACCGTTGCGCGGCAGGTCAGAGAGCGTCAGGCCGCGCCAGACGGTGCCGACGAACGTGAGCAGGGCGGCGACGGCGGCCGCGATCGCGGCCGCGGAACGTTGCCGCGCCTCCCAGGCGAGCTGCTCTTCGGGTCCCTCCACGGCCACGAGGCGGTGAATCGTAGCCGGGGCGGGGGTCAGGCCCTGTCGGGCCCCCCGCCGAGCGGCGTCCGCACCCCCGCGCGCAGGCTCCGCCGCGAGGGCTCGGGATCGATCTGGTTGCGGCCGGCCACCCGCGAGACGCGGTCGCCGGCGGCCAGCATGAGGTCGAGCGCCGGGGCGGCGAGCCGCAGCAGCGCTTCGATCCGGGCGCGGTTGGCCAGCCCGCTCGGGCTCTTGGGGGCCATCGCCCGATTGTAAGTACCATCATGGGCATGGAGGGATTCGGCTTCTTTCAGGACCCCGACTTCCAGAAGCGGTTGCAGGAGATGGCCGAGCAGATGCAGGCCACTCAGTCGCTCGCCTGGGCCGACAACGCGATCAAGCTGGCCGTCGACATGACGGTCGCCGCGATCAACCGGGTCAACATCCAGGGAACGACCGAGGAGCAGGCCAACCAGATCCGCACGGTCATGGCGACGGTCTTCCCCGAGGCCGTCACGCTGGTGCGCGAGGCTCGGCAGGGGCTGTCTTAGCCTCCCGCCCGGCCGCGATCACCTCCTTGAACGAGCGGAAGCGGAAGATGAAGACGAGCGCTGCGAAGCCGCAGCCGAACGTCGTGACGGCGATCGCGATCTGCTGCCCGACCGAGTAGGCCGCGACCGTCGCGCCCGCCGCCGAGCCCGCGAAGACCTTGACGAGCAGGGCCTGCTGCACGCCGGCGCCGCCCGGGGTGAACGGCACGAGCGCAGCGATCGCGTTCACGCCGAGGACCAGCAGGACGTTCTTCACCGAGCCGCCGACGTTGAACGCCGACAGCAGGAACCAGTAGGCGGCGAAGCGCAGCACCCAGCCGCCGAGCTGGAGGAGCCAGACCTCGCGGAAGTAGCGCCGGCGGTCCGACAGGATCGTCAACCCCTGCCGCACCCGATCCCAGAACGCGCGCACGCGCGCGGACAGCAGCGCGAACGCCACGAGCGCGGCGAGCGCCAGCGCGGTCAGCACGAACAGCGCGAAGCGCGGATGGGAGGCGAAGAAGGCGAGATCGAACGCCGGCAGCTTGGAGAAGTCCGGCGGCTTCGGGAACGCGCCCTGCGAGAACGCGAAGATCAGGATCGGGATCGCGAGCGTGAGGTCGAAGATCTGCTCGACGAAGAACGACGAGCCGACCGCCGGGTAGCTCGAGTTCGGCACGGAGGTCTTCGTCAGGAACAGCCGCACGACGTCGCCGCCGCGGGCGGGGACGACGGAGTTGAACCCGTAGCCGGCGAGGTAGGCGCCCCAGACCTCGCGGAAGCGGAAGCGCTCGTCGGGATAGGCGGCGCGCAGGATGTGGAACGACGCCCGGGCGCGCACGCTCAGATAGCCGATGAAGATCAGCAGCCCGAGGAACAGCGATATCCACTTGATCGCGGCCAGGTTCGACGCGAAGTCGCCGACCGCGTCGAAGAAGGAGGAGAAGGAGTCGCCGATCGACGCGAGGGGCACCGCTCCCAGCCTAGACGCGGCGCCGTCGCCGCATAGGCTCCGCGGATGGCCTACCGCGCGCTACGCATCTCCGACGTCGAGCCCATCTCCGCCGTCGAGGGGACCCTGCTCTGGCACCCCCTGCGTCACGCCCTGGGCGTGACCGGGTTCGGGGTCAACGCCTACACGGCGCCGGCCGCCGGGGAAGACGTCGTCGAAGAGCACAAGGAGGGCGGCCCCGAGGGCGGTCACGAGGAGCTCTACGTCGTCGTGAGCGGCCACGCCCGCTTCACGATCGACGGCGAGGCGGTCGACGCGCCCGCCGGCACCTGCGTGTTCCTGCCCGATCCCGAATCGCGCCGCCACGCCGTCGCCGTGGCGGACGCCACGACGGTGCTGGCGATCGGCGGCGAGCCGGGGAAGCCGTTCGAGGTCTCCGCGTGGGAGTGGAGCTTCCGCGCCCGGCCGCACATCGACGCCGGCGAGTGGGAGCAGGCGATCGCGATCATCTCCGACGGCCTGGCGGCCCACCCCGGCGACGGCTCGCTGCTGTACAACCTCGCCTGCTGCGAGGCCCGGCTCGGCCGCCTCGACGAGGCCGGCGCGCACGTGCGCGAGGCGCTCGCGGACGAGCCGCGCGTGCGCGAGTGGGGCGCGGAGGACCCGGACCTCGATCCGCTGCGCGAGCGCCCGGACTTCCCGCTCTGACGCCGCCGCGGTCCAGCCGGACCTTCACCGACCTGGCCTTGGTGGTCCGGACGAACGGGGACCGGTTGGGGTCGCCGAAGATGTCGCCCAGGTTTCCGAAGAGGACGCATGTCGCGTCGCCCTCGTACCAGTCGGTCCGGTCGACCGCGATCTCGGCACCGAAGCCCTCCGCGCGCAGGTTGCGCGACCCGCTCCAGAGATACGCCGCCCGGCCCACGCGATCCTTGAGGTCATCGGCGTCGCGGATCATCGCCGCGTCGAAGCCGGCGCCGGCCATGACAGCGAACCGCTCCTTCCCGAAGCGCCCGACGTCGAGCTTCCGGCGGTCGCCACCGAGCCCGACGGCGACGGCGCCCTCGATGTCCTGGGGGATCCCGAGGTTGGTCCCGAACAGGTTGGCGGTGCCGGCGGGAAGCACCGCGAGGCTGGCCTTCGAGCCGGCCAGCACGTCGATGCACCGCCGCACGGTTCCGTCTCCGCCCCATGCGAAGACGAGCTCGGCCCCGAGCGCCTTCTCGGCGTGCGCGACGACCGCGACCCTCATGCGACCGGCTGCGTTCGGCGCGACGCGGCGGCTTTTGCGGGCAGTGGCCTGTGCGCCGCATGCGCGACGCCCGCCGCCCGGCAGGCGAACAGCAGCACGAGCAGGGCGCCGACGCCGATGACGAGCCCGCCTGCAAGGTCGAGCGGATGGTGCATGCCGCGGTACATCCGGGCCAAGGCCACGAAGCAGGGGATCAGGATCGCCACCGCCCACGCGATGAAGCGAAGCCCGCGCGTGGGGAACCGCGACGTGAGGAGCAGCACCAGGCCGGCGTAGACCGCGATCGCCGCCGCCGTGTGACCGGACGGGAAGCTGGCGTCGGCCGGAAGGTCCTCGAGCCGCTTGACGTCGGGGCGCTGGCGTGACACCGCCAGCGACGTGACGCTGTAGGTCGCGGACTCGACGACGAGCACGAAGACCGCGAAGGCGGCGATGAGCCACGTGCGCAGGAACGCGCACACGAGCGCGATCCGCTTTCCTCTCCGATCGGCCGGGTACAACGCAGGCACCCGAGTTGATCGTCTTCCCGCCCGGCACATACCCGTGACCCTGCTGGTCCTACTCCTCCTGGCGACGGCGATCGCCGCGGCGGTCGCGCTGCTCACCCTGCGCTGGTCGCGCTCGGCGGCGCGGACGGCGCCGCCGGCGCTCGAGCCCGCTCGCAGGGCCGGCGCGGCGATCCGGCGCCATCCGGGCGGGGGCTCCGCGCTGGCCAAGCGACTGGATCCGGAGGCCGCGACCGGGCTGGCGCTCACGCTCGCGCTCGCCGTCAGCGTGGGAGGAGGTGTGCTGTTCGCGGTGCTCGCATACCTCGTCCGCGCCGACGACGATCTGGTTCGCCTGGACAACAGCGTGGCGAGCTGGGGCGACCGGCACGCGTCGGCGTTCTCGATCGACGGCCTGAACGCCGTCACGCACCTGGGGGAGCCGATGGTCGTCATCTGGCTGGCGGTCGTCCTGGCGCTCGTCGAGACAGTGAGGACCCGGAGCCGGTGGGTCGCGCCCTTCCTGCTCATCGTCCTCGTCGGGAACGGCATCCTCACGACCTCGGTCAAGGCGCTCGCCGATCGCGTGCGCCCGGAGCTCAACCCAGTAGCCGAGACACTCGGGCCCTCGTTCCCGAGCGGCCACTCCTCGTGGGCGGCCGCGTTCTTCGCGGCGGCGGCGCTGCTGCTCTGCCGTGGCCGGAGTCGCCGCGCACGGGCGGCGATCGCCGGCCTGGCGGCCGGCCTCGCCGTGACGGTGGCGGGAAGCCGCGTGCTGCTCGGCGTGCACTGGCTGAGCGACGTGATCGCCGGCCTGGCGCTCGGCTCGGCCTGGTTCGCGATCTGCGCGATCGCCTTCGGTGGCCGCCTGCTGCGGTTCGGCGCGGCGGCGGAGGAGGCTTCCCGGGTGGCGAAGACCGGGGACACGGGCGCCGCGCGTCCGCAGGCGTCGTCGGCACGATCGCCGGGCTGATCGACGCGGGCGGATAGCGGGCAAGAGGTCCGTATGGCCGACTACACCAAGCTCAACCTGAAGCAGGACGTGGAGGACATGGCGGTCAAGTTCGACCTGTCGCCGGGGCTCGAGTCGCACTTCGCGCGCAAGCCGCTCGAGCTGGAGAACTCCGGAGTGAGCCTGTACAAGATCGCGCCGGACTTCCGCACGCCGTTCGGGCATCGCCACGGCGAGCAGGAGGAGGTCTACGTCGTCATCAGCGGCAGCGCGCGGCTCAAGATCGAGGACGAGGTGCTGGAGCTCGGGCAGTACGACGCGGTACGGATCCCGGGGCCGATGATGCGCGCGCTCGAGGGTGGCCCGGAGGGCGCGGAGGTGATCGCGTTCGGCGCTCCCAACACCGACAACAAGGACGCCGAGATGGTGCAGGGCTGGTGGAGCGACTGAGCGCGGCTCAGCGCGCGGGCGCGCAGGGGATCGTGCCCGAGTCGTAGACGCGCCCGCGCGCGTCGACCTGGCTGAAGTCGAGCGCGCCGGTGCGCAGCACGAGCCGCGTCGCCGTCGGCACTCCGGTCTCCACCGACGCGACCTCGTGGCGCTGCGTCCCCTGCCCGCGCAGCTCGTGGCCGCCAGCGCCGGAGACCAGCACGTGGACCCCGTCGATCGGCGCGAGCCTGCCGTAGAGGTGGTTGTGGCCGACGAGGTTCACCGCGGTGCGCCCGGCGAGCGCGGACCAGATCGGCGCCTGGTCGGGGTTGTCGCCGTGCTCGTCGTCGGCGACCGCATACCGGCCGCGATGGGCGACGGCGAGCCGGCAGGTGCCCGGATGGCGCGCCACCTGCCGGCGCACCCAGCTCGCCTCGGACTCCGGATCGGACTCCGACGAGTAGGCGAGGATCTGCCAGCCGGAGTCGTCCAGGTGCGCGCGGTGCAGCGCGCGCTCGCGCCCGAGCCCGCCCGCGTCCTTCCAGTACGGGAAGTAGCCCTCGAAGCGCCGCTTGAACTCATGGTTCCCGATCACCGGGTCCGTCCGGCCGGCGAGCGCGCCATAGAGCGGCTCGTAGTGGCGCCGCATGGCCGCGGCGCCGCCCCGCTCGTAGACGTCGCCGAGGTACACGAACCGTCCGGGCTTCCGGTCGCGCACGTAGCGCGCGAGCCGCCGTGCCCGGGCGCTGCCGTCGGCTCCGTCGCCGAGCGCCCACACGACCGTGCGCTCCGCCGCCGCCCGTGGAGCGCCCGCGTCGCCTTCGGATCCGCCGTCGCGAAACGCGAGCACGGCGGCGGCGAGGGCGATCAGCGCGAGCGCGACGAGCTTCACCGGATCCCTGTCACCCGCTCTTCCCGGCGACGCCCAGCTCAGCGAGGACCGCGAGCACAGCTTCGTCGTGCGTCTTCGGCGAGACCTTCGGGATCACGTGGCGCACGACCCCCTGCTCGTCGATCACGAACGTCGCCCGCAGCGCGCCCCAGAACGTCCGGCCGTACATCTCCTTCTCCGCCCAGACGCCGTACAGGTCGCAGACGGCGTGGTCCTCGTCGGCCAGCAGGCGGAAGTTGAGCGACTGCTTGTCGGCGAACTTCTTGACCGCCTTGACGGGATCGGGGGAGACGCCGAGCACGACGGCGCCGGCGGCCTCGTATTCGTCGCGATGGTCGCGTACCCCGCAGGCCTGGGTCGTGCATCCGGGCGTGTCGGCCTTCGGATAGAAGTAGAGGACGACGGGGCTGCCGCGGAACTCGGACAGCGAGACGTCCTCGCCCTCCTGGTCGGGGAGCGTGAAGTCGGGAGCGGTGGTGCCTTCTTCGATCATGACCCGGAG
Organism: uncultured Solirubrobacteraceae bacterium; assembly: GCA_963839615.1. Lineage (GTDB taxonomy): Bacteria > Actinomycetota > Thermoleophilia > Solirubrobacterales > Solirubrobacteraceae > DASQMT01. The sequence goes on from CAWIVY010000009.1 coordinate 156,763, forward strand.
GGTACGAGGCCGTCTCGTCGGGGGGGTGACGGGATCAGCCCTTGGGTGGGTATCGCGCCATGCTCGTCCCGGGCGAGGATGCGCTCGGCGGGAAGGGCTTCCCGCCGCCCCCCACACACACAAAGGAGTTCGCACGATGCGAGCATTCCGCAGACGGACCCTCTGGCCGGCGCTGGTCGCAGCGTTCGCCGTCACAAGCTTCGCCGGTTCCGCGCAGGCCGCCGTCGGCCCGCCCGCTCCCGATGCCGGCATAGCCAAGAAGGGACAGGAGGCTGCGCCGGCGCTCACCGGAATCGAGGCCGAGCAGCTGAAGAGTCAGCAGCTCCTGCTTCCGATCGCCAACAAGCTCGCCACCCAGTCGCGCTCGGTTTCGTCGGACATCGCAGGCGTCAGCATCGATCCCGAGCGCGGGACGGTGCACGTCTACCGCAAGGACCCCAGCATTCCGCTGGGCATCAGGATCCCGGCCGGCGTCAACATCGAGCTCCACGAGGCCAAGTTCAGCCGCACGGAGATGAACGCCGCGGGCAAGCGCCTGCGCGCCGACGCGAAGCTGCTCGGCGAGCAGAAGGTGAGCGTCGCTGCGGTGGGCCCCGCGCTCGACGGCTCCGGCCTCACCGTGTCGGTGGTCGCCCCGGAGAAGGGTCAGGTCGAACAGGCCTCCGAGCTGCTGAAGGGGCGCTACGGCGATCTCGTCGGCAACGTCAGCGCGGTCGACCAGCAGACGTCCGAGAAGCAGCTGTTCTTCGGCGGCTTCCGCTTCAACGACTTCTCCCCGTGGTACGGCGGTGACCGGATCCGTTCGAGCGGCGGCGGCTGCAGCACCGGCTTCGCGGCCAACTACAACGGCGCTCCGGCGATGCTGACCGCCGCGCACTGCGGCGGCGTGGGGACCACGTTCTCCAACGGCCCGCGCAGCAACAACACGTTCAACGTGATGGGCAACGCCGTGTACAGCAACGCCGGCACGGACGTGGCCGCGATCGGCGTCACGGGCGCGTCGCGGTACATCAACGTCGGATCGGCCCTGAGCCCGACGCAGCTCTACGTCGGCAGCTGGAGCAGCCCGATCGTCGGCCAGTACCTGTGCCAGTCCGGCTCGTACACCGGCGAGACCTGCGGCCTCCGCGTGGTCGACACCGCGCAGAACGTGTGCCGCAGCTGGTTCCTGTGGTGGTGCACGAGCTGGCAGGGGCCGCTCGCCGATGTCATCAACTCGGCCGGCTCGGGCAGCTACGCCGCCGGTCACGGTGACAGCGGCGGCCCGGTCTACCTGCGCACGGGCACGGGCGGCACCGCCAAGGGCCTCGTCCACGGCCAGTTGACGCCGAACGCGCACGCGGCCTACCCGGCGTACTTCCCGGACACCATGTGGTGCCCGGCGCCCGAGGGCTGGAGCCAGCGCTGCGCCTCCGGCTTCTCGTTCGCGCACATGCCGGGCTACTAGCCTCGGCAGCATCGACGCGGTTCGGCGGCGGCGGGTCTCGACCCGCCGCCGCCTTTCGTTGTGAGCGGACATCTGGTACAACCAGTTCTCCCAACTGGTCCTACCAGTGCTTCTGTCCGATCGCATCCACGCCGGCCTGCGCGCCGACATCCTCTCCGGCGCGCTCGCGCCGGGCGCCGCCGTGCCGTCCGAGCGGCGCCTCTCCGAGCAGCTCGGGGCCGGCCGGCACGCCGTTCGCGAGGCGCTCAAGCGGCTGCAGGAAGCGGGCCTGATCCGGATCAGCCACGGTGGCGCGACGCGGGTCCGCGACTGGCGCCACGACGGCGGGCTCGACCTCCTGCTCGCGCTCGCCGCGCAGGGCGAGGCACCGCCGGAGCTCGAGCTCGAGCGCGCGGCGCTCGAGCTGCGCGCGTGCATCGGCGCCGACGCCGCCCGGCGCTGCGCCGAGCGCGCGAGCGCGGCGCAGCGGGCGGCGATCGGCGCGCGCGCGGAGGCGCTCGCGGCGACCGCCGCGCCGGACGCCCGCAACGCGGAGTACGAGCGCTTCTGGGACCTCGTCGTCGACGGCGCCGGCAACGTCGCCTACCGGCTCGCGCTCAACACGCTGGTCGGCAGGCAGCACGTGCTGGTGCTCGACGCGGAGCGCGTGCGGGCCGAGCTCGACGACCCGGCCGCGATCCGGGCGCTCGCGGCGGCGATCGCGGCGCGCGAGCCGGCGAGCGCCCGCGGCATCGCCGCCGAGCTGCTGGAGCGCTCGATCGCATGACCGAGGTCCTCTACTACGCGATCCCGTTCTTCGTGCTGCTGCTCGTCGTCGAGGGGCTCACCTACCGCAACCTGCAGAGCGAAGGCCTCGTCGGCTACGAGCTGCGCGACACGCGCACGAGCCTCGCGATGGGGCTGGGCAACGTCACGGTCAACGTCGTCTGGAAGCTCGCCGTCGTCGCGATCTACGCCGCGCTGTACGAGCTGACGCCGCTGCGGCTGGACCCGGGCGACTGGTGGGTCTGGGTGCTGCTGTTCTTCGCCGACGACCTCGCCTACTACGTCTTCCATCGCGTCAGCCACGAGAGCCGCGTGTTCTGGGCGAGCCACGTCGTCCACCACTCCTCCCAGCACTACAACCTCTCGACGGCGCTGCGCCAGACGTGGGTGCCGATGACCTACCTGCCGTTCTGGCTGCCGCTGCTGCTGCTCGGCTTCGCGCCCTGGATGGTGCTGCTCGCGCAGAGCTGGAGCCTGATCTACCAGTTCTGGCTCCACACGGAGCGGATCGGGAGGCTTCCGCGGCCGCTGGAGGCGATGCTCAACACGCCCTCGCACCATCGCGTGCACCACGGGGCGAACGAGCAGTACCTCGACCGCAACTACGGCGGGATCCTCGTCATCTGGGATCGCCTCTTCGGGAGCTTCGAGCCCGAGTCCGAGCGGGTCCGCTACGGGCTGACGACGAACCTGGAGACGTTCAACCCGTTCGCGGTGGCCTTCCACGAGTACGCGGCGCTGGGCCGCGACCTGCGCGCCGCGCCGTCGTGGCGCGTGCGCTGGAGCCTGCTCCTGCGCGGCCCCGGCTACCGGCCGCCGCCGCCTACTTGAGCAGGCGCGAGAGCCGGCGGTCCTTGAGCACGCGCCCCTCGGTCTGGTCGCGCGGGCAGTAGCTCATCACGTAGTCCTCGTAGAAGACCGCTTCCAGCACCGTCCCGCACTGCGGGCACGGCTCGCCCTGATGGGCGTGCACCCGCGTCGGCTTGGGGAACTTCTCCGGCAGCGGGATCTCGACCTGCTCCTCGTAGACGTCGATCACGCGGCCCAGCTCGGAGACCATCGCGGCGCGGAGCGCCTCGGCCTCGTCCTCGGAGAGGTCGTCGCCGCGCTTGAACGGCGAGAGCCGCGCCACGTTGAGGATCTCGTCGACCCAGGTGCGGCCGATCCCGGTGACCACCTGCTGGTCGCGCAGCAGCGTGTGCAGCGGCCGCGGCGCTTCGAGCAGCTCACGCAGCGGCGGCGGGTCGGGCCAGGCCTCGGGCCCGAGGCTCGCGAGCGAGTCGTCGGCGTCGACGTCCTCGGCCCGCAGCACCTTCACCCAGGCAGCCTGCTTCGTGCCGAACTCGCGCACGCGCAGCTCGCGGTCGCCGGGCAGCCGCAACAGCAAGCGCGAGGTCCGGTCGCGCAGCGAGGCGCGCTTGGGATGCAGCTGCAGGCGGCCGGCCGACATCAGGTGCGTCAGGAGCACGAGGTCGCCGAGCTCGAGCAGCAGCAGCTTCCCGCGCCGCCGCACGCCGGTGAAGGCACGCCCGTCGAGCGCGCTCAGAGGCGGGTCGAACGTCTTCAGCGCGTTGATGCCGGGCGCGAGCGCGGACTCGATCGTCTCGCCCGGGAGAACCGCGTCGAGCCGGCGCGCGACGATCTCCATCTCGGGCAGCTCGGGCACGGGTTGAACTCTAGAGTCCTCGAGGACGATGGACGCGTGGGTGCAGCGGGAGGCGAGCGAGATCGCACGGCGTGCCGTGCGCGAGCTCGACGCGCTCGTGGCCGTCTCCTCTCCGTCGGGCGACATCCACGGGGCCGAGGAGTGCGCGGCGGTGTGCGCCGCGCTGCTGCCGGCCGACGCCGAGGTCGAGCGGCCGGCCTGCTCCTCGCCCGGCCACGCGCCCGACCTGCTCGCGACGTTGCGCGGCACCGGCAGCCGGCGGATCCTGCTGCTCGGCCACGTCGACACCGTCGTCGCACACGCCCACCACAAGCCGCTGCGCCACGAGGGCGACCGCCTGCTCGGCTCCGGCGCGGTCGACATGAAGGGCGGCGTCGTGCTGGCGATCGGCGCGCTGTGCGCGCTGACGTCGCGGCGTGCCGACTTCGCCGAGGCGGCGCTGCTGCTCGTCTGCGACGAGGAATGGCGCGCCGCGCCGTTCGCGCACGTCGAGCGCTTCGCCGGCTGGGACGCGTGCCTCTGCTTCGAGGCCGGCGAGCTGACGCCGCACGGCGACGAGGGCGTGGTCGTGCGGCGCAAGGCGGCGGGCACGATCAAGGTCCTCGCCCGCGGCCGCTCCGCGCACTCGGGCTCGGCGCCGGACCGCGGGCGCAACGCGCTGCTGGCGCTGGCGGCAGCGGCCCAGGCGGTCGCCGCGCGGCACGCGCCGGACGGCCCGGATCACCTCACGGCGGTGCCGACGGTGATGCACGCCGGCGAGGCGTTCAACGTCGTGCCGGGCCGCGGCGAGCTCTCGTGCGACCTGCGTGCCGACTCCGACGCGGCGATCCTGGGTGTGCTCGAGACGCTCCCGCGGGACGTCGGCGGCGTCACGCTCGAGCCGGAGCTGATCCGGCTCTGGCCCGGCATGAGCTCGGAGGCGGCGACCGCGCCGCTGCTCGCCCGCGCGAGCGCTGCGCTCGGGCGCCCGGTCGTGGGCGTGCGGCGAGGCGGGGCCAGCGACGCGAGCCACTTCGCCCCTTCGATCCCGCTCACCGTCGACGGCCTCGGGCCGCGCGGCGGCAAGGCGCACAACCCGGGCGAGTTCGTGCTCGCCGACTCGCTGGCCAGCCGCGCCGAGGTCGCGCTCGCGATGATCGACGCCGCGCTCGCGGGCTAGGGCCCGGCCCGTCAGGGCTGCGGGAGCGTGCTCAGCGCGAGCGACTCCAGTTCGCGCGGGCGCATCAGGGCGAGCAGCTCTCCGCGCCCGCCGCGTACGCGCAGCGCGGCGACGCCGCCCTTCTTGAAGTCGACCCGCGCGCCGGTGAGATCGAGCACGACCTGCTCGAACGACGGGTTGTGCCCGACGACCAGCACGCGGTCGCCGTCGTCGTGCGCGGCGAGGAGCTCGCGCACCCCGTCGACGTCGAAGTCCTTGCCGAGCGGGTCGTGCGGCTGCGGTGACACGTTCAGCGGCTCGCACGCGTGCGCGGCGGTCGCGGCCGCGCGCACGAGCGGGCTCGTGTAGCAGGCGGAGAACTCCACGCCGAGCCGCGCGAGCGCCTCGCCCGCGGCGGCCGACTGGCGCTCGCCGCGCGCGGTCAGCTCACGGTCGAAGTCGGGCTTCGAGTCGTGCGGAACGGCTTCGCCGTGGCGAAGTAGCCAGAGCTGCTGATCGGCCATCTGTGCGGAGACTAGCTCTTACGCAGACGGCAGCGAAAAGCGCACGCGCGTGCCGCTCGGCGCGTCCTCGAGCCAGATGCGGCCGCCGTGGGCCTCGACGATCGCGCGCGAGATCGCCAGGCCGAGGCCGGCGCCTCCACTCGGCCGCGCGGCTTGCGCGCCGCCGCGGAAGAACGGCTCGAAGACGTGCTCGCGCTCTCCGGCCGCGATCCCGTCGCCCGTGTCGGACACCTCGATCTCGACGGCGTCGCCCGCCGGCCGGGCGCGCACGACGACCGAGCCGTCCGCGGGCGTGTGGCGGATCGCGTTCTGGATCAGGTTGAAGAGCACGCGCTGCAGCTTCTCCGGGTCGCCGTGGGCGGGACGCAGCCCGGCGGGGAGCTCGGCGCGCACCTGCACGCTGCGTGCGTCGGCCTGCGCCCGCATCGCGTCGACCGTCTCGCCGACGAGCTCGTCCAGCTGGACCTGCTCGAGGCTCCAATTGATCTCGCCGGCCTCGAGCCGGGAGAGCTCGAAGAGGTCGTCGATCAGCGCCGACATCGCGTTCAGGTGCGTGCTCATCTGACCGAGGTAGCTGCGTTTCGTCGCGCCGTCGACGACGTCGTCTGCGATCGCCTCGGTCAGCAGCCGCAGCGACGTGATCGGGGTCCGCAGGTCGTGCGAGACCGCGGCGATCAGATCCCGCCGCATCCGCTCCGCGTCGTCCATCACGCCGCCGCTCATGAGCTGCACCGCGCGGATCGCGATCACCACGGCGAACGCGGTGATCGCGCCGACGAAGAGCGCATCGTGGGCGGAGACGAACATCAGCGCGATCCCGGCGCCGATCACGAGGACGAGCTGGCCGACGGCGATCGCGATCCCGAGAGCGAGCTGGCGCCTTGGCGTGCCGAGCCGCCGGCGGCGCGCCCGCGCGACGTGCGCGAGCGCGAGCGCCGCGGCGCCGACGGCGGCCAGCAACGCGAGCGTCAGCAGCCCGTCGCGCGGTCCGTAGACCGCCGCGATGGCGCCGGCGGCGAGCAGCGCGGCGCCGAGCCCGAGCAGCGCCGAGCGGCGCGGGCTCACGGCTGGAACCGGTAGCCGACGCCCCACACCGTCTGGACGTGGCGCGGCTGCGCCGGGTCCGCCTCGATCTTCGCGCGCAGGCGGCGCACGTGCACCGTGACCGTCGAGGTGTCGGAGTAGAACGTGTACTGCCAGACCGCGTCCATCAGCTGCGTGCGGGTGAACGCCTGGCCGGGATGGCGCGCGAGGAACAGCAGCAGATCGAACTCGCGCTGCGTCAGCGTCACCTCCTCGCCGCGCACGAACGCGCGCCGCGCGGCGGGATCGATCACCAGGTCGCCGTGCTCGAGCGGCGGCGCCTTCTCCGGCGCGGGGTCGACGCGCCGGAGGACGGCATCCACGCGCGCGACCAGCTCGGCCGGCGAGAACGGCTTGACGACGTAGTCGTCGGCGCCGAGCCGCAGGCCGATCACGCGGTCGGACTCGTCGCCCTTGGCCGTGAGCAGGATCACGGCGATGCGCTCGCGCGGTCCGGTCTCGCCGAGGTCGCGCAGCCGCCGCATGACCTCGAGCCCGTCGATGCCGGGCAGCATCAGGTCGAGCACGACGAGGTCGGGCCGCCGCTCGCCCGCCAGCTCGATCGCGCGCGGGCCGTCGCCGGCGACGCGCGTGTCGTACCCGGCGCGGGCCAGGTAACGCGAGACGACCTCGGCGATCGTCGGCTCGTCGTCGACGACGAGCACGGAGCCACGCGAGGACATGACCTGATTGTGCGCACGGAGCGCCGGGCGTTACAAGGGCCCGGCGGCCGCGTTCAGGCTTCCGTCATAGAGGCAGCCCGGTCAAGTCCGGGCCGAGGCGTAGCCGGTGACGAGGCCTCCGGCCGAGGCCGAATGCCCGGCATCCCGGTCAGAACGCGGTCCGGATGACCCGCGGAGCACTAATACGCGCGAATGGGTGGACCGGTGATCGTGCCGCCGCCCGGGCGGGTCCACTTGGCCCGGTAGACCTGCCTCTTCTTGTGGTCGGCGCGGAAGCCGTACACGCCGCTCGTCGGCACGACGGTGAGCCGACGCCAGCTCCCCTTGCCGATCTTGTTCTGGATCGTGACCTCGGTCGGACCGGTCGCGGGGCGCACGCGGCCCCAGAGCACGTCGTTCGAGCCGTACTGCTTGACGGCGAGCGGCAGGATGAAGCCGTCGTATGCCGGCTTGCGCTTGCCGTTCGACGTCTTCAGCCCGGTCTCGAACCCGGAGTAGCGCTGCAGCCGCGAGCCCCCGCGCGGCTGGTCGTCGAGCATCAGGTACTGCGAGAACGCCGCCACGCGCGGGTTCGCGTAGGCGATCCGCTCGGAGATCGCGAGATACTCGGCCTGGCGCCGGAGTGAGACGCCCGCGATCGGATCCGGCTTGCTCTGGATGCCGAACTCCGTCAGGTAGATCGTGCGGCGCGAGGCGATCACGCCCGCGCGGGCGGCGCGGTTGAGCGCTTCGACGAGCCGGCTGAGCGCCCCGATGCTGACGTCGTCGCGGTCGGGATGGACGAAGTTCGGCCCGGCCTTGCGCGTGTAGGCGTGGTGCGCGTAGCCGTCCATCCGCAGCTTGGCGCAGCTGCGCTTCTTCTCGTAGTCGGAGTTCAAGCAGGTCGCGCGCCGCAGGAAGCTCAGCGGCGAGACGAGATTCGAGTTCCCGATCGGCGCCGTCTCGCCGAACAGCACCTTGTCACGCGAGCCCCCCGGCGCGCGGTGGATCGCCCGCTCGGCCGCGCGGTAGAGGCCGCGGTAGATCATCGGCGAGGCCGGCCTGTCGTTGGAGTACTGCGGCTTGAGGAAATCCGGATGGTTCGGCTCGTTCCAGATCGACCAGAGGTTCACGCGATCGCCGTAGCGCGTGGCGACGGCCGTGACCCAGCGGCCGAACTCGCCCGGGCCGGGCCGGTTGAGATGCCCCCGCTTCGTACCGGTGGCCCATGTCGGAACGGGGCCGGTGAGCGTGACCTGCAGCTCGATCCCGCGGCGCTCGGTCGAGTCGACGAGCCGGTCGAGCCGGCCCCACGTCTCCGCGGGGTAGGCGGTGTGATCGGCGCGATCGAAGGCCGGGGGCCGCTTGGAGTTCGGGCGCGCCGTGAACTCGCGCCAGTAGACGAGCGCGCGCACGCGCTTGACGCCGAAGGCCTGGATCTCGTCCAGCGTCGACTCGCGCTGGGAGTCGTCGAGCAGCTCGCCCGGCGCCTCGAACGTCATGACCTGCCCGCTCGAGGCCTGCCCGGCGGCAGGGGCCAGCAGCGCCGCGGAGAGCAGCGCGAGCAGCGCGAGGACGAGCTGTCGTGACACGTATTGCTCCTTGCTTCGGTCGCCTGACCGGCCGGCGCCGGCGCAGTGGGAGAGCGGCCGGCGGTCGCGGACTGTCGGACGTACGAACCCTCCCGGGCACGCACGGTTGCGGTGCCGAAGGTTAGCCGCCGGCCAGCGCGACGACGCCGGTGAGAGTTATCAGCACCCAGGCGACGTCGGCGGTCTCCTCGGCGCGGTCGATCCCGGCGAAGAACGAGCCGAAGCCGATCGCCGCGAGCAGCGCCAGCCAGATGGCGGTGCGCGCCGTACGGCGTTCCTCGGCGTCGGCGGCCGGCGGCTCGCGCGCGGCAAGGACCACGCCGGAGAACGCGAGCAGCATGCCCACCAGCTGGAGCGCTGCGGGCCGCTCGCCCGAGGCGAGCCCGACCAGCACGGGGATCGAGACCCCGGTCGCCGAGATCGGCGCGACGATGCTCATCGTGCCGATCGAGAGCGCGCGGTAGAACGCGATCAGGCCGAGCAGCCCGAGGCCTCCGACGCCGGCCGCCCACGCCGTCGCCGCGGCATCGTGCTCGGTCGGCGCGCCGAGCAGCACCGCGGCGATCAGGATCGCGAGCGCGACGCCCTGCGACAGGAGCATCACCGCGACCAGGTGATGACGCCGGCTCAGCAGGCCGCCGAGGAAGTCCGACAGGCCCCAGGAAGCGAGGAAGCGATAGCGAGGAGAGCGGCCACCACGGGCCGCTGAGCCTACGTCGTCAACTCGGCGAGGGTGAAGTCGGGCTGGGAGCCGAACGCGCGCATGTAGCGCCGCCGCACCAGCTCGTAGCGCCGCAGCGCCTCCGAGTGGCGGCCCCGGCGCACCATCAGCGCGATCAGGTCGCGCTGCGCCTGCATGTCCAGCGGCTCGAGCTCGGCCAGGCGCTGGAGGAGCCCGCCGGCGATCTCATCCTCGCCCGCCTCCAGCTTGAGGCCGGCCAGGCCGCGCAGCACCTGGGCCGCGAGGTCGCGCAGGCGCTCGCGCTCGACCAGCACCCACTCGGCATAGGGCTCGTCGGCCAGGAAGTCGCCCGCGTACGCGCCCGCCGCCGCGCTCAGCGAGGCGTCGGCGCGCTCGGCCGCGCCGTGATGGAGCGCGGCCAGGCCGGCGCGCGCGTGCGCCTCGAAGTCGTCCGCGTCGATCCAGACGCGACCCGGCGTCAGCTCGTAGCCACGGGTGCGCGCGACCACGTACCCCGAGGGCTTTCCCTTCGGACGATCCGGCTCGAGCCGGTCGCGCAGCGTGTGGATCGCCTGCCGCACGCTCGTCGCGGCGGCGCGCCCACCGCTCGGCCAGAAGACCTCGATCAGCTCCTCGAGCGTGACGACCCGCCCGCGCTCGCAGACGAGGTACTTGAGCAGCTGGCCGGGGCGATGGCTGAGCCACTCGCCGACCAGCGGCGCCTCGTCGGTCTCCAAGCGCGTGTGCCCGAGCGCGCGCACGCGCAGGCGAGGGACGTCGGACGGGAGGCCCCCAGGCCCCGCGAGCCGGCTGAGCATGACGACGACCTCGCCCTGGGTGCCGGCTCGCGCCGCGGAGAGCCAGGCCGCGGCGCCATCCTGGAGCAGGATCTGCCGCTCGGCGAGCGCGGTGTCGCCGCGACGCACTAGCTCGCTGACGCACCCCGCGCCGGGACCGTTGCCCGGAGGCCGGCATCCCAGCAGCTCGCAGCAGGGCGTGCCGATGCGCGCGCCCGATCCCAGCACCGTGCGAGCGGCGGGGTTGCAGGCGATCAGCGCGCCGTCGGCGCCGAGCACGAGCGCGGGCGCCGGCAGGGACTGGAACGCCTCCCGCCAAGGGACGCCGAGCAGCTCTCGCCTGGAGAGCGTGCGCACGACCGATCCCGGCTTGGGCCCAACGGGGTTCACTGAGACTTCCGAGGGTCCCAGGCGGCCAGGCCCCGCCCAACCGTACATCTGTCCACTGGAGCGGGTTAACGCTCAATTGATCCGGCTGATAACGGCGGGTTCACCGCGCCCGTCTAGTTTCGCCCCTCAGCAGCCTCGCGCGGATGGCGCGGCCGGATGGGAAGGGACGCATCGGATGCTCAGCGGGATCACAGGGGCCCAGGACGCGATCCGCCACGAGGCGGACCACATCCAATCAACGGTTGTGAGAGGCGGATTCCGTCGCCACCGCACGCTCGATCGATCGCCGGCGACGGAGCGCCTGGTGCTCGCGGCGGTCACGCGCGCGAAGGAAGGCGACGCCGACGCGCTGCGCTTCCTCTACCTGCGCTACGCCGACAACGTCTACGGCTACGTCTGCTCGATCGTGCGTGACGAGCACGAGGCCGAGGACATCACGCAGCACATCTTCGCCAAGCTGATGACGGCGCTCGTTCGCTACCAGCCGGGCGTCACGCCGTTCTCGTCGTGGATCCTGCGAGTGGCGCACAACGCCGCGATCGATCACGTCCGCTCGCGCCGTCCGACGCCGTGCGAGGAGATCCGCTCGATCGACGTCGAGGTCGACGTCACGGGTCGCGAGCGCTTCGCCGACCTGCGCCTGGCGCTCGACGCGCTGCCGTCCGAGCAGCGCGACGTGATCGTGCTGCGCTTCCTGATCGGGCTCACGCCGCGCGAGATCGCCACGCGGCTGGGTCGTTCGGAGGACGCCGTCCACGGCCTCCAGCATCGCGGCCGCCGCCGGCTGCGGCGCGAGATGCAGCGCATCCAGGACGCGCCGCTGCCGCTCGCCGCGTAGCTCAGTCGCGCTTGCCGCGGCCGTAGAGCAGCTTCAAGCCCTTGCCGAGCAGCTTCGTCGTGCGCGGCTTGAAGGGGAAGAAGTGCAGATCCTTCGGCGGCGCGAAGCGCGTCACGAGCAGCGACTGCTGGCGGCAGTACTTGCGGATGCCGGGGGCGCCGTGGCGCGCGCCCAGGCCCGACGACTTCCAGCCGCCCATCGGCAGCTCGAACGCCAGGTAGTTGAGCTGAGCGTCGTTGACGCAGACCGCTCCGGCCTCGATCCGGCGGGCGATCTCCTCGCCGCGGGCGCTGTCCTTGGTCCACACCGACGCTGCGAGGCCGTACTCGGAGTCGTTGGCGAGCCGCACGGCCTCGTCGGCGTCGGCGACCTTCATCACCGGGACGGTCGGGCCGAACGTCTCCTCGGTCATGCACGCCATCGTGTGGTCCACGTCGACGAGCACGGTCGGCTTGTAGAAGCGGCCGCCGCCCTCCGGCGAGCCGCCGCCCGTGAGCACGCGCGCGCCCGCGTCGCGAGCCTGGTCGACGTGCCGGCTGACGGTGTCGAGCTGCGGCGGGAACGTGAACGCGCCGACGTCGACGGTGCCGGGGCCGGAGGAGACGCCCTGGCGCAGCGCCGAGACCTTGCGCGTGAGCTTGTCGATGAACTCGTCGTAGATCGGCTCCTCGACGTAGACGCGCTCGACCGAGATGCAGGTCTGGCCCGCGTTCTGCATCGAGTAGTAGGCGGCGGCGCTCGCGGCGCGCTCGACGTCGGCGTCGGCGAGCACGATCATCGGGTCCTTGCCGCCGAGCTCGAGCGAGACGGGCGTGAGCGTCCGCGCGGCACGCTCCATCACCTTCTTGCCAGTGCTGGTGGAGCCGGTGAACATCACCATGTCGACCTCGTCGACGAGCGCCGAGCCGGTCGTGCCGTCGCCCGTGGCGACGAGCAGGACGTCCTCGGGCAGCCCGCACTCGCGCATCGCGCCGGCCATCAGCTGGGACGTGAGCGGGGTGATCTCCGAGGGCTTGAGCACGACCGCGTTGCCGGCCGCGAGCGCGGGGATGCAATCGCCGAACGAGTTCGTCAGCGGGTAGTTCCAGGGGCCGATCACGCCGATCACGCCGAGCGGCCGGTAGCGCGAGACCAGCTTGCGGCCGGCGACGAGCGGGTTCGAGGAGCGGACCTTCTCGTCGGCGAGGTAGCGGGGCGCGTGCTTGGCCCAGAAGCCGAATGCGCCGGCGGCATAGGAGATCTCGTTGATGAGCGCGTCGTCGTGCGTCTTGCCGGTCTCCGACACGATCACGTCGACGATCCTGTCGGCGTTGTGGACGACCCACTTCTGAGCGCGCCGCAGCACCTTGGCACGGCCGTCGAAGCCGAGCTCCTCCCAGGCGGGCTGGGCGGCGCGAGCGCGCGCCACGAGCTCGGCGACCTCGGCGGCGGAGGCGACCGGGACGGTCGCGATCACCGCGCCGGTCGCGGGGTTCTCGACGGCGAAGCCGCCCGGTACGGCTGCACTCTGCTCCACGGTGGCCATGCGCCTGAGGCTACCGCAGCCGACACGGTGTCAGCGCAGGGTCGGCGTGCCCTCAGCCGAAGCTGAGCTTCTCGATCACGGCCGGCTCCTGCGGCCGGTCGCGGCCGTCCGTCGGCAGGCCCTCGAGCTTGTCGACGACGTCCATGCCCGAGGTCACCTCGCCGAACACGGTGTGCTTGCCGTCCAGCCACGGGGCGGCGCCGGTCGTGACGATGAAGAACTGCGAGCCGTTCGTGTTCGGGCCGGAGTTCGCCATCGCGAGCGCCCCGCGGACGACCTTGTGATCGTTGAACTCGTCCTCGAACTCGTAGCCCGGGCCGCCCGTGCCCGTGCCCTGCGGACAGCCGCCCTGGATCATGAAGTCGCGGATGATCCGGTGGAATCCGAGACCGTCGTAGAAGCCCTTCTCCGCGAGCTCGCGCATGTTGGCGACGGTCTTGGGCGCGTCATCGTCGAACATCTCGAAGACGATGTCGCCGTGATTCGTGGTCATGGTCATCTGGGACATTCGGGTATCAGCCTTTCGCGAGTTCGAGGCGCAGCGTGTAGCCGCGCACGTCGGTGCCGTCGACGGAGTCCGCGACGCGGGCCGCCTGATCGCTCGGCACCTCGAAGAGGGCGAAGCGCTCCAGCACGCGCACGTTGCGGATCGCCTCGCCGTCCAGGCCGGTCGCGGCCACGGCGCCGATCAGGTCTGATTCGGCGAGGCCGGCGGCGCGGCCACCCGACGCGATCAGCTTGGTGAACGTGCCGTCGCCGTTGACGGGCGCCGCGGCGTCGTCGTGCGGCTTGCGGTGGCGGCGCGGGCGCGCCTCCTGGACCTTCGCCGGCGCGACCTTCGCGCCTTCGCTCCAGGGCGAGATCTTCGTGTTGGCGTTCTTCTCGATCGCCGCCAGCTCGCGCGCCTGGCGCGGCTCGACGAACGTGATCGCGCGACCCGAGCGGCCGACGCGGCCGGTGCGGCCGATCCGGTGCACGTAGACGTCGGGCGAGGTCGGGACGTCGAAGTTGATGATGTGCGTGACCGTGGAGATGTCCAGGCCGCGCGCGGCGACGTCGGTCGCCACCAGGATCTGCACGCGCGCGTCCTTGAACGAGATCATCACGCCGTCGCGCGACCCCTGGCTCATGTCGCCGTGCAGCGCCTTGACGTTCATGCCGCGGTCGCGCAGCGTGCGGTACAGCTGATCGCAGCGGATCTTGGTGCGCACGAACACGATCGCCTGGTCGGGCTGCTCGGACTCGAGCACGCGCGCGAGCATCTCGTTCTTGTCGGCCGTCTTCGTCTCGACGAAGAACTGCTCGACGGTGTCGATCGTGAGCGTCGCCGACTTGACCTTGATGGTCACCGGGTCGTAGAGGTGGCGCTCGGCGAGGCCGCGGATCTCGGCCGGCATCGTCGCGCTGAAGAGCGCCGTCTGACGGCCGTTCGGCGTGAACGAGAGGATCTTCTCGACGTCCTCGAGGAAGCCGAGGTCGAGCATCTCGTCGGCCTCGTCGAGGACCATGTAGCGGCACGCGTTGAGCACCAGCGAGTGGCGCGAGATCAGGTCGAGCACGCGTCCGACCGTGCCCACGACGACCTGGGCGCCGGCCTTGAGCTGGGCCTGCTGCGTGCGGATCGGGGCACCGCCGAAGACGGCGACCGGGTCGATCCCCTTGTGCTTGCCGTAGGTGCGCAGCGCCTGCGTGACCTGGATGCAGAGCTCGCGCGTCGGGGTCAGGATCAGCGCCTGCGTGTCGGGGTCGTCCGGGTCGACGAAGTCGATCATCGGCAGGCCGAACGCGGCGGTCTTGCCGGTGCCGGTCTGGGCCTGGCCGATCACGTCCCTGCCGGCGAGCAGGTCGGGTATCGCCTGCTCCTGGATCGGGCTGGGCGATTCGTAACCGACGTCGCGCAGAGCGGCGAGGACGGCGTCTGAGAGCCGGAGATCGGCGAAGGTTGTCATTCCGGCGCCAGAGCTTAGCTTCGAGGCACCGGTCACCCCGATGTGACCAGGTGCGGTCCTAGGCCCAAATGCGTCCGAGGAGTGTGGAGAACCCAACCATCTGCGTCGCCTGCCTCCGCTAGCTTCAGGCGAATGACAGATGATGCGATCGTGGTCGAGGGCCTCGAGAAGTCCTACGGCTCGGTGCGCGCTCTCTGCGGCGTCGACTTCGCCGCTCGGACGGGCAGCGTGCTCGGGCTGCTCGGGCCGAACGGCGCCGGCAAGACCACAGCGGTGCGGATCCTGGCCACCCTGCTCGAAGCCGACGCGGGCAGCGCGCGCGTCGCCGGGCTCGACGTGAAGCGCGACGCCGCGGCCCTGCGGGCGAAGATCGGGCTGGCGGGGCAGTACGCGGCGGTCGACGAGAACCTGACCGGGTTCGAGAACCTCGAGATGGTCGGCCAGCTCTACCACATGCGCCGCGCGGACGCGCGCACACGCGCGCAGGAGCTGCTCGACCGCTTCGAGCTGACCGAGGCCGCCAGGCGACCCGTCAAGACCTACTCCGGCGGCATGCGCCGCCGGCTCGACCTCGCGGCCGCGCTCGTGTACCGCCCGCCGGTCCTGTTCCTCGACGAGCCGACGACCGGGCTCGACCCGCGCAGCCGGCTCGCGCTCTGGGAGACGATCGAGGGCCGCGTCGCGCAGGGCACCACCGTGCTGCTGACGACGCAGTACCTCGACGAGGCCGACCGGCTCGCCGATCGGATCGTCGTGATCGACCACGGCAGCGTGATCGCCGAGGGCACAGCCGACGAGCTCAAGGCCCAGATCGGCGGCGAGCGGCTCGAGGTGCGCCTCGAGGACGCCGACGACTCCGAGCGCGCGATCGCGGCCCTGACCGAGCTGTGCGTCGGGCAGCCCACGTACGCGGACCTGGTCGTGACCGCGCCGGTGCGCCGGCACTCCGGCATGATCGCGGAGGCGGTGCGACGGCTCGATTCGGAGAACGTCGGGATCGACGACATCAGCCTGCACCGGCCGACCCTCGACGACGTGTTCATCTCGCTCACCGGCCATGCGGCCGCCGTGGAGCCGAGCAACGAGCTGCCGATCATCGAGGAGGTGCCCTCATGAGCTCGCTCGCTCTGACCGTGTCCGACACGCTGGTGCTCGCGCGCCGCAACCTGATGCGGATCCCGCGCCAGCCCGACCTGCTGATCGCCTACACGGTCCAGCCCGTCATGTTCACGCTGCTGTTCGTCTACGTCTTCGGCGGCGCGATCGACTCCGGCCCGTTCGACTACGTCGACTTCCTGATGCCGGGCATCATCGTCCAGTCGATCGCGTTCGGCGGCTTCGTGACCGCGCTCGGGCTCTCCGAGGACGTGCAGAAGGGGTTGATCGACCGCTTCCGCTCGCTCCCGATGTCCCGCGCCGCGGTGCTGACCGGGCGGACGTCCTCCGACGTCGTGCTCAACTGCCTGTCGCTCGTGGTGCTGTTCGCAGTCGGCTTCGCCGCCGGGTTCAACTTCATCGACGCGAGCGCGGGCGAGGTCGTGCTCGGGATCGTGCTGCTGCTCCTGCTCGGCTACGCGTTCTCGTGGATCTTCGCGCTCGTCGGGCTGTTCTCGTCGACGCCTGAGACGGCGAACTCGATCGGCTTCACGCTGATCTTCCCGCTCACGTTCGCCTCGTCGGTGTTCGTGCCCTCCTCCACGATGCCGGACGGGCTGCGCCAGTTCGCCGAGGTCAACCCGTTCACGACGATCTCCGACGCGATGCGTTCGCTCTGGCTCGGCACGCCGCCGCACACGGACGTCTGGATGTCGTTCGTCTGGTGCTTCGCGCTGATCGCGGTGTTCGCGCCGCTGGCGGTCGCCCGCTACCGCAACGTCGCGGCCAAGTAGCTACCGCGCAGGATCGAGCATCAGCTTGCCGGAGGTACGGCGCGCCTGGAGATCCTCATGGGCGCGCCGCACCTCCGACAGCCCGTAGGTCTCGCCCTCGACGACGCGCAGCTCGCCGGCCGCGACCCGCTCGAACAGCTCCTGCAGCGGGGCGTCGATCATCTCGGCGGGGCGCCTGAGGCAGTGCATGAGCCAGAACCCGATCACGGCGCGGCTCTTGCGCATCAGCGCGCCGGTGGCGACCTGGTTCTGCTCGCCCGACGCGATGCCGTAGCTGACGAGCCGCCCGAACGGCGCCAGCGCGTCGAGGCTCGCGTCGAACACCTTCCCGCCGGCCATCTCGAGCACGACGTCGACGCGCTCGCCGAGATTCGCTTCGACGAGCGCGTCGGCGAGGTCGTCGCGCTTGACGTCGACCGCGACGTCGGCGCCGAGCTCGAGCGCCAGCGCTCGCTTCTCCTCGGTCGAGGCGGTCGCGATCACGCGGCCCGCGCCCAGCGGACGCCCGAGCTGCACGGCCAGCGAGCCGACGCCGCCCGCCGCCGCGTGCACGACGACGCTCTCGCCCTGTCCGAGCCGCGCGGAGGTGCGGTACAGGTGCCACGCGGTCAGGCCCTGGAGCAGCAGCGCCAGCGCCGTCGCGTCGCTCACGCCGTCGGGTATCGCGAAGGTCGTCGCCGCGGGCGCCGCCACGTACTCGGCGTAGCCCCCGGTGCCGACGAGCGACACGACGCGCCGGCCGGCCTCGAACCCGTGACCGTCGCGCTCGACGACCCCGGCGATCTCGGCGCCGGGGACGAGCGGCAGCTCGTAGCGCGCGAGGTAGGTGTTCTCGCGCGCGTGGGTGTCGGCGAAGTTGACGCCCGCCCGTGTGACTCGGATGAGCACGCCGTGCTCGCCGGGATCGGGCACCGGCGCGTCCTCGGCCAGCTCGAGCACCTCGGGACCGCCCCACTCGCTGATTCGGATCGCTCGCATGCGGCGAAGATAGCCCTCTCAGGCGGCACAGGCGTCCGCTAGGCTCCCGCGCCGCTCATGACACTGACCGTGGTCGGATCCATCGCCTTCGACGCCGTCGAGACCCCGTCCGGGAGCCGCGACCGGCTGCTCGGCGGCTCGGCCGTGCACTTCTCGCTCGCCTCGTCGCAGTTCGCCCCGACCCGCGTGGTCGGGCCGGTGGGCGACGACTTCGGCGAGCAGGAATACGCGATCCTGCGCAACCGCGGGGTGCTGACCGACGACGTCGAGCACGTGCCCGGCGGCAAGACGTTCTTCTGGGCCGGCCGCTACCACCGCGACATCAACCACCGCGACACGCTGCAGACGGACCTCAACGTCTTCGAGGACTTCCAGCCGAAGCTCTCGCCCGCCTCGCGCGATGCCGAGGTGCTGTTCCTCGGCAACATCCAGCCCGAGCTGCAGCGCGACGTGCGCGAGCAGTGCCGGGCCGCGAAGTTCGTCGCGATGGACTCGATGAACCTCTGGATCGACATCGCGCACAAGGCGCTCCTGGAGACGATCGCGCACGTCGACTGCCTCTTGCTCAACGACTCCGAGCTCAAGCAGCTGACCGACGAGCCGAACATCGTGCGCGCGGCCCGCAAGGCGCTCGAGCTCGGCCCGCGCGTCGTGATCGCCAAGCAGGGCGAGTACGGCTCGGCGATGATCACGCGCGACGGCTACTTCGGGCTGACCGCCTTCCCGACGACCGCCATCGTCGAGCCGACCGGCGCCGGCGACAGCTTCGCCGGCGGCCTGATGGGCTACGTCGCGGGCCAGGGCGGCGACGCGGACGACGCGACGCTGCGGCGGGCGATGGCCTACGGCACCGCATGCGCCTCGTTCAACGTCGAGGGATTCGGCTCGGAGCGCCTGTACGAGCTCGAGCGCGCCGAGATCGACGCGCGCGTGGCCGAGCTCGAGGCGATCAGCCGCTTCTGACCCGCGAGCTTGCGCGCGGGCCGATCGGGGGTAGCATGCGACCCCGATGGAGTGGACGATGTTCTTCCTGTTCGTCGCGCTCAAGGTGCCGCTGCTCACGCTCTGCTGGCTGGTCTGGTGGGCGATCCGGCAGGTCGACGACCCGGCGCAGGAGCCCGGCGACGGCGGCGCGAAGCGCCGCGCGCACCCGCTGGGCCCGCTTCCGCGCCCGCCGCGGCGCGGCCCGCACGGCGACCCGGCGCCGCTGCCGCCACCGCGCGTCCGAATCGTGACCGCGCGGTCGCGCGAGCGCACCTAGCGGACTTCGTCCGCGGGCACAGGCGAACGGTGTAGCTTTCGCGCGTGCCCGCGCCGACATCCGTGCTCTCCGACGGCACGATCCGCCGTCTCGTCGCCGAGGGACGGGTCGTCATCGACCCGTGGGACCCCACGATGGTCCAGCCCGCCTCGGTCGACCTGCGGCTGGGCAACTCCTTCCGCGTCTTCCACAACCATCGCGCCGCGGCGATCGACCTGCGCGAGCCGCCCACGAACCTGACCGAGGAGGTCGTGATCGAGGGTGACGAGCCGTTCGTCATCCACCCGGGGGAGTTCGCGCTCGGGCGCACGCAGGAGTACGTCGAGATCCCGGACGACATCGTCTCGCGGATCGAGGGCAAGAGCTCGCTCGGCCGCCTCGGCCTGATCGTGCACGCGACCGCGGGCTTCGTCGATCCGGGCTTCAAGGGGACGCTGACGCTGGAGATCACCAACCTCACACGCGTCCCGATCAAGCTCTACGACGGCATCGCGATCGCCCAGCTCTCGTTCATGACGCTCGACGCGCCCGCCGAGCACCCGTACGGCTCGCCCGAGCTGGGCTCCCACTACCAGGGCCAGACGGCCGCCACGGAGTCCCGCTACGGGCGGGCGGTCCGATAGGTTTCCAGGACCATGCTGGCCACGCTGCTGACGCTCGCCGCCGAGACCGCAGAGCACGCCGAGGAAGAGTCGAGCAAGGCGCTCTTCTACATCCTGGGCGGCGCGGCGGCCGTCTGGGCGATCGCGCTGTTCACCCTCGGGATGCGCTCTGAGACGTTCCCCGGCTCGCCCGGGGCGCAACGCGGCGTGATCGCCGTCAGCGTGCTGATCGTCGTCGCCGCGATGGCGAGCTCGGTACTGACCGCCTGACGGCCCGCGGGTGGCATGATGCATGCATGGCCACCGAGGATCAGAGCAGCAACGACGGTGGGGTAGCCACCGCGTCCGAGACGCTGTCCGTCACCGACAACCGGACGGGCAAGAGCTACGAGATCCCGATCGAGGACGGGACGATCCGCGCGCCCGCCCTGCGCGAGATCAAGGTCGACGAGGACGACTTCGGCCTGATGACCTACGACCCGGCGTTCATGAACACCGCGTCGTGCCGCTCCGCGATCACGTTCCTCGACGGCGACAAGGGCGTGCTCGAGTACCGCGGCTACCCGATCGAGCAGCTCGCGGAGCAGTCGACGTACCTCGAGGTCGCCTACCTCCTGATCCACGGCGAGCTGCCGACGCAGGTCGAGCTCGACGAGTGGACGCACCAGGTCACGATCCACACGTTCGTGCACGAGAACGTCAAGGCGTTCATGCAGGGTTTCCGCTACGACGCCCACCCGATGGGCATGCTCGAGGCCTCGATCGGCGCGCTGTCGACGTTCTATCCCGACGCCGCGAAGATCAAGGACGAGGAGATCCGCTACGAGCAGGTCGTCCGCCTCGTCGCCAAGATGCCGACGCTCGCGGCCTTCTCGTTCCGCCACAACATGGGCCAGCCGTACGTCTATCCGGACAACGACCTGCGCTACCCCGGCAACTTCCTCTCGATGATGTACAAGATGACCGAGCTCAAGTACGAGCCGGATCCCCGGCTCGAGCGCGCGCTCGACATCCTCTTCATCCTGCACGCAGACCACGAGCAGAACTGCTCCACCTCCGCCGTGCGCGCGGTCGGCTCCTCACAGGTCGACCCCTACTCGGCGGTCGCGGCCGGCATCGCCGCGCTGTTCGGCCCGCTCCACGGCGGCGCCAACGAGGCGGTGCTGCGGATGCTGCGCCGGATCGAGACGAAGGAGAACATCCCCGACTTCGTCGCCGGCGTGAAGGACGGCAAGGAGCGCCTGATGGGCTTCGGCCACCGGGTCTACAAGAACTTCGACCCGCGCGCCACGATCATCAAGACGGCCTGCGACGACGTCTTCGAGGTGACGGGCACGAACCCGCTGCTCGAGATCGCGCTCGAGCTCGAGAAGCACGCGCTCGACGACAGCTACTTCGTCGATCGCAAGCTCTATCCGAACGTCGACTTCTACTCGGGGCTGATCTACGAGGCGCTGGGTCTGCCGGTCGAGATGTTCCCGGTGATGTTCGCGATCCCGCGCACGAGCGGCTGGATCGCCCAGTGGCTCGAGATGATCGACGATTCCGAGCAGAAGATCGCGCGGCCGCGCCAGATCTACACGGGCGAGCGCACGCGCGAGTACGTGCCGGTGGGCAGCCGGACGTAGCTCGCACGAGCCCGGGAGCGTCGGTACTACATTGAAACCGATGCTCCATGAGCTCCCAGACGGCACGCGCGTCCGCATCCGGCCGGTCGAGCCGGGCGACAAGCCGCGCCTCGAGGCCGCGATCGCCCAGCTCTCGCGCGAGTCGATCCGGCGCCGCTTCCTGGCGGCCAAGCCCTCGCTCTCGTCCGCGGAGCTGCGCTACCTGACCGAGATCGACGGCTTCCACCACCTCGCGCTAGTCGCAGTGCTCGAGGCCGATCCCGACCGGCTCGCCGGGGTCGCCCGCTGCGTGCGCCTCGAGCCGGGCGGGACGACCGCCGAGTTCGCGATCGTCATCGCCGATTCGCTGCAGGGCCAGGGGCTCGGGCGCACGCTCGCCCGCGCACTCGCCGACGCCGCCTGCGCCGTCGGCATCCGCCGTTTCACAGCCACGGTGCTGGCCGACAACGACGCCGTTCAGCACCTCATGGGCGGCTTCGCCTCCAGACTGCAGCTGCGCGTGCAGGACGGCGGGGTGCGCGAGGCCGTAGCCGAGCTCAGCGGCTGCGGCGAGCTCGCCGCCTGAGCCACGGTAAAGCGATCCGGCGGAAAGCCGATGAGGTATAGGTGGCGCCAAATCGCAGCCTCAGGGCTCTGCTCGTCGATGTCGGGCCGGCACGCCGGTCCCAGATCCTCGACGCCCTGACGGGCGCCGGCTGGTCGGTGCACGCCCATGCGGTCATGGGCACCGAGGCGCTCTCGGCGGCGCTCGCGCAGCGCGGCTGGGACGTCGTGCTCTATGCCGGGGAAGGCGCCGAGCCGGTCCCCGCGCGCAAGGCGATGGCGCTCGTGCGCATGGCCGACCCGCAGCTGCCGTTCGTCGCCGCGGTCCGCTCCGTGCGCCCCGGCGACCTCTCCGCCTTCGTCCAGGGGTTCGGCCCCGATGCGATCCTCGCGCCCGATCCGGCGCGGATCCCCGAGCTGCTCGAGCGGGTCTTCGCGGACGCGCGCGAGGCGCGCCCCGACGCGCGCGACGCGCACCGGCTGCTGCTCGCCCAGCAGGCGATCACCGATCACGTCGGGGCCGGCCTCGAGCCCGACGAGCTCTGCGCGCGCGTTCTCGCCACGCTCGGGGAGACGCTCGGCTGGACCTACGGCGCCGTCTGGCGGCCGCAGGGCGAGCCGAGCACCTTGCGCTGCACCGCCCTCTGGCACGACCCCGCCGCCGGGCAGCACGTCGCGGACTTCGCGGAGATCTCGCGCCTGCTCGAGATCGCCCCCGGCCGCGGCCTGCCGGGGCGCGCCTACGCCTTCCGCCGCCCGACCTGGGTGGCCGACGTGGCCGCCGACGGGATCATGCCGCGCCAGGCGCACGCGCTGCGCGCCGGCCTGACGTCCGCCGTCGCCTTCCCGATCTCGCTCGCCGACGACTGCGCCGGCGTGCTCGAGTTCTACTCCGACGCGATCGAGGAGCCCGACGCGCTCGTCGCGGCGATGTTCGCCACCGTCGGCGGGCAGCTCGCCCAGTACCTCGAGCGGCGCCGCCTGCAGGCCGACGAGGACAGCCGCGCCGAGGTGATGCTGCGAGCCGAGCGCGACCGGGCGCAGCGCTACCTCGACGTCGCCGGGACGATGATGGTCGTGCTCGACACGCAGCGCCACGTGCTGCTGATCAACCGCAAGGGCTGCGAGGTCCTCGGGCGCGCCGAGCAGGAGGTGCTCGGAGCGGACTGGTTCGCGCTCGCCGTCCCCGAGCCCGAGCGCGAGCTGCTCGGCAGCGGCTTCGACCATCTGATCGAAGGCACGCAGGCGCTCGTCGAGCACCTCGAGAGCACTGTCGTGACGAAGGGCGGCGAGCTGCGCACGATCGCCTGGCACCACACGGTCCTGCGCGATGCCGACGGCGCGATCACCGGGACGCTGTCCTCGGGGGAGGACGTGACGGAGCGCCGCGCGGCCGAGGAGCAGATCACCTACCTCGCCTATCACGACACGCTGACGGGACTGGCCAACCGCACGATGCTCGAGGAGCAGCTCAAGCTGGCGCTCGCCCGCGCCGGCCGCACCGGCGCGGAGATCGCGCTGCTGCACGTCGACCTCGACCACTTCAAGCTCGTCAACGACTCGCTCGGCCACAGCGCCGGCGACGAGTTGATGCGACTCCTCACCACGCGCCTGCAGCAGTCGCTCCGCACCACGGACATGCTCGCCCGCGCGGGCGGGGACGGCTTCCTGGTGCTGCTGGCCGACTTGCACGACGACCCTCTCGTGGCCGCCGAGCGCGTGGCGGCGGAGATCGGAGCGTGCCTCGTCGAGCCGTTCGTGGTCGCCGGCGCCGAGTTCCAGCTCACGGCCTCGATCGGCATCGCGCTCAGCCCGCGCGACGCCGCCGACGCCGAGGCGCTGCTGGCGCACGCCGACTCCGCGATGTATCAGGCCAAGGACACCGCGCGCGGGGGCTCGGTCGTCTACCGCCAGGCGGGCGGCGATCCGCTCGAGCGGCTCGCGATGGCGGCCCGGCTGCGGCGCGCGCTGCTGGCCGGCGAGTTCGAGCTGCACTACCAGCCGATCTTCGCGCGTGGCGGCGAGCTCGTCGCGGCCGAGGCGCTGCTGCGCTGGCGCGACCGCGAGCGCGGCGAGCTCGTGGCGCCGGGCGAGTTCATCCCCGTCGCCGAGGACACGGGCCTGATCGAGTCGATCGGCGACTGGGTGATCGCCGCCGCGTGCGCTCAGCAGGTGGAATGGGCCGCGCGCGGGCTGAGCCCGCAGATCTCGGTCAACGTCTCGCCGCGCCAGCTGCGCCGCGCCGACTTCATCGACCGCATCAAGGCGCACCTGAGCGAGAGCGGCGCCGATCCCGCGCGGATCACGATCGAGCTGACCGAGTCGGCGATGCTCCAGGACCACCAGGACGCGGAGGCGATCCTGCGCGAGCTCGACGCGCTCGGGCTGGAGATCGCGCTCGACGACTTCGGCGCCGGCTACTCGTCACTGTCGCGCCTGCGCGAGATGCCGGTCGGGACGCTCAAGATCGACCGCGCGTTCCTGCGCGAGGTGCCCGGCAACGCCGACGCGGCGGCGATCGTGACCGCGATCCTGCAGCTCGCGCGCGCGCTCGGCCGCAGCGCGGTCGCCGAGGGCGTCGAGACCGAGGAACAGCGGCTCTTCCTCGAAGAGCAGGGGTGCCCGCTGATGCAGGGCTTCCTCCTCGCCCGGCCGATGCCGGTGCCCGAGATCGAGGCGCTGATGGCCGGCCGCCGGGCTGCCACGGCCTGAGATCATCCGCAGCGATGAGCTGGCGCGTGACGGTGCGCGACGGCCCGCGCGTGCAGAAGCTGCGCGCGGCCGCGCTGGAGGAGGCGCTCGAACTGGTCGAGCGCGAGGCCCGGGTGCTCGCAGCGGGCCCTCGCCGCCGCACCGTCGACCTGCGCGGACGCCGCTTCGAGCCTCAGCAGCAGGTCGCAGGCCGCATCGAGCTGACCGGGCCGCGCGTGCGTGCCGGCGTCGACGTGCGCGGCGACGGCGCGGCCGAGGCGTGGACCGGCCGGGTGCGGCGGCAGGTCGTCGAACAGGAGGACCGCGAGTCCCCGTACGACGCGCTGCGCCGCGTGCTGGCTCAGAGGTTGAGCGCCGAGCCGTAGCGCCGCAGCCAGGCGGCGTGCACGCGCCAGTCGGGCGAGCGCGACTCGAGCAGCGCCCAGAAGCGCGGCGAGTGGTCCATCACCTCGAGGTGGCAGACCTCGTGCTCGACCACGTAGTCGAGGATCTCCGCGGGGGCGAGCAGCAGGCGCCAGTTGAACGACATCGCGCCCTCCGACGAGCACGATGCCCAGCGCGTGCGCTGGCCGCGGATCGTCAGCCCGGTGTAGCGACTGCCGGCGCGAGCGGTGGCGGCGTCGAGCCGCGCGGCGACCTCGGCGCGCGCGGCGCGGCGGTAGAAGCGCTCGAGCGCCGGATGCGAGTCGCCCTCGGGCACCAGCAGCATGTCGCCGCGCCGGTGCACGCGCTCCCGCCCGGCCTGCGGCACGAGCGTCAGCGCCTCCCCGAGGTAGGGCACGGTGCCCGCGGGCCGCGCAAGCTCCTCGGCGGCGCGGGCGAGGACACGGCGGCGGCGCGCGATCCAGGGCGCGAGCTCCTTCACCGCCTCCTTCGCGGCCCGCTCGGGCGTCTTGCGCGGCAGCGTGACGGTGACGCTGCCGTCGGGATCCACGGTCACGCGCACGCGGCGCGCGCGTGTGGAGCGGCGGATGCGGTACTCGGCGACTCCCATCGGCGCCCTCAAGGTAGCCGGGCCCCCGGCGTACCTAAACGGTGCCAGCCCCCGTTTAGGGTTTCTTTAGGGTCAGAGCACGCGCAGCGTGGCGAGGGAGGTGTCGCGCGCGACGATCGCCCCGCCCAGGTCGCGCGCCTCGCGGAGGTAGCGCACGGCGTCCTCGGAGACCCGGAAGCCCTCCAGGATCACGGGGATGCCGGGCGGGTAGACCTCGACCTCCTCGGCCGCGACCCGGCCGACCGCCTGGTCGAGGGGGACCTCCTGGCCGATCGTCTTCGCGTAGCGGCGCGCGTGATACGGGTGCATCACAGGCCGGTCGTCGATCGCCCGGAACGGGTTCGCCGGCATCGGCTTGGCGGCGCCGCGGGTGAGCTCGCGCCCGGCGAGGATCTCCTCCAGCGCGATCATCGTCGCCTCCACGGCAGCCTCCTCGAGCTGGAAGGTCGTGATCAGCGTGACCGTGTTGATGCCCGCCTTCTCGACCACGATCCCGCGCTCGACCAGCGCGTCCGACAGCGCGAAGCCGCTGAAGTCGTAGCCGCTCAGCGCGAACGTCGTCTTGACCTCGTCGCAGCCGGCGACATGGGCCAGGTGGCGCCCGACCCAGGCCGGATCGTCGAGATGGCGCAGCCGCGGCAGCCGCTCGCGCAGTTGCTGCTTCAGGCCCCGCGTGCGGGCGATGCAGGCGCCGAGCGCCTCCTGGCCCGTCGCCGCGAGCGAGCGCACCGCGGCGTCGGCGGAGGCCAGCAGGTGATAGCTCGGGCTCGTCGTCACGTACTCGCGGAAGGCCTCCTCCATCAGCTCGGAGTCGACCCGCCCCTCGCGCCAGTGGATCAGCCCTGTCTGCTGCAGGCCGCCCGCGAGCTTGTGGGTCGACTGCACGGAGACGTCCGCGCCGGCGTCCATCGCCGACGGCGGCAGGTCGGGATGGAAGTGCAGGTGCCCGCCCCAGGCCTCGTCGACGAACAGCATCGTGTGCTCCGACGCGTCATGCACGGCG
Organism: uncultured Solirubrobacteraceae bacterium; assembly: GCA_963839615.1. Taxonomy (GTDB): domain Bacteria; phylum Actinomycetota; class Thermoleophilia; order Solirubrobacterales; family Solirubrobacteraceae; genus DASQMT01. The sequence continues at coordinate 183,431 of CAWIVY010000009.1, forward strand.
GCCGCGATCGCATGCGTGTTGGCGCACAGGCCCTCATAGGTCGGCGACGTGTAGACGACCGCCGTGGCCTCCGGGTAGCGCGTGAGCCCATCGACCACCTGATCGACGCTCGGCGGCAGCACGGCCTCGAACTCGGGGTCGTACGGCGAGGGGAGGAAGCGGAAGTCGAGGCCGAACGCCTTGATCGCGTTGATCGTCGAGTGATGGCAGTTGCGCGCGACGAGGATCAGCGCGTCGGGCCGCTCGAGCGCGAGCATCCGCAGCACGATGAAGTTCGAGCCGCTCGAGCCGTGGACCGAGAACATCGTCCGGTCGGCGCCCTGCGCGCCCGCCGCGAAGCGCTCGGCCTCGCCGAAGACGCCCGTGTGGCCGACCAGCGTGCCGAAGAACCCCGCCGAGATCGAGACGTCGGAGGCGTAGAAGTCCTCGATCCGCTCCTGGTCGACCAGCGTCGAGGGCGTGCACCAGCGGTGGTAGTGGCGGACCTCCTCGTTCAGGACGCGGACGATCGGCGAGGGTGTGGGGCGGGTGGAGGCGTCGGCTTTCATGCGAGTTGGGGCATCATGGCGCGTGATGGCCTCCTCCCGTGTCCGGTTGCCTCGCGGGGTCCGCTCGCCCTACTCCGTCTTCGTGAACGGCGTGCGCCAGGAGGAGGGCCGCGACTACCGGGTCGAGGACGGCGTGCTCGTCTTCGCGGCCGACCTCGCCAAGGAGGGCAAGCTGGGCTTCTGGCGCTGGTTCTGGGGCGCCTGGGGAATCGGGACCTACCGCAAGGACGACAAGGTCGACGTCGCCTGGGAGGTCGACGGGCGCCCGCGGGTGGCGCACGCGCTGGACTTCGAGCCGCCCTAGACGGGCACGGCGTCGCGCCACGGCGTCATCAGCCGCAGCGCGCTGAGGATCGCCCGCGTCGCGGGCGAGCGGTTGAGCGTGTAGAAGTGGATGCCGGGAGCGCCGTTCTCGAGCAGCTCGGCGGACTGCAGCGTGGCGTAGGCCACGCCAAGGTCGCTCACGGATCCCGGCTGGTCGCCGCGCAGCTCGAGCTCGCGCAGGAGCCGCGCGGGGATCTTCGCGCCGCACATCTGCGTGATCCGCCTGATCTGGCCCGCGTCGGTGATCGGCATGATGCCCGGGATGATCGGGACGTCGATCCCGATCTCGCGCGCCCGCGCTACGAAGTCGTAGTAGGACTGGTTGTCGAAGAAGAGCTGCGTGATCAGGAACCGCGCGCCCGCCTCGACCTTCTCCTTGAGGTAGCGCAGGTCGCTCTCGGCGTCCGTCGCGTGGATGTGCACCTCGGGGAAGCACGCCGCGCCGATCGAGAAGTCGTACTCGCCCCGGATCAGCTCGATCAGCTCGCGCGAGTACCGCAGGCCACCCTCGGTGGCGGTCCACTCGTCCTGGCCCTGCGGCGGGTCGCCGCGCAGCGCGAGCACGTTCTTGATGCCGGCGTCGCGCATCGTGTCGAGCATCTCGCGCAGCTCGCCCGTGGTCGCGCCGACGCAGGTGAAGTGCGCCATCCCCTCGATGCCGTAGTCGCGCTTGAGGTGCTTGACGATGTCGACCGTCTTGCGCTTCTCCGTCGTGCTGCCAGCGGCCCCGTAGGTGACCGAGACGAACGTCGGGGACAGGCGCGACAGCTCGGCCAGCGCGCGGCCGAGGTTGCGCTCGCCCTCGTCCGTGCGCGGCGGGAAGAACTCGAAGGAGAAGGACGGCTCGGCGCCCGAGCTGATCCGCTCGTCGATCCGCATCCGGGTCAGTCTAGGCGGCGATCCAGCGCACCGGCTCACCAACGACCCGCCGCAGCGCCCCCTGCCGCTCCAGGTGCTCGAGGTAGCACAGCATCTTCGTCAGCAGCCACGCGGCCGCGTCGGGCGACAGCTTCTCCCCGTAGACCACCGGCAGCAGCTCGAACGCCGTCGCCTCACCGCGCGCGCGCAGCGCCTCGAGCACCGCCTCCAACCGCTCCTGCACCAGCTCGCGGTTGGCCCTGACATGGCCGCGCAGATCGGTGAAGGGACGCCCGTGGCCCGCCAGCGTCAGCCGCACGTCGAGCCCGTCGACGAGCTCGAGCGAGGACAGGAACTCCTCGACCGGGTCCGGCGTGAACCCGTGGTCGAAGTACAGCGAGGCGCGGCCGAGCACGTGGTCGCCCGAGATCAGCAGGCGCCGCTCGCGCTGATGCAGCACGACGTGCGACGGCGCGTGGCCGGGCGTCTCGTGCACCTCCCAGCCACCGGCGTCCGATTCGACCACCACGCCGGGCACGAGATCGCGGGCCACGCTCAGCGGCCCGCTCATGCCCGTGCCCTGGCCACGCCGGCCCTCCGCCCACGCCTGCAGCGGGCCCTCGGGGACGCCGGCCTGGCGCGCCGCCTCCATCCGCCGGGCAAGGGCGGCCTCGCGGTCGTCCAGCGCCGCGGTGATGTGCTCGTGGCGTGGATGGATCCAGAGCTCGCAGCCGGAGCGCGCCTGCACCGCGGCCGCCTGCCCGCAGTGGTCGACGTGCGCGTGCGTGCAGACGAGCAGCCGCACGTGCTCGAGCTCGAACCCGACCTGCTCGAGCGCGCGCTCGAGGTCGCGGAGCGAGCCCGGCGTGTCCATGCCGCAGTCGACGAGCAGGATCCCGTCCTCCCAGGACAGCGCCCAGGCATTGCAGTGCGGCACGCCCGCCCAGGGCAGCGGCAGGCGCAGGCGCCAGACGCCGGGCAGCACGCGCTCGCCGCGTCCCGTCTCGGTTCGCCGGGTCGGCTTGCGCATGGCCGCCACGCTAACGTGCCGCGCATGGCCGCCGACGCCAGGGAGGTCGCCGAGACCTACTTCGCAGCGATCGGGGCGCGCGACCTCGACCGGATCGCGTCCTGCTGGGCGCCGGACGGCGTCGACAACATCGTCGGCCAGGCCGAGGCGCACGGGCCCGACGGCGTGCGGACGTGCTTCGCCGAGCTCTTCGACGCCGTGCCGGACTTCGCGATGGCGGTCGACGACGTGCTCGCCGACGGGGATCGCGCCGCCGTGCTCTGGCACGCCGAGGGGACGTTCGCCGGCGACTCCGCCTACCAGGGGATCGCGCCCATCGGCATGCTCCCCGCACAGGGGTCGGGGGCGGAGGCCAAGGTGCTGCGCGCGTTCAACGCCCGCACGCGCGTGGCGCGCAGCCTCGCCGGCGGCGGAGCGGAGCCCGTTGCCGAGGGCGTCTGGCGCGTCCGCGGCGGCATCCCGCGGAAGATGAACGTGTACCTGATCGAGGACGACGGCGGCGGCGTCACGGTCTTCGACGCGGGCGTGCAGAACATGACCGGCGCGATCGCCGCCGCCGCGAGCGCGCTCGGCGGGATCAACCGCGTCGTGCTCGGCCACGCGCATGTCGACCATCGCGGCGCCGCGCCGGGCCTCGGCGCGCCGGTGTTCTGCCACCCGGACGAGCGTCACGACGCCGAGGGCGACGGCGGCATGCACTACTTCGACCTCTCGAAGCTGAGGCCCTACGCGCGGCCCGTCTTCCCCTACCTGCTGCGCTTCTGGGACGGCGGCCCGGTGCCGGTCGCCGGTACGGTCGGCGAGGGCGAGGACGTCAGCGGCTTCCGCGTCGTGCACCTCCCCGGGCACGCGCCCGGGCTGATCGCGCTCTACCGCGAGCGCGACGGCCTGGCCCTGACGAGCGACTGCTTCTACGCGCTCGACCCGCAGAGCGGCATCCACGGGCCGCCGCGCGTGCCGCCCGCCCCCTTCAACCTCGACACCGAGCAGGCCCGCGCATCGATCCGCAAGCTCGCCGGCCTGGCGCCGAGCTCGGCCTGGCCGGGCCACGCCGAGCCGCTCACCGGCGACGTCGCGGCGCAGCTCGAGCACGCCGCCGCGACGACCTGATGGGCAAGCGCAGCCGCCGTCGAGGCGCGCAGGACGCGCTCGCCGCGCCTGAGTCCGAGTACCGCAGCGCCGCCGGCGACGTGCTCGTGCTGCGCGGCGCGATGTCGCCCGCCACGCGGCGCGAGTACGCGGGTGCCGCGGCCGGCGCCCCGCTCTCGCGCGAGGACGCGTGGCAGCGCGCGGTGGAGTTCCTGTTCGAGCGGCTCGCGGTCCGCTGGGAGATCGCGGGCACGGAGCCGATCACGCGCCAGAAGGAGCTGCTCGGCCGCTATCGCTTCGCCTCACCCGAGGAGCGCCGCTGGATCCGCGACGTTCTGCGCGAGCATCTCTCCGACCACTTCCCCGAGCTCGAGGCGCCGTGATCGACCCCGCTGCGTTCGCGCGGCTGCTGTGCGACTACTGCCTCGAGGTGCAGCGCGGCCAGCAGGTCGTGGTGCGCTCGACCACGCTCGCCGCGCCGCTGCTGCTGGCCCTGCAGGCCGAGCTGCTCGAACACGGCGCCTGGCCGCTGCTGCGCACCGAGCTCCCACTCGCCGCGGAGGCGTGGTGGGACGCCGCGGGCGACGGGCACCTCGACGAGTTCGCGCCCGCCGAGCTGGCCGAGGCCGAGCTGACCGACGCCTCGATCACGATCCAGGCGCCCGAGAACGCGACCGCGCTGGCGGGCGTCGACCCGGCGCGGATGGCGCGCGCCGCGCGCGCACGGGCGCCGATCCGCGAGGCGGCGATGCGGCGACGCTGGTGCGCGACGCTCTGGCCGACTCCCGCCGGCGCACAGCGAGCGGGCATGGGCACGGCCCAGTTCGCCGGCTTCGTCCGCCGCGCGACGTTCCTGGACCGCGACGACCCCGCGGCCGCCTGGGGCGAGCTGCGCGCGCTCCAGGACCGCCTGATCGAGCGGCTGACGCGGGCGAGCGAGCTGCGCATCGAGGCGGAGGGCACCGACCTGCGGCTCAGCGTCGCCGGCCGCACCTGGATCAACTCCGACGGCAAGCGCAACATGCCGTCGGGCGAGGTCTTCACCGGCCCGGTCGAGGACTCCGCCGAGGGCCGGATCCGCTTCACGATCCCCTCGAGCCCGCGCGGCGTCGAGGTCGCGGGGATCGAGCTCGAGTTCCGCGAGGGCCGCGTGGTCGACGCGCGCGCCGAGCGCGGCCAGGAGTACCTGCTGGCGACGCTGGACACCGACCCGGGCGCCCGTCTGCTGGGCGAGATCGGGATCGGCACGAACACCGGCATCGACCGGCCGACCGGGGCGATCCTGTTCGACGAGAAGATCGGCGGCACCGTCCACCTGGCGCTCGGCCGCTCCTATCCCGAGACCGGTGGGACGAACGAGTCGGCCGTGCACTGGGACATGATCTGCGACCTCCGCGCGGGCGGGCGATTGACCGCCGACGGCGACGTGATCCAGCAGGACGGCGTCCCCCGCGCCTGACCGCTACCGTCTCGCCCGCCATGCGCCGCACGAAGATCGTCGCCACGATCGGCCCCGCCTCGCGCGACCCGGAAGTGCTCGTCCGCATGATCGAGGCCGGGATGGACGTCGCGCGGCTGAACTTCTCGCACGGGACCGCCGACGAGCACGCCGAGACGGCGTCGCGGGTGCGCGAGGCCGCGAACCGGGCGGGGCTCCCGGTCGCGATCATGCAGGACCTGCCGGGGCCCAAGCTGCGGATCGGCAAGCTCGTGGACGACATCGCCGAGCTCAAGCCGGGCGACAAGGTCACGTTCGTGTGCGGCGAGCACTCCGCCGAGGGCGACGCGCGCCGGATGTACATCACCTGGCCCGGCCTTGCCGAGACGGTCGAGCGCGACGAGGTGATGTACCTCGCCGACGGCGCCGTGCGCATGCGCATCGCGGCGACGCGTCCCGCGGACGGCGAGATCGACGCGATGGTGGAGATCGGGGGATCGGTCGCGTCGCGCCAGGGGCTCAACATCCCCGGCGAGACCGCCGCACTGCCCTCGGTGCCGGAGGAGGACTTCCGCCACCTCGAGGTCGGGGAGAAGATCGGCGTCGACCTCGTCGCGCTGTCGTTCGTGCGCCGCGCCGAGGACATCGAGGTCGTTCGCAAGCACACGCGGCTGCCGCTGATCGCCAAGATCGAGAAGCCGCAGGCCGTCCAGCGCGCGGAGGAGATCCTCCGCTCGGCCGACTGCGTGATGGTGGCGCGCGGCGACCTCGGCATCGAGATGCGGATCGAGGAGGTGCCGATCGTCCAGAAGCAGATCATCACGCTGGCCGGCGCCCTCGCCCGCCCGGTGATCACGGCGACGCAGATGCTCGACTCGATGGTCGCGTCCTCGCGCCCGACGCGCGCCGAGGTGACCGACGTCGCCAACGCGATCCTCGACGGCACCGACGCGGTCATGCTCTCCCAGGAGAGCGCCGTCGGGCAGTACCCGGTCGGCGCCGTGGCGATGCTGGCCGCGATCGCCGAGCGCACGGAGATGACCGCGCCGTATCGCGAGTGGAACGAGCACCGTGTGCGCCGCGACCGCCGCGATCCCGCTTACACGCTCGCCTACACGGCCTGCCGTGCGGCGCACGAGCTCGGCCTCGCCGCGCTGGTCTGCCCGACGCTCTCGGGCCGCTCGGCGCGGCTGATCTCGGCGCACCGCCCGGCGGTGCCGATCTACGCGCTGTCCCCCGGCCGCGAGACGGTCCGCCGCTGCGGGCTGATGTGGGGGGTGCGGGCCGCCTCGATGCCGCGCCTGGAGATCACCGAGGATCTGATCCACGCGAGCGCGGCGCGCGTCGTCGAGCTCGGCTGGGTCAAGCCGGGCGAGCGTGTCGGCATCACGGCGGGCCTGCCGTCGGGGAAGCCGGGGACGACGAGCCTGCTCCAGATCCAGTCCGTCTGAGCGCCACCAGCCCGCCGACCGCCATCACCACCAGCACGACGATCGCGACGATCGCCTCGGGCGAGCCGAGGTCGTCGAGCGAGCCGCCCAGCGCCGTGTAGGCGAACGCGCGCGGCGCGGCGCCCAGGGCGGTCGCGGCCGCGAACACGGGCAGCCGGATCGCGGTCAGGCCGGCGCCGTAGTTGACGAGGTTGTACGGCACGCCGGGGACTATCCGCGCGTAGAGGATCGAGAGGAAGCCGCGCCGCGCGATCAGGTCGCGCACGGCCCGCACGCGCCGCCCCGCCACGTGCTCGAGCGCGTCGCCGCCGGCGGCGCGCGCGATCAGGAACGCCGCGGACGCCCCGAGCACCGCGGCGGTGAGGCTGAGCGGGAAGCCGGCGGCGGTGCCGAACAGCAGCCCGCTCGCCCCCGCCAGCAGCGGCCCCGGGAAGAACGCCACGGTCAGCGAAGCCGACACCACGACGAACGCCAGCGGCGCCCAGAGCCCGGCGTCGTCGACCCAGTCGCGCACGCGCTCGGCCGACAGGTCGCCGCGGCCGGCGACGACGGCGAACGCGATCGCGATCGCCGCGACGAGCCCGGCGAGGCGCAGCCAGGCCCGCGTCTCAGGAGCCGTAGAAGGCGGCCTCCTGCCGCCCGAGATCGGTCCGCGGCGGGTCGCCGTACATCCACTCGCGCGCGATCTCGTGGAAGTTGAGCTTGCAGCGCAGCTGCGAGAGCACGGCCAGCGTGAGCATCTCCACGCGGCGGCCGAACAGGTGGTCGGCGGGCAGCGTCTCGTGGCGCATCTGGCCGAAGTGCTGCGAGCGCGGGTCCGACATGTCGATCAGCACCTGCGTCGCGATCTCGGGCGAGAGCGCGATCTCGCCGTCGAGCACGTACCACCAGGTCGCGTCGCGGAACTGTGCGAGCAGCTTGTCGGGGCGGAAGCGCTCGGGGTGCGCGAGGAAGCCGGTCTCCGACCAGATCCGGTGCAGCCGCTCGGCGTCGCCCTCGTGACCGGCGCGCTGGCACTCGAGCTCGAGCTCGATCAGCTCCTTCGGCATCACCTTGAAGAGGCCGAAGTCCAGGAAGGCGACCTTGCCGTCCTCCATCAGCATGAAGTTGCCCGGGTGCGGATCGCCCGAGAACTGGTGGTGGCGGTACATGCAGCCCATGAAGAAGCGGAAGACGATCTCGCCGACGCGGTCGCGCGTGGCCTGGTCGTACTCCTTGATCGCGTCGAAGCCGGCACCGCGCACGAACTCCGTGACGAGCACCTTCTCGCGCGAGAGCCCGGTCATCACGTCGGGCACGACGATGAACGGGTGGTCGCGGAAGATCCGCGCCAGCGAGCGCTGGTTCTGCGCCTCGAGCTCGTAGTCGAGCTCCTCGCCGATCCGGTCGCGGACCTCCTCGGCGGTCGCCTTGACGTCGAGCCCGGGCGCGATCTGCTTCATCAGGCGCAGGATCATGCCCAGGTTCTGCATGTCCGCCCGGACGGCCTGGGCGACTCCGGGGTACTGGACCTTGACGGCGACGGTGCGGCCGTCGGCGAGCACGGCGCGGTAGACCTGGCCGATCGAGGCCGCCGCGATCGGCTCCTCGTCGAAGCTCGCGAACGTCTCCTCGAGCGGCGCGGCGAGCTCGGCCTCGATCACCTTGCGCATGTCGGAGAAGCGCACGTTGGGCGCCGCGTCGCGCAGCTTCCCGAGCGTGCGCTGGAACTCCTCGCGGTACTCCTCCGGCACGAGGCCGACGTCGAGGAAGGAGAGCACCTGGCCCATCTTCATCGCGGCGCCCTTCATCGTCCCGAGCGCGCTGACGATCTGCTCGGCCGCCTCGAGGTGGCGGCGCTCGAGCGCGACCTGCTTGCCCTTCTCGTCACGCGTGAGGTTGGCCGCCTGGGTGCCGAGCTGGCGCGTGCCCTGGCCGGCCGCGAGCCGCGCGATCTTCGCCGTCCGCGCGATCCGCGAGGTGGGGATGCGGTCCTTGGCCACGCAGGGATGGTGTCAGGGAGCGGGCGCCGGCTCCGTCGGTACGACGCTGGGGGCGGGCGTCGCGGTGGCCGTCGGCTCCGGCGTCGGGGTGGCGGTGGGCGTCGGCGTAGGCGTGGCGGTCGCCTCCGGGGTCGCCGACGGCTCCCGCTCCTCCGCGCGCCGCTCGGACTTGGCCGGCGCGGGCTCGTCGCGCTCCTGCTCCGGCCGCGATCCCCCGAAGAACGTGGTGCCGCCCCCGCCGCCCGAGACGGGGTCGCCGGCGACCAGCTCGGATGCGGTGAACACGGCTGCGACCGCCGCGAACGCGACCAGCCCGGTGGCGAGCGCCAGCTTCCACTGGCGCGCGGAGAGCGGGCGCCGGCGATGCACCGCGCGCGGCGCCGGGGCGGTCGTCGCGGGCAGCACGGCGAGCTCCTCGGCCGAGGGCGGCGCGAGCGGGTCGAACGGCTCCTCGGGCGGCGGGTCGAGGATCGCCGTCCCGCGCGGCGTGCGCCGGACGCGAGCGGCGCTGACGGTCTCCACGGGCCGGCGCAGCACCTCGCTCACGAGCGCCACGACAACCGGCGTCATCGCGGCGGCGAAGACGGTGCCCGGACGCCACAGCATCGGGATCACGAGGGCCGCCGCCGCGCTCGCGGCGCCGGCGATCAGGAGGGTCTTGACGGAGAGGCCGCCCTGCGTTCGCTCATTGCTCACGCCCCTCCACGCTAGCGAGAAGCGTCAGGCGCGCTGGATCTGGGAGCCCGGCACGATGTCGTCGGCACCGTCGCTCCAGCGCACCCAGGCCTTGTGGCCGCCGTCGTAGTCGTCGCCCAGCAGGACGAGCGTCGCGGGCTCGCCCATCGCCGTGCACTCCTCGTCCCCCTCGGGATCCAGGCCGCGCCAGACGCGCACGAACGCGTTGCTCTCGCGCTCCTCGGCGACGGTGGTCGGCTCGGTGTGGCCGGGGCGGATCGTCGTCTCGGGCGGCAGCTCGAGCAGCACGTCCATGATCGAGTGCTTGAGATCCGCGTAGGTCGTGTGGCCCGGCGCGCGGACGCCGCCGACCGAGTTCTTGAACAGCGTGTCGCCGGTGAAGACGTCCGTGCCGTCGACGACGAGCGACAACATGCCGCGCGTGTGGCCGGGCGTGTGGACGGCCTGGACGGTCAGCCCGCCGATGCTGAGCTCGTCGCCGGGGTTGAGGTCGCCGGTCGCGCCGTCGACGAGCTCGCGCTCCTCCGGGTGGATCAGCACCTGGGCGTCCGGGAAGCGGTTCGTGACCGCCGCCAGCTCGGCGACGTGGTCGTGGTGATGGTGGGTGAGGAGCACGTGGGTGACCGTGATGCCGTCGGCCTCCGCCCGCTCGAGCAGCGGCCGCACCGGCCCGCCGGCGTCGACGAGGAAGCCGTCGCCGCCGGGCGCGGCCGCGACGAGGTACGTGTTCGACAGCCAGTCGGGGTGCATGGAGCGATCGACGATCATGCGCGGCAGCTTAGGGGGTAGCCTCGAGGCGCATGGAGCTCATCCACACTTGCTACCGGATCGGGGACATCGACCGCTCCGTCGCGTTCTACGAGGCGCTCGGGTTCGAGGAGCGCCGGCGGATGCCGATCCGCGAAGAGGCGATCAACGTGTTCATGGGGCTGCCCGGCGACGGCGACCGGCTCGAGCTGACCTACAACCACGGCGTCGACTCGTACGAGCTCGGCACGGGCTACAACCACATCGCGCTCACCGTCTCCGACATGGACGGCACGCTGGCGGCGCTGGCGGAGAAGGGCATCGACCCCGAGAAGCCCCCCTACCGGATCCGCGAGGGCGGATCGCGGATCTGCTTCGTGCGCGATCCCGACGGCTACCGCGTCGAGCTGATCGAGCGCTCGGGGTAGGCCGCTGCGCGTGACCCGGCGGTGGGGCGGGGCGTGCGTTTACGGCTTGCATCGAGGGAGGGCTCGAAGGGCGGGCGGATCGCCGGGCAACGCCGTACGCCGGGTCGAATCGAGGCCTCGTGCGGCGTTGACGGCGATATATACGCCGTCAACGCAGGGAGGGCTCGGCGCGGGCGGGTGCTTCCGACGTTGACGTCGTTATGGATGCCCAACGTCGGAACCACTCGCCGCAGCCGCGACCTTCCGACGTTGACGCGCTCTCCGCGCACCGCCACCGGCACTTCGGACCCTTCCCTCGATGCAAGCCGTTGACGTAGAGGCCGGGCCCTCCACCACCCCCCGCGACGCGCAGCGCATACCGTTCACCGCGTGGAGCAGCGACTCGCCGTCATCGATCTCGGGTCGAACTCGTTCCGCCTCGTCGTCTTCACCTACACCGAGGACTGGTGGAAGCGGACCGACGAGATCTACGAGTCGGTGCGGGTCGGCGAGCACCAGGAGACCGGCGGGCCGCTCCAGCCCGAGCCGATGCGGCGCGCGCTCGAGACGATCGACCTGTTCGCCCACTTCTGCCGCGCGACGGGCATCGAGCGGGTGCGGCCGCTGGCGACCTCGGCGATCCGCGAGGCGTCGAACCGCAAGGCGTTCGTGCGCGCCGCCCGCAAGCGCGCCGGGCTCGACGTCGAGGTGCTCACGCGCGAGCGGGAGGCCCGCTACGGCTACCTCGCCGTGGTCAACTCGACCACGCTGACCGACGGCGTCGCGCTCGACATCGGCGGCGGCTCGATGCAGCTCACGCACGTCGTCGATCGCGCGTCGCGCGATGCGCGCTCCTGGCGGCTCGGCGCGGTCGTCACGACGGAGCGCTTCCTCGCCGCCGAGCGCGTCAAGCCCAAGCACCTCAAGGCGCTGCGGGAGCACGTGCGCACGGAGCTGGCCGACGCTGAGTGGCTGGGCGACTCGGACGGCAGCCTGGCCGGGATCGGCGGCACGGTGCGCAACCTCGCGGCGGCCGTGATGATCGAGCGCGGCCTGCCCTGGTACGGCGTCCAGGGCTTCCGCCTGGAGCGTGGGGAGCTCGATGCGCTGGTCGAGCGGCTGGCGGGGATGTCGCCCGAGCAGCGCAGCCGCGTGGCCGGCATCAAGCCCGAGCGCGGGGACCTGATCCTCGCCGGCGCCGTCGTCGTCCAGACCGTGATGGAGGTGGGCGGGTTCGAGGCGCTCGAGGTGACCGAGGCGGGCCTGCGGGAGGGTGCGTTCTTCGAGGAGCTGCTGGCCGGCCAGGATCCGCCGCTGCTCGCCGACGTGCGCGCCTCGTCGGTGCGCAACCTCGCCGCCCAGTACCACGCCGACCCGGCGCACACCGCGCACGTCGTGCGTCTTGCGCTCGAGATCTGGGATGCGCTCGCCGCGGCCGGGCTGCACCCGGGGGACGCCGAGGAGCGCGAGCTGCTGTGGGCGGCGGCGGTGCTGCATGACGTCGGCACCGCCGTCGACTACGACGACCATCACAAGCATTCGCGCTACCTGATCCTCAACGCCGGCCTGCCCGGCTACTCACCCCGCGAGACGGCGCTGATCGGCCAGGCGGCCCGCTACCACCGGCGCGGGCAGCCCGGCCTGGGCGAGTTCGCCGCGCTGGCGCGGAAGGGCGACGAAGCGCTGCTCGCGCGCTGCTCCGCCGCGCTGCGTGTCGCCGAGCAGCTCGAGCGCCCGCGCGACCAGACCGTCCGCCACGTCCAGCTGGCGGTGCGCGACGGCCGGGTCGAGTTGCGGCTCGACAGCGAGGCCGACGCGACGGTCAGCCGCTGGGCCGCACAGCGCCAGGGCGATGTGTTCCGCCGCGCGTTCGGGAAGGAACTGCTGGTCCTCGACTAAGGCGCGAACTGCATCAGCATGTGGATGCCGCTCGGGCGGTTCGTGTACTGGATCTCCTCCAGCGGCAGCGGCGTGAAGGCGATCTTCTTCGTCGCCAGGCGCCACTGCGCCGGGTCGCTCGTGCCCTGCCGCGCAGCCTCGGCCCGGCCGGCGCTGTCGAGCACGCGCCAGAGGCTCGCCGCACAGGCGGTGACGCTCCCCTTGCCGCAGTAGCGCATCCGGTAGCGGCCGGCGACCGGGCGGCCGAGCAATGCACGCAGGTCCTTGTCCATGTACTGGTGCCAGCCGCCGTACTGGTTGCTGGCCGGCGGCTCGTCGTAGCGCGGGTTGAGGTTCTCGAGCAGCCGGCACAGCTTGCGGCCCAGGCGGCCGCAGAGCGCCGCCCCGGCGAGCTCGCTCCACACGGCTTCGATGACCGCCTCGCCGGCGTCGTCCACCTTCCCGTCGCCGTCGGCGTCGATCCAGCCGCCGTCGGCGGCGGCCCAGCGGTCCAGCTCCGCCGCCATCGCGGCCGCCAGCGGGCTCGGCGCCTCGCCCGCGGCGAGCACGGCCGAGATCGTCGGCCAGAGGAACGTCCGCGGGTCGCCGGTGGCGCCCGCGTTCTCGGCGGCGAGCACGCTCGTGAGCGTGTGCTTCGGCTGGCGGGCGAGCTCGCGCAGCAGCAGCTGGACGCGCGTCACGGGCCCCTCCTGCCCGAAGCGCGAATCGCTCGCGGGGAAGTCCGGCGCGGGCTTGTTGTTCCAGTTGACCAGCAGCCCGCTCGGCGGGTTGACGGACTGGGGATGGCCGGAGCCGGAGAGGAAGCCGCGCCACTCGTGCCTGCCGCGCCCGTCGACGGGCAGGTCGGGATTGACGCCCTTGCGGTGCAGCGGCACGCGCCCCGTCGTGTAGAACGCGATCTCGCTGTCCGAGGCGTAGAACGCGTTGAACGTCTGCGGCGTCGTCTTGGCCGCGGCGATGAAGTCGGCCGCGCTCTTGACGCGGCCGAACGTCAGCCGCTGGAAGAAGATCTGGTCGACCGTCTCGCGGCCGTAGCTCGACCGCTTGCGCGCGAGCGCGACGACGCGCTTCGACCCCGCGACGCGGGCGTAGCCGGTGACCGGTCCGTGCACGGTGCGCCGGAACTTGACGCGGACGCGCTCGCCGCCCTTCTCGATCGTCCCGGCCCTGACGGTCTTCATCCGGCGGCAGCGGCCCTTGTAGCGGTAACGCGTGCGCGAGCTTCCGCACAGCCGCTCCGCGTACGTGTCGACGATGTCGACCTCGGGGGAGGTCAGTGTCCAGGCGAAGCTCTCCCCGCGCCCGATCAGCATGTATCCGGGGAACGGGGCGGAGGTCGCGCCGCGGACGCGGATGTGCGGCCCGTAGAGCCCCATCTCGAGCGTCAGGCCCGGGTAGTTGTAGGAGATCTGCGGGCCGCCCGCGAACATCGGCGTGCCGGTCGCCGAGCGCTCGCCGGCGACGAGCAGGACGTTCGAAGCCTCCGGGTGCTGCGCGGCGGTCGAGCTCGCATCCTGACCGGGCAGCTTCGGCCCCTGGCTCTTGAACGTGCCCTGCTCGAGCCGGACCAGGCCGCGCGCTCCCCGGACCGGGACCCTCGTCTCGTGCGGTGCGGGCACGGCGCCTGTCGTCGGGGTCTCCGGGTCGTTGCGGCCGCGCAGGTCCGTGTAGACCCGGTTGCCGCGCCGGGCGCCGAACTTGTCGCGTGCGGCGTCGAGCAGCAGCGCGTTGCCGACCTCGGCGCCGCCGCCCTCGCCGAGGTACTGCGCCTTGATCGCGTTCAGCGCGTAGATGTCGCCGCGGTCGACGGGTCGCGCGTCGGGGCGGTTGCGGCCGTACCAGAGGTTGATCCCCGCGAGGTAGGTGTCGATGTCGTGCAGCACCTGCAAGCCCTCGGGGCCGGCGGCCTTCAGCGCGGCGTCCTGCTTGCGGATGACCTGCGCACGGACCTTGGCGGTGGGCTTGTACGTGTAGAGCCCGCGCACGAGCTCGATCGCCGTCACGCCGGGGATGTCCAGCGCGCCGGCGATCCCGTTGTCGCGCGCCTGGTCGATCAGCAGGCTGCGATCCTCGGCGAGCACGTAGCCGGCGCCGAAGACGACGCCGTCGTCCGTATCGGAGTAGACGTGCGGGACGCCGTAGGCGTCGCGCCGGATGCGGGCGGACAGGGCGCCCGCGGCGACCGTGTCGTCGGTGATCAGCGACGGGTCGTCGGGGGCGAGCAGCCGCGCCGACTTGAAGTAGCCGGAGCCGTCCGCGCTCGGCTGGAGCACGGCGTCCGTGATGTTGCGCCCGAGCGGCGTCAGCCGGTCGTACATCAGCGCCTGCGCGTTGGCGGGAAGCATCCCCGGCGCCGTCGCCCACGCGACGCCCGGCTCCTGCTGGCCGTGCGGGATCACGTTGAGCTCCGTGGCAGCGCTCGCAGCCGCCGGCGCGCAGGCGAGCAGCAGCGACATGAGCACGACGGCACGGCGGATCATTCGGTTCCCCCTCCTCGGTCCGGCGGGGAACCTACCAGTGCGTCAGTTGAGCGACGGCTCGGCGGGCTGGAGCTCGCGCTCGGCCGCGACCGCCTCGACGGTCTCGACCTCCTCCTCCTCGGAGCGGCCGCCGCCGTCGCCCTCGGCGTCGCACGTGACGCGCATCATGCCGGTCGCGACCGTCTCGTCGCCGACGACGACCAGGCCGCAGATGACGTCGCCCTCCTCCCAGCCGATGCGCTCGATGTCGAACCAGTTCATGTGCACCTCGGTGCCGGTGCCGCCCCAGGGGCACGTCTTGTCGTGCTGCTCCTTGGCGTTGCAGACGGCCTGCATGTTCCTGGCTGACGCGTCGATGCTCATCTCGCGTCGAAGAGTACCCCGGGATTCAGGCGCGCATCCGGGTCCAGCGCCAGCTTGGCGGCGCGCAGCGCGGCGGCGAACGGGTCGGGGCGCTGGCGGTCGTACCAGGGCCGGTGGTCGCGGCCGACGGCGTGGTGGTGCGTGATCGTGCCGCCGGCCGCGAGGATCGCATCGGCGGCTGCTCGCTTGACCGCATGCCACTGCTGCTCCTCCTCGCCGCGGCGCGCCGGTGCGATCACGGTGAAGTAGGGCGCGGCGCCGTCCGGATAGGCGTGCGTGAGCCGGACGGAGACGTGGCCGGCGGGCCCGAGCGCCTCGCGTGCTGCGCCCATCACCTCGGCCACGAAGGAGTCGAGACGATCCCAGGTGATCGCGGACTCGAAGGTCTCCGACAGCACGCCCATCGCGACCAGCGTGTCGCGCAGGTAGGGCGCGCGCAGGAACGCGTCGCGCCAGCTGCCGCCCGCGCCGCCGCGCCCCTCGCGCACCTCGCCGCCGTGCTCGCGGCAGAGCGCTGTCGCGCGCGCGTAGCGCTCGTCGAGCGGCGCGCCGGCGGACTCGAAGCCGAGCACGAGCAGCGCGTGGCCCCCGTCGCCGGCGAGCGTGAGCGCGGCTTCGCGCGCGTCGATCAGGCGGCAGTTGGCCGGCTGCAGGCCGTCCTGCACGATCGCGTGCACGGCCGCGGCGCCGGCGTCGAAGCCGGCGAACGCGACCGACGCGCCGCGGCGCTCGGCCGGCCGCGGCTGCACGCGCATCCAGGCCTCGGTGATGACCGCGAGCGTGCCCTCCGAGCCGAGCAGCAGCCGGTCGGGCGACGGACCGGCGCCGGAGGCGGGCAGCCGCCTGCTCTCCCACGCCTCGCCCGTCGCGGTGATCGCGCGGATCGACTCGACGAGGTCGTCGATGTGCGTCGGGCCGGTGGCGAAGTGCCCGCCCGCGCGGGTCGCGAGCCAGCCGCCGAGCGTGGCGAGCTCGAACGACTGCGGGTAGAAGCGCAGCGTCAGGCCGTGCTCGCCGAGCTGCCGCTCGAGCTCGGGGCCGGTCGCGCCCGCCTGGATCCGCGCGGCGCGCGACACCGCGTCGACCTCGAGCACCCGGTCCAGTGCGCGCAGGCTCAGGCTGACCACGCCGGCATGGCCGCCGGCCCGCGCGTCGATCCCGCCGACGACGCTCGTCCCGCCGCCGGCCGGCACGACGGCGAGGTCCTCCCGCGCAGCCCAGGCGAGCACGGCGCGCAGCTCGTCCTCGTCGCGCGGTGCGGCGACGGCGTCGGGCGGATGCGGGAAGCGCCCGCGGAATCCGCGCACGACGTCGAGGTAGGAGCGCCCGTGCGCGTGCAGCGCGCGCGCGTGCGGATCCTGCGTGAGCGGCAGTCCCGGCGCGGGCGCGACGCGCGGCGCCGGCAGCTCCAGCGCGTCGACCGGCACCGGCTGGTCGGGCTCCGGCGAGCCGAACCCGAGGTGCGCCGCCAGCCCGGCCGCCGCGGCGCGCAGCTCGTCCGCGGACGGCCACTCGTCCTCGTAGCCCCACCCCCAGTGGCTCCGCCGTCGCACCGGGAGAACCTAAACGGTGCCAGCCCCCGTTTAGGCTCGATTTAGGTTCCGCGGCCCGGATAACCTCACCGCGACGCAGTGACTCCTCTTCAGCCCGGCATCCTCGCGCGCGGACCCTGGCAGGCCGACCAGGTCGCGACCCGCTGGCGGGAGGATCGGTTCGAGCCCCGATCGGAGCTCGCCGCGCAGGCGGATGCCGCGATCGCCGAGCTCGAGGGCCGGGGCTCTCCCTCGCACGACGGCCTCGCCGCGCGGCTCGCCGGGTTCGAGTCCGGCGACGGCTGCCTGATCATCGAGCTGCAGCCGATGCGCTGGTCGCTGCGGCTGCTCGGCGAGGACGCGCTCGGGTCGCTCTCCGTGCTGTGCGCGGTGCGGTCATGCGACGGCCGCTGGCTCGCCGGCCGCCGCGCGGACTGGGTGGCGACGTGGGCCGGCCGCTGGGCGCTCGGCGCCGGCGGGGCGGTCGAGGTCGGCGAGGACCCGGTGGGTGCGCTCGCGCGCGAGCTCGAGGAGGAGTGGTCGGTCGTGCCCGAGACGCTGACGGTCGAGGCGCTCGTCTGCCTGTCGAACCGCATGGTGATGCTGATCGGCCAGGCGTGGCTGCCCGACGGCGCCGAGGTGACCCGCGACCACGAGCACGACGCGCACGCCTGGTGGCCGGCCGAGCCGGACGCGTGGCCCGACGAGGCACACCCGCAGCTGCGACACATGGCGACGCTGCTGGAGGGCCGCGCGTGAGCTTCGCACAGCTCAAGCTCCTCTCCTTCTGCCACTCGGCGATCTACCTCACGCTGCTGACCGTCTGGCTGGTGCCCGGGCTCGAGGGCGCCGAGATGCTGTTCGGCTGGGCGCACGGCATCGGCTGGATCGTGATGTCGCTGCTCGCGATCGACGCGGTGCGGCGGCGCGTGATCCCGCTCTGGCTCGGCGTCGGGGTCGCGGTCATCGGCGGCGTCGGCCCATTCGCGGGCAGCGTGGGATTCGTCGTGCAAGAACGCAAGCGCCATCCGGTCACGCGATAAGGTCTGAGTCGGTTCCAATGGCAATAAACACGACGACGGTCGAAGTCGTCATGCCGGCTATGGGTGACTCGGTCAGCGAGGGCACCGTGCTGGAATGGCACAAGACGGAGGGCGACTCGGTTTCAGCGGACGAGACGCTGGTCGAGATCTCGACCGACAAGGTCGACGCCGAGGTGCCCGCACCCATCAGCGGGACCGTCGTCAAGGTGCACGCGGCCGAGGGCGACACGATCCACGTCGGCGCGCTGCTGGCCGAGATCGCACCCGCCAACGGCGCCGCCCCGGCCGCAGCCGAAGCCGACGAGCCCGCGCCGCCGGCACCGGCCGAGGAGCCGGCGCAGGAGCAGGCCGTCGAGATCGTGATGCCGGCGATGGGCGAGTCGGTCACCGAGGGCGTCGTGCTCGAGTGGGCCAAGGCCGTCGGCGACTCGATCGAGGCCGACGAGACGCTCGTCGAGATCTCCACGGACAAGGTCGATGCCGAGGTGCCAGCGCCCGCGTCGGGCACCGTGACCGAGATCCTCGCCGAAGCCGGCGACACCGTCACCGTCGGGCAGGTGCTCGCCCGGATGACGGCCGGCGCAGCGGCCAAGCGGGCGGACGCCCCGGCACCCGAGCCGGCGAGCGCGCCGCAGCCCGGCGGGCGAAGCGCCCCAGCCCATGCCCGCCGGCGACGGCTCGAAGGTCACGCCGGTGGCCAAGCGCGCCGCCGCCGCCCTCGGGGTCGAGCTCTCGCGCGTGCAGGGAAGCGGCCCCGCCGGCCGCATCGGCAAGGACGACGTGCTGGCCGCGGCCAACGGCGCCTCCACGCGTCCAGCCGCGGGCGCCAAGCTGATCAAGGGCGCCTCGGCGATGCTCGCGCGCTACATGGACGAGTCGCGCCAGGTGCCGACGGCGACCTCGTTCCGGACGATCACCGTCACCACGCTCGATGCGCGCCGCAAGCAGCTCAAGGAGGCCGGCCATCGCGTTTCCTTCACCCACCTGATCGCATATGCCATCGCGCGCGCGGCCACCGAGCAGATGCCGGTCATGGCGCACCACTTCGAGGAGATCGACGGCAAGCCGCACGTGATCGACGACGCCGCCTGCAACCTCGGCATCGCGGTCGACGTCGAGCGCAAGGACGGCGGGCGCACGCTGATGGTCCCGGTCATCCGCGACGCCGGCCGGATGTCGTTCCGGGAGTTCCTCGACGCCTTCGGCGACCTGATCGCGCGGGCGCGTGAGAACGCGCTCGGCGCGGACGACCTCCAGGGCGCCAACCTCTCGCTCACCAACCCGGGCGGGATCGGCACGATCGCCTCGGTGCCGCGGCTGATGAAGGGCCAGGGCACGCTCGTCGCGACCGGCGCGATCGGCTACCCGCCGGGGCTTGCGGCAGTCGGCGCGATGGTCGGCGCCGAGAAGGTGATGACGATGACGTCGACCTACGACCATCGCGTCATCCAGGGCGCCGAGTCGGGCCAGTTCCTGCAGGTCGTCGAGGGCTACCTGCAGGGCGAGCACGATTTCTACGACCAGGTCTTCTCCGACCTCGACGCGCAGCTCGGCGCGGCGCCGCAGCCGCCCGCTCCGGCGGCCGCCGCGGCCGCGCAGCGCGACAGCGCGCCCGAGCCCGCACCGAGCGGCGCGGTCGACGAGGCGCTGATGCAGGCGGTCCAGGCCGCCACGTCGCTGCTCAAGGCGCACCGCATGCACGGCCACCTCGCGGCGAAGCTCGACCCACTGTCCTCCGAGCCCGAGGGCGATCCGGCGCTCGACCCCGAGACGGTCGGCCTGACGCCCGAGCTGATGGCGCGGATCCCGGCGAAGATCCTGCGCACCTACGTGCCCGGCGCGACCCTCGCGGACGCGCTGCCGCACCTGCGCGAGACCTACTGCGGCACGATCGCCTACGAGATCGAGCACATCGCGTCGCACCGCCAGCGCACCTGGCTGCGGGAGAAGATCGAGTCGGGCGCCTACCGGACGCCGCTGACGAACGAGGAGCAGCGCACCCTGCTGCGCCGCCTGACGCAGGTCGACTCGCTCGAGCGCTTCATGCACAAGGCCTACTTGGGCCAGAAGCAGTTCTCGATCGAGGGCCTGGACATGACGGTCCCGATGCTCGACGAGATGATCCAGCTGTCCGCGTCGCAGGGCGCGCGCGAGGTCGTGATCGGGATGTCGCACCGCGGCCGCCTGAACGTGCTGGCGCACTGCCTCGGGCGCGCGTACGAGACGATCTTCCGCGAGTTCGAGGGCGCCTCCTCGATCGAGGCCGTTACGACGATCCCGCAGGGCGGCACCGGCGACGTCAAGTACCACCACGGCGCCCAGGGCACCTACCAGCTGCCCGACGACTCCTCGATCCTCGTGCGGCTGGAGTCCAACCCGAGCCACCTCGAGTACGTCGGGCCCGTCGTCGAAGGCGCCACGCGCGCGATCCAGACGACGCGCCAGGGCCCGCACGCGCGCCTGGACAACAACGCCGCGATCCCGATCATCCTGCACGGCGACGCCGCCTTCCCGGGCCAGGGCGTGGTCGCGGAGACGTTCAACCTGCAGGGCCTCGACGGCTACACGGTCGGTGGCGCGCTGCACCTGATCCAGAACAACCAGGTCGGCTTCACGACCGACCCGGACGACTCGCGGTCCACGCGCTGGGCCTCGGACCTCGCGAAGGGCTTCGACGTCCCGATCATCCACGTCAACGCCGACGACGTCGCCGCCTGCGTCGCCGCCGTGCGGCTCGCGTTCGCGTTCCGCCAGGAGTTCGGCCACGACGTGCTGATCGACCTGATCGGCTATCGCCGCTTCGGCCACAACGAGGCCGACGAGCCTGCGTACACGCAGCCCGAGATGTCGGCCAAGATCAAGGACAAGACGCCGGCGCGCGACCTCTACGCCGAGCGGCTCGTGGAGCAGGGCGTCGTGACCCAGGAGGAGGCCGACGAGCTCGGCAACGAGATCTGGGAGAACCTCGCCAAGCGCCACCGTGAGCTCAAGGCCGAGCTGGCGGCCTCCGACGAGGCGCAGCCGACCGGCGGCTACGAGCTCGACCGCTCGCCCTCGCCGGAGGTCAAGACGGCCGTCTCGGCCGAGCGGCTGCTCGGGCTCAACGAGGACCTGCTGCGCATCCCCGACGGCTTCACCGTCCACCCGAAGCTGATCAAGCAGCTCGAGCGCCGGCGCGAGACGGTCGGGCCCGACGGCGGCATCGACTGGGCGCAGGCCGAGTCGCTCGCCTACGCGTCGCTGCTGAGCGAGGGCACGCCGATCCGCCTCACCGGCCAGGACACCGAGCGCGGCACGTTCTCACAGCGCCACCTCGTGCTCCACGACCCGAAGACCGGCCAGCGGATCTCGCCGATCCAGAGCCTGCCGGGCGCGCTCGCGCCGATGGAGCTGCACAACTCGCCGCTCTCGGAGGTCGCGTGCCTCGGCTTCGAGTACGGCTACTCGATGGAGGCGCCCGAGACGCTCGTGCTGTGGGAGGCGCAGTTCGGCGACTTCGTCAACTCCGCGCAGGTGATCATCGATCAGTTCATCGTCTCCGCGATGTCGAAGTGGGGTCAGTCGACGCGACTGACGCTGCTGCTCCCGCACGGCTACGAGGGCTCCGGGCCCGAGCACTCCTCCGCGCGCATGGAGCGCTTCCTGCAGCTCGCGGCCGAGGGCAACATCCGCGTCGCGAACCTCACGACGCCGGCCCAGTACTTCCACCTGCTGCGCCGCCAGGCGCGCGTGGCCAAGCAACGCCCGCTCGTGATCATGACCCCGAAGTCGCTGCTGCGCCTGCCGCAGGCGACCTCGCGGATCGAGCACCTGTCCGAGTCGCGCTTCTTCCCCGTGCTGAGCGAGCCGCGGATCGACGAGGCCAAGGTCACCCGGCTCGCGCTCTGCTCGGGCAAGATCTACTACGACCTCAAGGGCCACGCCACGCGCGAGAACAACGAGAGCGTGGCGATCTCGCGCGTCGAGCTGCTCTATCCGTTCCCGCAGGAGCAGATCCTCGACGAGGTCGCGCGCTACCCGAACCTCCGCGAGGTCGCGTGGGTCCAGGAGGAGCCGCGCAACATGGGCGCGCGCACGCACATGTCGCCGCGCCTGCTCCAGATCCTGCCGCCCGAGCTCGCGTTCGGCTACGTCGGCCGGCCCGAGCGCGCCTCGCCCGGCGAGGGCTACCCGGCGGCCCACACGATGGAGCAGAACCGGATCATCCGCACCGCGCTCGACCTCAGCGTGCCGGTGTCGGTCAATCCGACGAAGCAGCCCGGCGAGCGCTAAGCGCGCCGCGCCAGTTCCTCCCTCACCGCGGCGCCCGCCGGGGCGAACTCCGGCGAGAGCCGCTCGAGCAGCGTGAGCCAGCCGGGATGGACCTGGGCGGCACGGTCGACCGCGTCGGTCCCGGCGCCGACGTCGCCCTGCTGCGCGATCGCCAGGCCGGCCCAGAAGAGCAGCTCGTCCGACTGCGGCGCGAGCTCCGAGGCGCGCACGTACAGCGCCGCCGCCTCGGCGGCATGCCCCTCGGCCGCGCGCTCGTCGCCGTCGCCCGCGAGCTCGTAGGCGCGCTGGAGCGAGAGCAGGCGGCGCAGCTCGCCGATCGGGTCGGCGTGGTCCTCGACGCGCAGGTCCATCCGGACCTGCCACGGCTCGCCCTCGGCAGGCGCCACGACGAGTGCGGCGGACTGACGGCCGCGCACGTCGCCGCCCTCGGCCTCGGCGCCCTCGAGCGCGGTCATCAGCCGGTCGGCAAGGTCGCCGCCGGCGGCCGCGAACGCCGCCGACATCGCGTCGGGCACGGTGGCCCGGGCCATCATGTTCGCCTGGCAGGCCCAGTGCTCGCCGATCGTGTGACCGGCCTCGGGGATGCAGTCGGCCCCGGTGTGGACAGCGACGCGCCCGCGCGCGTCGACGACGCCGACCTGGCGCACCGCGGCGAGCGCGTCCGGGGCCAGCACGCCCGCCAGCGCCGCCGCGGCGTCCTCCCCGCGGGCGAGCCGGTCGAGCGCGTGCGGGCCGTGCGCCGGCTCGACGACGGACTGCGTCGCGGTGGCCCCGATCCCCGGCCGAACCCAGGTGCACAGCGAGCCGACGGAGAACCAGTGCGATTGCACCGCCGCTCCGAGCTCGCCGGTCTCCGGGTCGAGCGCGACGATCGAGTAGGTGCCGTGCGGACGGGTCATCGGCGCGGCACGATACTCCCGTGATGACCAGGACCGCGCGCGTGCTCGAGCGCGTCCGCAACACACCGCCCGGCTTCGTGCGCACCTACGGCGACGTGTCGCCGGGCGCGCCCCGCTTCGCCGGCAGCGTGCTGTTCGCATGCGACGACCCCGGCGTGCCCTGGCACCGGATCGTGCGCGCCGACGGATCGCTCGCGAAGGGCGCACGGCAGCGGAGGCTGCTCGAGGCGGAGGGGATCCCGTTCCGCGGCGACCGCGTCGACATGCGCGCGGCGCGGCTGCCTGACTAGGGTCTGCCGCGTGCCCGACGCCGAGGCCTACACGCGGGTCCCCTACCCCGGCCTCGCGTTCCCGCAGACGCATCCCGACCGGCTCGCGCTGCTCGCGACCCTGCACGGCCTGGAGCCCGCGCCCGCGGCCGCCGCGCGCGTGCTCGAGGCCGGCTGCGCCGACGGGCTCAACCTGGTTGCGATGGCCGGCAACTCGCCCGGCCTGACGGCGGTCGGCTTCGACCTCGTCGACCCGGCGCTGGGCCGCCAGGCCGCTGCCGATCTCGGCCTGACGAGCGTGCGCCTCGAGCAGGCCGACCTGCTCGACGCTCGCGACTGGGGGGAGTTCGACTACGTCGTGGCGCACGGCGTGTACGCCTGGGTGGAGGATGACGCGCGCGACGCGCTGATGGCGCTGTTCGCCCGCTGCCTGGCGCCGCACGGCGTCGCGTTCGTCTCCTACAACGCGCTGCCGGGCGCGCGCCTGCGCACGATGCTGCGCGAGATGGCGCTGCTGCACGCGGGCGCGGAGGCCGGGCCCGACGAGCGCGTCGACAAGGGACGCGAGCTCTACGACTTCCTCGCGCCGTGGGCCGAGGACCGCCCGGACGCCTACGGAGCGGTGCTGGCCTCGGAGCTCAAGCGGCTGCGGCGGCTGTCCAAGCCGCTGCTCGCCCACGACGATCTCGGCGGCCGCTACGACCCGGTCTGGCTGCGTGACGTCGCGCTGCACGCCGAGCGCCACGGCCTGCGCTATCTCGCCGACGCCGACCCCTCCGAGCTGCGCTCGGACCGGCAGCCGCCGGGCGTCGACGAGCAGCTCGACGCCCTGGCGGGCTGTGATCGCGTCGCCTGGGAGCAGTACGCAGACCTGCTCGCGGGCCGGCCGTTCCGGCAGACGCTGCTCTGCCGCGCCGATGCGCCGCTCGACGACGCGATCGATCCCGCGCGGCTGGCGCGGCTCTGGTTCCGCGCGACGGAGGAGGCCGGGATCGGCACGTCGCCGGGCGCGGATGACGGCGCGGACGCTGAGCACGAGGGCGGCACGACCCGCAACGGATCGAGCGGGCCGGCCGCGGTGCCCCGCCTGGCACTCGCGCATCCGGGATCGCTCGGGTTCGAGGAGCTGCGCGAGCTGCTCGGGGGACCGGACGCCGGCGCGCTGGCCGCCGAGCTCTGGCGCGCGTTCCGGGCCGGGGAGGTCGAGCTCTCCTCCGCGCCGGACCGCCACGTCACGGCCGCGAGCGAACGCCCCGAGGCTGCCGCCGTCGCGCGCTGGCAGGCCGCGCGCGGGCCCGAGCTGACGAGCCTGAGCCACGAGCCGGTGCGGCTCGACGATCCGCTCGGCCGCCTGCTGATCCGCCTCTGCGACGGCACGCGCGACCGTGCCGCGCTCGTCGACGCGCTCGTCGCCGGCGTCGGCAGCGAGCTGATGCTGACGATGGAGGGCCGGCCGGTGACGGATGGCGAGTCGGTGCGCGGCCAGCTCGCGGGCGGGCTGGAGCCCAACCTCGAGATCCTCGCCCGCCTCGCGATGCTGCGGGCATGACCGGCGCGGCGCTCTACGGCGCGGTGCCGTACTCGAAGTTCCCCTACGTCCAGACGCACCCCGACCGGCTCGCGACGCTGGCGGTGCTGCACGGGCTGCGCCCCGCCCCGCCACCCACGGCGCGGGTGCTCGAGCTGGGCTGCGGCGCGGGCGGCAACCTGCTCCCGATGGCGTACGCCGAGCCGGGCCTGACCGCGGTCGGCGTCGACTACGCCGCCGGCGCGATCGCCGACGGGCGCACGACGGCCACCGCGCTCGGCCTGACGAACGTGACCCTCGAGGAGAGGGACGTGCGTGATCTCGCGGGCGGCGGCAGGCTCGGCGAGTTCGACTACGTGATCGCACACGGCGTCTACGGCTGGGTCGCGCCCGAGGTCCGCGATGCGCTGCTCGCGGCGATCGTGGCGCATCTCGCGCCCGGCGGCATCGCGTTCGTCTCCTACCCCGCCTACCCCGGCGGCTACTTCCGCCGCATGCTGCGCGAGATGGGCCTCTTCCACGCGCGCGCCGCCGGGCCGGGCGTGGCGCGCGCCGAGGCGGCGCGCGAGCTGTTCGGCGTGCTGGCCGAGCTGCGCGCCGACCCCGCGGACGCGTACGGCGGCGTGCTCGCGCGCGAGCTGCCGCGGCTGCTGTACCGGCCGGCGGGCTCACTCGTGCACGACGACCTCGCGGACGAGATGGCGCCGGTCTGGTTCGCCGAGTTCGCCGCCCATGCCGCGGCGCACGCGCTCGCGTTCGTGTCCGAGGTGGAGGTCGGAGAGCTGCGGCCGGGGCGTCTCCCCGAAGGCGTCGAGCCGCGCGTGCGGGAGCTCGCGGGCGGCGACCGGCTGGCGCTCGAGCAGTACGTCGACTTCCTGCTCGGGCGCAAGTTCCGCCAGAGCCTGCTCTGCCACGAGCACGCCGGGGCCGCCTTCGATCCGGGGCGGATCCGGCTGCTCGGCGCGGCGTCGGCCGAGTCCGCCGTGGAGCACCCCGACCCGCTCGTCGCGCCGCTCGTGGAGCTTCTCTCCGGCCGCTTCCCCGAGGCGCCGGCCTTCGAGGACCTGCGGCGCGCGCTCGGCGCCGGCGCCGCGGAGACCGAGCGCGCGCTCTGGGCCGCCGTCGACGCCGATCTCGTGGCGCTGCACGTCCACGCGCCGGTCTACGCCGCCGGCGCGGGCGAGCGTCCGCGCGCGAGCGCGCTGGCCCGGCTGCAGGCCCGAGCCGCGATCGACGTGACCAGCCTGCGCCACGAGAACGTGCGCATGGAGGAGCCGGCGGCGCGGCTCCTGCTCGAGCTGCTCGACGGCACGCGTGACCGCGCCGCGCTGCGCGCGGACCTCGCCGTCGCGGGCGGCCCGGACCTGCCGCCCGACGCGCTGGAGGCGAGCCTCGCCGACCTCGGGGCGCTCGGGCTGCTGCACGAGTAGCGTGTCGCCGCGATGTGGCACCAGCGCCAGATCCGGTTGCGCGAGCGGCCGCGCGGATTCCATCTCGTCACGCGCGAGATCGCCGAGGGCGTGCCCGAGCTGGGCGAGCTGAGCGTCGGGCTCGCGCACCTGCACCTGCTGCACACCTCGGCTTCGCTGACGCTGAACGAGAACGCCTCGCCCGACGTGCGACGCGACTTCGAGAGCTGGTTCGACCGCGCGGTGCCGGAGGACGCCTCCTACTGGACGCACACCGCGGAGGGACCGGACGACATGCCGGCGCACATCAAGGCGTCGCTGCTCGGCCCGTCGCTGACGCTGCCGGTGCGCAACGGCAGGTTCGGGCTCGGAACCTGGCAGGGCGTGTACCTGTGCGAGCACCGCGACGCGGGCGGGGCGCGGTCGCTGCTCGTGACTCTGTGGGGCGAGGCTAGCCGAAGAGCGTGAGCGCCGGCTCGCGCTCCCCGCGCAGCTCCTGCAGGTCGACCTCGACCCAGCCGAGCCCGCGCGCCTCTGCCATCACCCTCGCCTGCGGCTTGACGACCTGCGCCGCGAGCACCCCCCGGCATTCGGCCATCGCCGGATCGAGCCGGATCCGCTCGACGTAGCGCGCGAGCTGCTCGACGGCGTCGATCGTCCCCACGCGCTTGATCTCGACCGCGATCCAGCCGTCGTCGGTGTCGCGGCACATCAGGTCGACGGGGCCGATGTCGGTCGGCCACTCGCGCCGCACCAGCCGGAACCCCTCCCCACACCAGTCGGGAGCCTCGGCGAGCGCGACCTGGAGGTGCGCCTCGACGCCGTCCTTCTCGAGTCGCGCCGCGTCGAAGTCCATCGCGTGCGTTACGTCGGAGAGCACCTCGGCCAGGGCGATCTCGAGCTGGTCGTCGCCCTTGAGCTTGCGCACGACGATCCGCCCGGGCTCCTCCTCGATCACCGTCGGCGGCGTCATCCAGTTCAGCGGCTTGACCTGATGGCCACCCGCATCAGAGAACACCATGAACGTCCCGTCCGCCTTCACCATCAACAGCCGCAAGCCCATCGGCAGCCGCGTGGCGGCGCGACCGGTGAACTCGATGGAGCAGCGGGCAACGATCAGACGCACGGCCGGGAAGGCTATGCGTCGCCTCGGATGCTTGGCGGTGCTCGTGTCGCTGGCTCGTGCCGGCAGCGGCGTCGGCGAGCCCGAACGCGTCTGTCGATCAGCGCCCATCGCATGACCCGTAACGACAACGCTTGCTGACTGGAGCGTGTCCGCTCGGCCGTGGACTGTTGCGCGTGGACGCCACCAGCTTTGCCGCCGCAGCTCCATGACTGGGCGGCGGCAGATAGGCTGAAGGGCCGTCTTGCCAGCGCATAGGGGTTCCGGAAAGGACGTGCGGCCATGCACGGGTCCAATCGTCGGCGGTCATCTGTTGCAACCCCACCGCCAGTTTTGGCATTGCGTGCGCGGCCAGCGGATCCGCAGAAAACCGTCGTCATCACCGGTTCCCCGCGTGGCGGAACAAGCCTAGCTGCGTCATTAGTTGCAGGCCTTGGACTGCCTTTTCATGGCACGACAGAAAATGACGGAAGGGCAAGGACCAGCCCGCGCTACGAGCATCCTGGATTCGTAGGCTCCTGGAAGCAGGACCGGGCCCGATACGCACAGACGGCCCGAGAAATGGACGCACAGTTTGAGACTTGGGCGGTCAAACATCCACGCGCTATCGATGACCTTGCCGCCGCTGCCAGCGCCTTCCGTAATCCGCATTTCATTTTCATGTTCAAGGAACCGTTGTCGGTCGCGTTGCGCACGAGTGGGCTTGGCGGTGGCGATGCCGTGCGAATCGCTAAAGGGGCTGCGAAAGTCCTGCGACGACATCACGCAGCACTGGACTTCTGTCTCGGCTCTACAGCACCATGCCTGCTGGTCAGCTATGACATGGCGCTCCGTGATCCGGCGCGGTTCATCGACGGCGCGGCAAGTTTCCTTGGTCAGTGTGATTATGATCGCGACGCCGTTGCGGCGCGGCTACCAGCAGACCGGCACCTCTATTTTGATTACGAGGTCCGCCAACGTGGCAAACGTCTAGCGACTGGCGAAGACGGTCGGTCGGATACCTAGCGTTCTGCCGTAGCCACCGTCTGCGGGAAGGCGAAGTGGCGCCCGGCCGGATGGCGCCTCGACCCCCGCCAGCGGCTCAGCCGCAGCTGTAGCCCTTCGTCTTGGTGTTCCAGCTCGAGAGGGTGCCGACGTCGGCCGCGGCGTTGTCGACGACGTGCAGCTTCCACTGCCCCTGGATCTTCTGCGCGTCGAACGCCGACAGCGGCTGGAACGGCCTGAAGCTCCCCGTGAACGGCGCGGCCCCGGACGCGATGGGCGTGGCCGCCTCATCGTCGAAGACGGTGCCGGTGAAGTTGTCGGCGCTGCCTCCGACGAGGCTCGCCAACCGTACCGTCGTCCCGGCCGGTGACGTGATGTCGATCGTCAGGTCCCCGTCGTACGTGTGCGTGATCTGCCCGATCGTCACGTCGATGTCGCTCACGGTGTTGCCGGTGGCGCCCGCCGTCAGGATCGACGTCGCGCCGGTGGGATTGTCGTCGGGGATCGCCTTCGGGACGTCGGTGGCAGTTCGCGTCGTCGCCGTGGTGCCCGGCCTGCCGACGGTCTGCGTGAAGGGGATCTGCGTCCCGCCCGCGCTCGAGGTGATGCGGATCGTCCCGACGACGGGTACGCCGCACGTGTGCGCGGCGCTCAGCGTGGTGTTGAACGGCGTGCTGTTCATCGCGACGTTGGGCGCGATGTTGGGCCAGGTGGCGGAGGCGCTGGTCAGGTGCGTGCCGCTCAGCGTGCCCGCGACCGAGCCCGCCGTGGCGTTGCCTACGTTGCGCACGCCCTGCACGACGCTGAACGGCTCGCCCGGCTCGACGTAGGCGTCGCCGTCGCCGCCCTTGGTGACCGTCCGGCTGGTCGCCCTGAACACTGCCCGTGTGGCCTGAGCCGGCCCGGCGTTGGAGACCAGCAGCGCGAAGTCCTGGTCGGTCGTGTCCGCGTTGCCGGGGACGCCGTCGCCCGCGATGTTGCGCCCGACGACCCGGACCCTGAAGCTCCCCGTGAGACCTGCGGGCAGGAACACGTTCTCGACGTTGTTGCGCGGGTCGGCGGTCCCGCCCGGCGCGGAGACGCCTCCCGAGAGCACGTTGCCCTTGTACAGCCCGCCGGCCGCCTCGATCTCGAGGTCGAGGTCGTTGACGAACGCGTTGCCCGTCGTCGGACCGACCGGGTCGGTCCAGGCGAGCGTGACCTTCAGCGGCCGCGCCGCGCCGCTGACGGTGTGGTAGTACGTCCGGCTGGTGCCGGTCGCCGTGATCGTGGTGCTCTGGTCGATCGTCTGGCGCGTCGTGCCGTCCAGGACGCGTCCGAGGTTGATGCGTCCCCAGCCCTGGACCTGCGTCGGGATCGAGCCGTTCACGCCGCCGGCGCCGTCGTCGCCGCCGGCGATGTCGGTCGCCGTGTTGACCATCAGGGCCTTGGTCATGGCAGGGCTGGGGTACCTCGTGCCGCCGCCCTCGTGGACCCGGTACCACTCGTGCAGGAGGGCGGCGAACCCGGTGGTCTCCGGAGCCGCCTGCGAGGTGCCGGAGACCAGCGTGTACTTCGAGCTCCCGGCCGGGAACTGCGGGTTGCACGTGCCCGACCCGTTGTAGAGCGCGCCGGTCTGTGGCTGCGCGCCGGCCACATGCGTTCCCGGCGCGACGATGTCCGGTTTGATCCGCTGGTCGTCGGTGGGGCCGCGGCCGGAGAAGTCGATGATGTCCCGGGCGCTGTTCGCTCCCGCGTCCGTGACGCCGCAGCCGTCCGTGGCCCCGATCGGTCGCACGTTCTCCGACGCGCCGACCGTGATCACGTTCTTGGCCGTGCCGGGACTGGTGATCGTGTTCCCGCCGCTGCCGGTGTTGCCCGCCGAGAGCACCTCCACGTACTGCTGGTTGCCCGCCACGCCCGGCTGGACGTCGCGCACGAGCCCGTCGAACTCCTGCGCGGACGTGTTGTAGGCGCCTCCGACGGAGGCGCCCCAGGAGTTGTTGGAGATGCGCGCGCCGCTTGCGTAGGCTGCGTCGTGCAGGGCCGTCAGCGAGGTCGTCACGTCGAACGAGCCCGCGCAGTTGAAGATCTTGGTGGCCCCGAGCGTGACGAAGGGCGCGATGCCGAGGCCGTAGTTGAACCCCTGCGCGTCCTCATCCGCCGCGCCGGTCCGCGAGTTGTAGCCCGCCGCGACCGACGCCACGTTGGTCCCGTGCCCGCCGCAGTCCCGCGCGTCGGTGTCGCCGGCCGTCGCCTCGTGCGCGTAGGCGAGACGGCTCGGGTTCGCGGGATTGCCGGTCCTGTAGAAGTCCGGGTGCGAGCCGGCGGGCGGCGGGACGACGCCCATGTCGACGCCCTCGTCGGTGATGTCGATCCGCACCGGGCTGGTGGTGGAGAAGCCGTTGGTGGCCAGGACGTTGCGGTAGCCCGACCCGAACACGGGCTGGAACGACGCGTTGAGGTTGCCGGCCACGATCTTCGCCGCGCGCTCGTCCAGCAGCCTCGGCTGCGAGGCGGGCTCGATCGCGACCACGCCGCCCAGGCCCGCGAGGCGATCGAGCTCGCGCGCCGCGATGCTCACGCGCTCGTTCGTGAAGTTGCCGACCGTGACCGCATCCGCGCGCCGGGTGGACACGGCATGGAGCCGCATGCGCGCGTCCGCGCCGGCGTCACCTGCGACCGTCGAGACGACGACCTCCGTGCGGCCGGCGTGCGCGAGGCCCGCGATCTTCTTGTCCGCCGCCGTGTAGGGGGTGATCGCGCGTACGAAGGCGGCGCTCGGCAGCAGCTCGGCCAGGCGGGAGAGCGCGGCATCGTCACCCGTCACGAGCTGGCCGTTCTGCGCCATGTAGGTCACGACCTGCACGCCGGTCTTGCGCACGGCCGCGGTCCAGGACTCCTTGATCGGCCCTACGTACTGCACCACCGCCATGCCACGGCCGCCCGTGCCCGCCATCCGCCGCGCGGCGCCGGTCTTGTCCAGCAGGCTGGCCCGCGCGACCGCGGGGTCGCTCGACGCGCGCCCGATCCGCACCTCGCGCATGTCGTCGCGGATGGATCCGCCCGCCGCCACCAGCCGATCGACGTCCGCCCCCAGCGCCTCGACGAGCGTGAACGAGGCGTAGCGAGCCACGACGCGGTTCGCCGAGACCTGGAGGGCGGTCCTGCCCTTCTCGGAGTCGGGCACGACCACCAGATGGGGCGCGTCGGCGCGGCCGGACGGCGGGCCGGCCAGCGCGAGCGCCGCCCCCGCGCACATCGCCACCGCGGCGAGCAGCGCGGCACCGCCGCGGATCCGAGCCCATCGAGTCATCGTCAGCCGACCCTAACCGCGCCGGCCCGGCCTGTGCAAGAAACCCGACGGACGCCGCTAGGAGCCGGGCGCTCGGTACTGGACCTGCCCGGCCTTGCGCAGGGCGTCGATCGTCTCGTCGACTGACATGAGGACCGTCGTCTCGATCGAGCTGAGCGCACCGCCGCTGCCGATCGCCAGCGCAACCGCGGCCATGGAGACGTTGTCGGGGGCCTCCCAGAGGGTGTAACCGTCGTGGGCCCCGAAGGCGTACCAGAACCCGTGGAGCTTCCCACCGACCGACTCGATGTACGACTGCGCGGCTGTTCGGCGATCCTCGGGGTTGCCGATCAGCTTCGCCCATGTTTCGGGCGTGTAGCTGAATTTCGTCAGATAGAGCGGCATCGTCGGAGTATTGCGCGATTCGGGGTAATGGGTCCGGCATGGACATCGAGGCGACTCTCCTCGGTCTCGAGGAGGGCTTCTGGCGCGCAGCGGGCGACCGCGAGCGCTACGCCGCGAATCTCGCTCCGGACGCCGTACACGTGATCCCGGGATGGGGGGTCGCGGATCGCGAGCCCGTGCTCGCGGCGGTCGCCGGCTCGGAGCCCTGGGGGACGTTCACGATCGACGATCCGCGCGTCGTCGCGCTGAGCGAGGAGAGTGCGGCGCTGGTCTACTCCGCCCGGGCGGAGCGCGCGGGGCAGGACCCGTATGCCGCCGCGATCACCAGCGTCTACCGCCGCCGCGAGGGTGCCTGGGAGCTGGTCGTGCATCAGCAGACCCCGCTTGTCGATTCCTGACGTTCCCGTTCGTCATAGGATCGAACGGCGGCGAACGGCGCCGCCCTGTGAGAGTCCCAGGAGGCTTGGATGCGCTACATGCTCCTCATCTACGGCGGCGAAGCGGCGATGGCGAACGCCACAGAGGCGGAACGGCAGGCGGAGATGGTGAAGTGGGGCGAGTACACCGAGGACATGCGCTCCAGCGGCGTGTTCGTCGCGGGCGACCCCCTGCAGCCGATCGCCACCGCGACGACGGTGCGTGACAACGGCGGTGAGCCGCTCGTGACCGACGGCCCGTTCGCCGAGACCAAGGAGCAGCTCGGCGGCTACTACGTCCTCGAGGTCGCAGACGTCGACGAGGCGATCAAGTGGGCGCACAAGTGCCCAGGCGCCAGGCGCGGGTCGATCGAGCTGCGTCCGATCATGGAGTTCGCGGGCGCCTCCTGACCGGTCCGGCTCCCAGTCCGGCAGCCGAGGCGGTCGCGCGTTGCTTCCGCGCCGAGTTCGGACGCGCGGTCGCCATCCTCGCCCGCGGCATGGGCGGCGACGTCGACCGCGCCGAGGAGGCCGTGCAGGACGCCTACGCCGTCGCGCTGGACCGCTGGCCGCGCGACGGCGTCCCGTCCACGCCGGCTGCGTGGATCCTCACGACCGCGAAGCGCCGCGCGCTCGACCGGCTGCGGCGGGAGGCGGCGCTGCGCGACAAGCAGGCGCTGCTGGCGCGCGATCTGGAGGAGGCCGTGCGCGACCTGCCGGGCGAGGACGACGAGATGATCCCTGACGAGCGGCTCGGGCTGGTGTTCGCCTGCTGCCATCCGGCGCTCGCGCTGGAGGCCCAGGTGCCGCTCACGCTGCGGCTTGTCGGCGGCCTCACGGTGCCCGAGATCGCACGGGCGCTGCTGCTGCCCGAGGCGGCGGTGGCGCAGCGGCTGGTGCGGGCGAAGCGCAAGGTGCGCCTGTCGGGGATCCCGATCGCGGAGCCGGCCCCAGACGCGCTGCCGGCGCGGCTGGGCGCCGTGCTCGCCGTGCTCTACCTCGTCTTCAACGAGGGCTACGCCGCGACCGCCGGCGACGCGCTGGTGCGCGACGACCTCGCCGCCGAGGCGATCCGGCTCGCGCGCGTCATCCACACGCTGCTGCCGGACGAGCCGGAGCCGGCCGGGCTGCTCGCGCTGATGCTGCTGCACAACTCCCGCCGCGCGGCACGGACCGGCGAGCGCGGCGAGCTCGTGCTGCTCGAGGCGCAGGATCGCTCGCGTTGGGACGGCTCCGCGATCGCCGAGGCGCTGCCGCTCGTCGACCGCGCGCTGACGCTGCGGCGGCCGCCGGGCCCGTACGCGCTGCAGGCCGCGATCGCGGCGGTGCACGGCCGCGCGGCGCGCGCGGAGGCGACCGACTGGCGGCAGATCGCGCTGCTCTACGCCGAGCTGGCGAACGTGCTGCCGAGCCCCGTGGTGACCCTCAACCGCGCCGTCGCGATCGCGATGGCGGACGGCCCCGCAGCGGGGCTGGCGCTCGTCGACGCGCTCGCGAACGGAGGCGCGCTCGACGATTACCACCTGCTGCACGCCGCGCGCGCCGACCTGCTCCGGCGGGAGGGCCGCCTGGCCGACGCGGCGACCGCGTACGAGCGCGCGCTGGAGCTGGCGACGAACGAGCCCGAGCGCCGCTTCCTCGCCGCCCGCCTGGCGGAGTGCCGAACCTAAAGGGGGGCTGGCACCATTTAGGTTACGCCGCGGCTGCGGACTCGCTCGGCAGCTCGCGCGGCGCCAGCGCCAGGACCTGCTCGCGCAGGTTGCGGACCTCGGGGTCGTCGCGGAGCGCGAGCGCCCGCTCGCACGCGGCCAGGCACTCCGTCGTGCGGTCCGTGCGCGCCAGTGCGTGGGCGAGGCGCGACCAGGCCGCCTCGGACTCCGGCGCGAGCCCGGTCGCCAGCTCGCAGGCGGAGACCTCCGCACCCGTGTCGCCCGTCAGGTGGGCGACCAGGGCGAGGTCGAGCAGGCCCTGCTCCGTCGGCGCGATCGCGCAGGCGCGCTCGAGCGCCTCGCGCGCGCCCGTCCGGTCGAAGCGGCGCAGCCGCAGCCGCCCGAGCCGCTCGAGCGCCGCAGCGTCGCGCGGCGCGCGCTCGACCTCGCGCTCGGCCGCGTCGACGGCCTGCGAGAGCGAGCCCATGTCCTCGTAGATGCGCGCCGCCGTCCGGTGCGGCGCCGGCCGGTCGCCCTCCTCGCGGATCCAGTCGCGCACGGCGCGCGCGGCGGCCGAGTAGTCGCCCGCCTGCCAGTACGCGGTCGTCAGCAGTCGCAGCACCGCGGTGTTGCGCGGCTCGGCGTCGCGGGCGAAGACGAGCCGCCGCGCGGCGAGCGCGAAGTTGCCCTCGGCGAGCGCGTGCCTGGCGGCCGTCATGAAGCGCTCGACGCGCTCGGCGCCCGGGTCGGCGCGCGAGAAGTCGACGAACTGCAGCGAACCCGCCGGCACGGTGCGGATGCCCTCGTGGAACGACACCCGGGCCCACTGCTGGATGTCGTCGCCCTCGCCGGTGAAGTAGATCCCGTTCACGCTGCCGACGCCCCACTCGGGATAGGAGAGGCAGCGCGCGTAGCGGTGCACGACCGAGTGGTCGGGCACGCGCGAGCCGAACGGGTCGTGGCGCTGCTGATCGGCGGCCGTGGCGCGCTGGCGCTGCTCCTCCGCGTACGCCCTGGCGCCCTCCTCCGCGCGCCGCTTGCGTGCCGCCGCGGCGCTGACCTTGACCGCGTTCGCCGTGACCTTGCCGCCGCGCGACCCTTCCGCGAGCCGCTCGAGCTGGTCGGCGGCCTCGTTGACGGCCTTCAGGTGGCGCTCGTGCTGGAGCTGCCTGCCCGGCGGCGCGATGTCGGGATGCCAGCGCTTTGCCTGGCGCCGCCGCGCGAGCTGGATCGCGCGCTTGTCGAACGGCGGATCGATCTCCAGAAGGAGGACCGCCTGCTCGATGTCCAGCACCTGGGGCATGAACCCCATCACGTTACCTACTCGATGAGGCGCTTCTCCAGCCGCCAGATGGCCAGCCGCCACATGCCGAAGGCAAACGCGAGCAGCACGCCGATGTGGAAGAAGTCGCTCGACTCGAAGCCGAAGACGGCGTGACGCACGAGCTCGACACAGTGGTAGAGCGGGTTGAAGTTGGAGGCGATCTGCGCTCCCTCCGGCAGCTCGTCGATCGGGAAGAACGTGCCCGAGACGAGGAACAGCGGCGTCAGCAGCGCGCTCTGGATGTAGTTGAAGTGGTCGATCTTGCTCACCGCCGCGGCGGCGAAGACGCCGAAGCCGGCGAACCCGAATCCGGTCACGGCGCCGATGAACGGGACGAGGAGCATGCCCGGAGCCGGATCGAGGCCGAAGACCATCGTCACCAGCAATGGCGCGAACCCGTAGACGCCGGCGCGCAGGCCGAGCCACGCCACCTCGGCCGTCACGAGCTCCTCGACCTCGACCGGCGCGGCGAGGATCGCGTCGTAGGTGTGCTGGAAGCGATGCTTGATGAAGACGCCGTACATCGCCGAGAACGCGGACGAGAAGAGGATCGCCGTCGCGACCATCCCGGTGCCGACGTACTGGACATAGTCCATGCCCTCGACCGCGGCCACGATCGTGCCCAGGCCGAGCCCGAAGGCGAGCAGGTAGATC
Organism: uncultured Solirubrobacteraceae bacterium; assembly: GCA_963839615.1. Taxonomy (GTDB): domain Bacteria; phylum Actinomycetota; class Thermoleophilia; order Solirubrobacterales; family Solirubrobacteraceae; genus DASQMT01. The sequence continues at coordinate 219,524 of CAWIVY010000009.1, forward strand.
GTCGGGTCGAGGATCGATGAGAACGTCGTCGCCTTCCAGTACGTCAGGAAGTTCGTCACGTCGCGGCTCATCACGCCCGTGATCGCCGCCGGCTCGAGCCGGTGCAGGCGCCGCCGCAGGCGGCCACCGGGCGCCGCGGTCGTCGTGGCGGTCGCGGTCATTCGATCTCCTCGCCGGTCAGGAGCACGAACACGTCCTCGAGCGTCGCCGCTCGGGTGACCCCCTCCGGAAGCGTCCCGTTGGCGTTCTCCGCACGGAGGATCGCGACCGCGGTGCCCGTCTGGCGGACGCGGAACCCGGCGTCCTCGGCGTCCCTGCGCACCTCCGCCAGGCGCGCCGGCGGGCCGTAGACCTCGAGCGTCTCGCGCCCGGCGTGCTCGCGCACCAGCTCGGCCGGGCGGCCGAGCGCGACGACCTTGCCCTCCGCCATGATCGAGACCGTGTCGGCGAGCCGCTCGGCCTCCTCGATGTAGTGCGTCGACATCAGGATCGACGTGCCCTCGCTGCGTAGCGCGTCGATCAGCGCCCAGAGCTCCTGGCGCACCTGCGGGTCGAGCCCCACGGTCGGCTCGTCGAGCAGCAGGAGGCGCGGCCGGTGCACGAGCGCGCGAGCGATCAGCAGGCGCCGGCGCATGCCGCCCGACAGCTTGTCGACCGCTGTGTCGGCGCGCTCGACCAGGTTGGCGATCTCGAGCGCGCGATCGACGGCAGCGCGCCGGTCTTGCCGCGGCACCCGATACAGCCGCGCGAACACGGCCAGGTTCTGGCGCGCGGTCAACTCGACGTCGAGGTTGTCGAGCTGCGGGGTCACTCCGCACAGCGCGCGCGCCTGCTTGGAGTCCTTCGGGACCTCGAACCCGAGCACCTCGATCTCGCCTGCGTCCGCCATCGCCTGCGCGGTGAGCATCTTCATCGTCGTCGACTTGCCCGCGCCATTGGGCCCGAGCAGGCCGACGCACGTGCCCTCGGGCACGTCGAGATCGAGGCCGTCGACCGCGGTGATGTCGCCGAAGCGCTTCGTGACGCCGCGGAGGCGGAGGGCGAGGGGAGCAGACATCGGGGATCCCCAGGATGACGCAATCGGCGCCCGGCCGGCAGGCTCAGAAGCAGAACAGCCCGGCGCCGTTCGTCCACGCGCCCGCGAGCGCGGCGGGGACGCCGACCACGAGCGCGAGCCAGGCGGCGATCTGCGCCGTGCGGGCGTGCCGGTCCCAGCCGTGTGCAGGCGACCGGCGCGAGCGCAGGACGATCACGGTGTTGATCAGTCCCGCCGTCACGGCCAGGGCGCCGAGCGGAATGGCGATGATCAGCGCGATCAGCGCCGGCCAGTCCGTCAGCTGATGCTCGAACGTCGCCGCCAGGGCGAATACCGTCATCGCCGCGAGCACGGCCAGCGTCACGTGCCCCGGCCGCCCGGTCGGACTGCGCTCGGCCGACAGCCAGGCGACGAGCGCCGCGAGGCACGCGAACGCGAGCAGGTGCGCGGGCACGATCGCGTCGGCGTAGGACCCCGGATACAGGCCGGTGGTGCAGTCGTCCACCTCGCCCGGCTCGAGCAGCGCGCCGAACAGCAGCGCCAGGCCGCCGAACACGGCGGCGAGCACGGTGACCGTGACCTTGACGGCGCGGCGGAACCCGGCGGCTGACTCATCCACACCATGCAGTGTGGGGCTTCTAACCTCTACCGCCGCATGTCGAGCCAATACATCTATTCGATGTACAAGTTGTCCCGCACGCACCCGCCCGACAAGCAGGTGCTCAAGGACATCTCGCTGTCGTTCTTCCCCGGCGCCAAGATCGGCGTGCTCGGCCTCAACGGCTCGGGCAAGTCGACGCTCCTTCGGATCATGGCGGGGCAGGACCAGGAGTACCGCGGCGAGGCGCAGCTCGCGCCCGGCGCGACGGTCGGGATGCTCGAGCAGGAGCCGCAGCTCGACGAGAACAAGGACGTGCGCGGGAACGTCGAGGACGGCGTCGCCGAGACGCGCGCACTGCTCGACCGCTTCAACGAGCTGGCCTCGAACTACTCCGACGAGACCGCGGACGAGTTCGCCCGCCTCCAGGACCGCATCGACGCCGCCGACGCGTGGAACCTCGACACCCAGCTCGACCAGGCGATGGACGCGCTGCGGCTCCCGCCTTCCGACGCGAGCGTCGTCAATCTCTCGGGCGGCGAGCGGCGCCGCGTCGCGCTCTGCCGCCTGCTGCTGTCCGCGCCGGACCTGCTGCTGCTCGACGAGCCGACGAACCACCTCGACGCCGAGTCGGTCGGGTGGCTGGAACAGCACCTGGAGGACTACAAGGGCACGATCGTGGCCGTCACCCACGATCGCTACTTCCTCGACAACGTCGCGGGCTGGATCCTCGAGCTCGACCGCGGCAGCGGCCTCCCGTTCAAGGGCAACTACTCGAGCTGGCTCGAGCAGAAGCAGGAGCGCCTGTCCCAGGAGGAACGGCAGGAGTCCGCGCGCCAGCGCACGATCGCCCAGGAGCTCGAGTGGGTGCGCGAGAACCCGAAGGGCCGGCGCAAGAAGGCCAAGGCGCGCCTGAACAACTACGAGCGCCTGCTCGCGGAGGAGCGCAACGTCAAGCTCGACTCCGTCCAGATCCACATCCCGCCCGGGCCGCGCCTCGGCGACAAGGTGATCGAGGTCTCGAACCTGCGCAAGGGCTTCGGCGACCGCCTGCTGATCGAGGACCTGTCCTTCTCGCTGCCGCCGGCGGGGATCGTCGGCGTGATCGGCGCCAACGGCGCGGGCAAGACGACGCTCTTCAAGATGATCGTCGGCGACGAGCAGCCCGACGGCGGCACCCTGACCGTCGGCGAGACGGTCGACCTCGCCTATGTCGACCAGTCGCGTGACGCGCTCGCTCCCGACAAGACCGTCTGGGAGGAGATCTCCGACGGCTACGACAACATCAAGGTCGGCGAGCGTGAGATCGCCTCGCGCGCCTACGTCGCCGGGTTCAACTTCAAGGGCTCCGACCAGCAGCGCAAGGTCGGGGTGCTGTCCGGCGGGGAGCGCAACCGCGTGCACCTGGCCAAGCTGCTGCGCCGCGGCGGCAACACGCTGCTGCTCGACGAGCCGACCAACGACCTCGACGTCGACACGCTGCGGGCGCTCGAGGAGGCGCTGCTCGCCTTCCCCGGCTGCGCCGTGGTGATCTCCCACGATCGCTGGTTCCTGGATCGCGTCGCGACGCACGTGCTCGCCTTCGAGGGCGATTCGCAGGTCGTCTGGTTCGAGGGCAACTTCGAGGCCTACGAGGAGCACCGCCACGAGCGGCTCGGTGCGGAGGCTGACCGCCCGCACCGGATCACGTACAAGAAGCTCGTCCGGGCTTGACCCCCGTGGCCCGGCGCGGATAGCGTCGGCCGGTGCGCACACTGCTCCTCGCCCTCGCGGCGACCCTGGTCATGGCGACCCCCGCGGAGGCCGTGCCGCAGTGGCTCGCGCCCGTCACGTTGTCCCCGCAGAGCGGCGGCGAGCTGCAGAACGCGACGATCGCGAGCGACGCCGCCGGGCATCTCGCCGCCGTGTGGATGAAGCAGACGGGGTCCGCGCCGCTGCAATACACGGCGCAGCTCTCGCGGCGCTCGCCCGGTGGCGGCTTCGGCCCTGTCGTCAACATCTCCCAAGCGAGCGAGCAGCAGACCGCGGTCGACGTCGGCGTCGACGGCTCGGGCACGGCCACGGTGGTCTGGAACGAGACCATCGGCGGGGTCACGGAGGTCAAGGCGATGCGCGTCAGCCCGGACGGCACCAAGACGGGCGCGCAGACGCTCGCCGCGACGGGCGACGAACCGCGTGTCGCGGTCAACGCCAACGGCGTCGCCGTCGCCACCTGGCGCGAGCTGTCCCAGATCCACGCGGCCGCGCGCGGCACGGCGACCGGGTCGTTCACCGATCTCGGCCCGATCTCCCCGACGGCGTCGCTCGGCATCGACCCGATCCACGACGTCGTCATCGACCCGGCCGGCAACGCGGTGGCGGCCTGGATCCGCGACAACACGAAGGTCGAGGCGAACCGGCGGCCGGCCGGCGGCTCGTTCCTGGCGCCGGGCGCGGCGGACTCGATCCAGGACGCCGGCGACGCGAACAACCTCTCACTCGCCATGGCGCCGGGCGGGCAGGCCACGGCGATGTGGACCCATCCCGTCCCGACGCCGGAGGTCCGCACCGCGGAGCGCACCGCGTCGCCGAGCTTCGCGGCCGGTGGCTGGAACCCCGCCGACCGCGCATCCCCGATGGGCCAGGCCGCGCAGGGCGGATCGGTCGCACTGGACGCACAGAACACCGCGATCGCCGTCTGGGAGAACACCACGACGGGCAAGGTGGAAGCGGGCATCCGGCCCTCTGGCGGCAGCTTCAGCAACTTCACGCCCCTGTCGGGCAGCGCGGGCAGCTTCTTCTCCCGCGTCGACGTCGCGCCCGACGGCTCCGCGGTGGCGATCTGGCGCGGGTCGAGCGGTGGCAGGCCGGCGATCCAGGCAGTGCGCCGTGCGTCCGGCGGCGGGTTCGGCGGCGTGACCGACGTCGCGATCGGCGATCCGGCGCCGGCCGATCCGGTGGTCGAGCTCTTCAACCCCTCCGTCGCCGTCGACGAGGAGGGCAACGCGGCCGCGGTCTGGTCGCGGTTCCGCCAAAACGGAACGACGATCAACGACTGGCGGTTGGACGCGGCCGGATTCGACGTCGGCCCGCCCGCGTTCGCGGCCGTCAGCGTCCCGCCGTCGGGCTCCGTCGGCGCGGGCATCGGGATGGCCGTGGCCGCAACGGATCGGTGGTCGCCGTTCGCGTTCGCGTGGAGCTTCGGCGACGGCGCTACGGCCACAGGCTCGGCCGTGACTCATGCCTTCGGGTCGGCCGGGGCGTTCACCGTGACCGTCACCGCTACGGACGCAGTCGGAAACGCCGCGAGCGCGTCGCGCTCGGTCGCGATCGCGCCCGTCGCCGGCCCGCCGGCGACACCGCGGGTCGAGTCGCCGGTGCTGGTGCTCTGGGGCGTCGCGAAGAAGCGCATCTACCTGCTCCGGCTGAAGATCACGAAGGTGCCGAAGGGCGGCAAGGTCGAGCTGCGCTGCAAGGGCCGCAAGTGCCCGTACAAGCGCAAGTCGTCGAAGCGGCGGCGCAAGGGCGCGATCACGATCTTCAAGGAGATCAAGCCGACCAAGGTGGTCGGCAAGCGCAAGCGCAGCTTCCGCGCCGGCCAGCGACTGCAGCTGCGCGTCACGGCGCCCGGGCACATCGGCAAGGTCGTCAAGTACCGGTTGCGCAAGGGCCGGATCCCGAGCGGTCGCAACTTCTGCCTCCCGCTCGGGGAAAAGACGCCCAAGAAGACGTGCTGAACGGGTCTCCACCGATCCGTCGACCGTTAGCCGCTGCCGTTGCCGCCACGCTGGTCCTTGCCGCCTCTGCCCAGGCCGCCCCGACGTGGCTCGAGCCCGTCGATCTGACCGCTGAGAGCGAGGTCTCTTCGATCGGCCACGTCGCGGTGGCGCCGGACGGATCGTCGGTCGTCGTGTGGGAGCAGTTCACCGGTGGGCACTTCGTCGTGCAGGCACGGCGCCGATCTCCAGGCGGCAGCTTCGGTCCGGTGGCGACGGTCAGCCCGCTCGACAGCGAAGCCGACTCCGTGGACGTGGCGACCGACGGCGCCGGGAGCGCGACGATCGTCTGGGAGGAGGATCCGCCCGGACCCGACCCGAGGCAGATCCGCGCCGCGCTCTGGCACGCCGGGGAGGCTGCCGTCGGTGGCGCCCAGACGATCTCGGACGCGTCGATCGATTCGACCGAGCCGTCGTTGGCCGTCGCGAGCTCAGGGCGTGCCGTGATCGCTTGGCTGCAGTCGGCCGACAGCGTGATCAAGGCGGCGATCCGGCCCGACCCGGCCAGTCCGTTCGGCAGCGTGCGATCGGTCTCTGACACGAGCCTCGCGTTCATCGACCTGCCGCCCGCGGTGGCCGTGAACGATGCCGGCGACGCCGTCGTCGCCTGGAGCCGGGACGACGGGAGCGGAACCGGGACCTTCATCGTCGAGGCCAACGACCGTCCGCGCAACGGAAGCTTCACGGGGGTGGGTGCGAGGGTCTCCTCATCCGCGTTCGGCGCGGGATCGGCGACCGAGCCCGTGGTGGTGATCGACCGCACGGGGCGCGAGACCGCGCTCTGGAGCGCCGACGATCGCGTCCGCTATGCCGAACGAGTGCCGGGCGCGTCATGGAGCGACACGGCCCCGGCCTCACCCGGCTCGGCCTCGACGCCCGTCGCCGCGATCGCCGACGACGGCACCGTGGTCGCGGCGTGGCTCGCCGAGAGCATCGTGCAGGCCGCTGTCCGGGCCCCCGGGGGCGCGGGCTGGACGCCGAAGGGCGATCTCTCCGGGGCGCTGATGATGGGCATCGTCCCGGTGGTGGCCGTCGGCGGGAACGGGGACGCGATGGTTGCGTGGGAGCCGGCGCAGCAGGAGGCGGTGTTCGCCAGGCGGCTGCCGAAGGGCGGCAGCTTCGGGCCGCTGGAGAAGGCTGTGGGGCGTGCCGCGGGCCAGCCCCGGAACTTCTTCGCCCCCGATATCGGGCTCGACGACCAGGGAAACGCCACTGCGGTGTGGACCCGCGACGAGTTTCGCGACCCGAGCAACTTCTACCGGCTTCAGGCGGCCGGGTTCGACGCAGCTCCACCGTCGCTGGCCGCCGTGAGCGTGCCTCCGTCGGGCACCGCCGGATCCGCGATCGGGATGGCCGCCGCCGCCACGGACCGCTGGTCGCACTTGTCGCTCCACTGGTCGTTCGGCGATGGTGCCGCGGCCAGCGGCGGCGCGGTGTCGCACGCGTTCGGCGCTGCAGGTGCCTTCGACGTGACTGTCACGGCCACCGACGCGGTCGGCAACGCGTCCAGCGCCACGCGGCCGATCCTGGTTGCTGCCGGCCCTCCCCCGCCGGGGCCGCCGAGGATCGAGTCGCCGGTGCTCGTCCTCTGGGGCGTCGACGGGAAGCGCATCTACCTGCTCCGGCTGAAGATCACGAAGGTGCCGAAGGGCGGCAAGGTCGAGCTGCGCTGCAAGGGCCGCAAGTGCCCGTACAAGCGCAAGTCGTCGAAGCGGCGGCGCAAGGGCGCGATCACGATCTTCAAGGAGATCAAGCCGACCAAGGTGGTCGGCAAGCGCAAGCGCAGCTTCCGCGCCGGCCAGCGGCTGCAGCTGCGCGTCACCGCGCCCGGCCACATCGGCAAGGTCGTCAAGTACAGGCTCCGCAAGGGCCGGATCCCGAGCGGTCGCAACTTCTGCCTCCCGTCCGGGGCCACGAAGCCGCAGAAGACGTGCTGACCGCGGGCTGATCGCCTCACCCGCCGCTATGTTGCGCCCGGATGGTTGCGACGACAACGTGGCTGTTCATGGGTGCGGTCCTGCTCGCGGCCGCTGCCGCGAAAGCGGCCGATCGCACCGGGACGACGGTCGCGCTGACGGCGTACGGAGTCCCGGGCCGGCTCGCCGCGCCGGCGTTCGCGGTGCTGGTCGGCGTCGAGGCCGCGCTCGCGGCGGCGCTCGCTGCCGGCATCGACGGCGCGCCCTACGCGGCAGGGCTCGTGTTCGCGTGCTTCCTCGTCGCCCAGGTCGTCGCGCTCGGGCAGGGAAACGAGGGCGCGCCGTGCGGGTGCTTCGGCGCCGGCGGGCGGCTCTCGCGCGCCGCCGCGGGTCGCACCGCCCTGCTGGCGTGCGCGTGCGCGGCGCTGCCGCTGCTCGGCTCAGGTCCCGGGCTGCCACTCGTGCTGACCGCCGCGATCGCGGCTGCCGTCGTCGTGCTCGCCGCCGGACGCCGCAGCGCCCCGCGCGGTGCGCTGGAGGTCGACGGTGAGGGACCGCCGCTGAACGAGCCGAGCCCGCTGGCCGCGTGGTTCGAGGACGCGCCCGAGGGCGACGTGCGGCTCGCGCTCTTCACCAGCCCGGGCTGCAGCCTCTGCAAGCGCATCGCCCCCGCCGCCGACGCGCTCGCCCGCGACGCGCTGGCGCTCCGGCGCTTCGACGAGGTCGGCGACACCGAGGCGTGGGCGGCCGCACGCGTCCCCGGCGCGCCCTACGCGATCGCGCTCGGCGCCGACGGGGTCGTGCTGGCCAAGGGAACGGTCAACGACGGGCGCCAGCTCGCGTCGATCGTCGACGCGGCGCGCGCGCGGCGGCACGCGACCGAGGGGACGTCCCGGCGTGCGTTCCTGGGCCGCGCGGGCGGTGTCGCGGCGACCGCGGCGGGTGCCGGGATGGTCGGCGCGGTGATCCGGCCCGGTGATGCCGACGCGTACCACTTCTGCGGCCACATCTTCACGACCGACGGCTGCCCGCACCCAACGGGTCTGCCCCGGATCGACCGCCGCGGACTGCCGCTGCGCGCGCGCGACGGCCGCCAGGTCGACGACCTCGGGCGGCTGATCGACCCGTTCGGGCGCCCCGTCGACGAGGACGGCCTCGTGCTGACCGACCTCGACGGCCGTCCCCTGCCCTCCGCGCCGCGCACGCCCGTCTGCCTGCTCACGGGGGCGAGCCACGGCATCCGCGTCCGGACCGACGGCGCGTGGTACCGCTGCTGCGGCGGGCGCGTGCGCAAGCTCGTCGACTGCTGCTCGCCGAACCGCACGCGGATCAACGGCGACCGCGCGCTGCGCGGCTACTGCTACGACAAGCGGAAGGTGTACTGCGTCATGTACTTCCAGAGCTCGGTGCCGTGCTGATTGCGGGAGCGCGAGGCGCCGCCGCGGACGAGTGAGCCCGACGATCGCGCCGAACGTCGCTCAGTACCCCTCATAGGGGCCACTGAGCGACGTTCGCCGTTCCGGGGCGCTTCCGCGGACGCGTCACCCGCGTCCGGGCTCTCCCCCTCAATGCCGCGGTTGACGTTCCCCGCGCCGCGCTAGAACCACCCGCCGATCCAGCCTGCAAGGCCGGTCCGATCGCCGTGCTTGCGGGTGTCAGCGTCCTCGCCGCGCAGCGCGTAGATGCATGCGCCGATGAAGGCGAGCATCGCCGCGAGCGACGCGATTCCGGCGAGCGCCCCGTCGAGCACGAACAGAGCCAGGATGCCGAGGGCCGCGAAGACCGCGAATCCGATCCACACCCGGCGACGCTTGGGCGACATGGAGCGACACTACACCCGCCCGAAGCGGGCCTCTACTCTCAGGCCCATGGACGAAGACGCCTTCAACATGTCGGTACGGAAGTTCCTCAAGAAGCTGGGGGTCACGAGCCAGCGCGAGATCGAGACCGCCGTGCGCGAGCAGCTCGCGTCCGGGGCGCTCAAGGGGGATGAGCAGCTCGAGGTCGTGGCCACGGTCTCGGTCAAGGGGATGCCGCAGGACATCGTCACGACGGGGACCATCTCGCTGACTTGATGCTGACCGGCCTCCTGCTCGTCACCGCGCTGGCGGCCGGCGTCACCGGCGCCTGGTCGCCGTGCGGTCTCTCGATGGTCGACACGCTCGCGCCGCACGGGTACGCGCGGAGGCTGCGCACGTCGCTGGCGGCGTGCGCGACGTTCGCACTCGGCGCGCTGGCCGGCGGCGCGCTCACCTTCGGCGGCCTTGCGCTGGCCGGTGCCGCGCTCGGCGCCGGTGGCCCGGTCGCCGTCAGCGCGGCCGCGGTCGTGGCTGTCGCGGCCGCCGCGGCTGAGGCACGCGGGCTGCGGATCGCGCCGCAGATCCGCCGCCAGGTGCCCGAGGCGTGGCGGCGCGTGCTGCCGGTGCCGCTCGCGGCCGCCGGCTACGGCGTGCTGCTCGGGCTCGGCTTCACGACGTTCGTGCTCTCCTTCGCCGTCTGGGCGCTCGCGGGAGCGAGCATCGCACTCGGCGATCCGGCGCTGGGACTCGCGATCGGCCTCGCGTTCGGGGCAGGACGCGCGCTGCCGGTCGTCTGCCTCGCACCGTTCGCCGGCGGCGACCGGGGCGGGGCGATCACCGCCGCGATGTGCGAGCGGCCGGAGATCCTGCTCGGCCTTCGCCGCGTGGACGCGGTCGCGCTCGCCGCGTGCGCGGTCGCGCTGGGAATCGCGTGAGCGCTCCGGCCGGCGCGGCGCAGAACGTCGCGGAGCTGTTCGCCGGAGACGCCTACGACCCAACTGCCGCCGCCGGGCTGATCGCCTGGCAGCGGCCCAACGGCCAGGCGCTGATGCTGCGCGGCGGTTCCTACGAGGGGCTGCCCGGCACGCATCCCGCGCTCGGCGGCGGCCGGATCGCGTGGCGCGAGGGCGAGGCGATCGTGATCGCGGACGCGGCCACGCTCGCCCGGCTCGAACGTCGCGAGGCGCCCGGCGCCGGCGTGCTCGCGGTGTCGGACTCGCTGCTGGCCTGGCGCACGCGCGACACGGCCGGCACGGACCGGATCTGGGTGGCCGGCCCGGGCGAGCCCGCACGCGTGCTGCTGGAGAGGGCGGCGCCTGAGGAGCTCGGCCGGCCCGCGCTGGTCGGCAACCGGCTGCTCTGCCACATCGCAGGCCCGTTCGGCAGCAGCCTGATCGGAGTCGACACGCCGACGGGCGCGCTCGAGATCCTGCGCAGCGAGCCCGGCGCACAGCTCTCCAATCCCTCGACCGACGGCAACCTGCTGCTCTACGTGCACGCGACCGGCCGCGCGCAGGCACTGCGGCTCGGCACGCTCGAGCCGCTCGCGCCCTCCGACGACGAGACCCTGCTCGTCCATGCCTCCTCGGGCCGCCGCGACCGCGAGCGCGAGCCCGGCCGCAGGCGCCACCGCCATCAGGGGATCCGGCCAGAACTGCCCCCGCGCGCCGCGCCCGGGGTGGTCTACACGCTGTGGACGAGCGCACTGGCGCCAAACGCCGCATACGTCACGCGGCTGCACGTGCGTAGCGGGGCGCCGCAGACGGCTGACATCCTCCGCGTGGCGATCCTGCCGTCAGGGTAGGAGCGCCCGGCACCTGCAAAACCCACGGGAGGGGTTTCCATGCCGAGGCGCACGCTGCTCGGGCTGCTCGCCACAATCGTCGTTCTCGCCGTTCCGACGGCGGTGTGGGCGGCGCCGTACAAACACACGCCGCAAGCGACCTCGGTGGGATCCGGAGGGTCCGCCGCGACCGTCGACAGCGTGGCGACCACCGCGGCCACGGACGCGCTGCGAGCAGGTGGCAACGCCGTCGACGCCGCGGTCGCCGCGGCGGCCGTGCTCGGCGTCACAGAGCCGTTCTCCTCGGGAATCGGCGGCGGCGGCTTCATGGTCATCCGCACTGCCGACGGCGACGTCACCACGATCGACTCGCGCGAGAAGGCGCCCGCCGCGATGGAACCGGACTCGTTCTGGGAGAACGGCGCCCCGCTGGCATTCAACGACGCGCGCTACAGCGGACTCTCCGGCGGCGTTCCCGGCACGGTCGCCGGCTGGGACCGTGCGCTGCGCCAGTACGGCACCTGGTCGCTCGGGCGCGCGCTGGAGCGGGGGATCGACGTCGCGCGCGAGGGATTCGTAATCGATCAGACGTTCTTCGACCAGGCGCTGGCGAACGTCGACTGGTTCGACGACATCAGCTCCTCCGAGGCGCTCTACCTCGACCCTGACGGCAGCCCGCATGATGTCGGGACGGTCCAGCGCAATCCCGACATGGCGCGCGCCTACGAGCGCATCGGCCACCTCGGCGTCAAGGGCTTCTACCGCGGCGCGATCGCCGACGCGCTCGTCGAGGCGGTCCAGGAGCCGCCGCTGACCGGCGACGCGAACCACACCTGGCGCCCGGGGCTGATGACGATGCGCGACCTGCGCGCTTACACGGCGCCCGAGCGCGAGCCCACGCACGTCGACTACCGCGGGCTGGACGTGTACGGCATGGGCCCGCCGTCCTCCGGCGGTTCGACCGTAGGCGAGGCGCTCAACATCCTCGAGCGGGAGCCACTCGCCACGATGGATCGGATCGACCAGCTCCACTGGTTCCTCGAGGCCTCGCGCTTCTCGTTCGCCGACCGCAACGCGTACCTGGCGGACCCGGCGTTCTTCGATGTGCCGCTGCGCGGGCTGCTCTCGGACTCGTTCGCGGCCGAGCGCCACGATCTGATCGATCCGGAACACGCGGCGGAGAGCCCCGTCGATCCGGGCAACCCCTACGACGACGAGGCGGCGGCGGCGGGCGCGAACGACTCCTTCCATCCGCGCCAGTCGACCACGCACCTGACGGTGGCCGACGCCGAGGGCAACGTCGTCTCGTACACGTTCACGATCGAGTCGACCGGAGGCAACGGCATCGTCGTGCCGGGCTGGGGATTCCTCGTCAACAACGAGCTGACCGACTTCAACTTCGACTCGCTCACCCATCCCAACAAGGTCGAGGGCGGCAAGCGGCCGCGATCGTCGATGGCGCCGACGATCGTCATGGACGACGGCGAGCCGTTCCTGGCGACCGGCTCGCCCGGCGGCTCGATGATCATCACCACGGTGCTGCAGGTCCTGATGGAGCGGATCGACGCCGGAAAGACACTGCCGGAGGCGATCGCGGAACCGCGCGCCAGCCAGCGCAACACGGCGGCGACCGCGGCCGAGCAGGCGTTCAGGACGCTGTACGAGGAGGGCCTGAGCGAAAAGGGCCACGAGTTCACGACGAGCAGCGAGATCGGCGCCGTCACGGGGATCGAGTTCCTGCCCGGCGGCGGCATGCTCGCCGCGGCGGAGCCGGTGCGCCGCGGCGGCGGCGCGGCCCAGGTGGTCAGCCCGTAGCGAAGTCCGCGAGCACCGGCAGCGCGGCGCGGACGCCGTCGACGACGGCGTCCGCGTCGGCCAGCGCCTCGGCGGAGAACGGGCCGGTGGCGACCGCGATCACGCGCACGCCGTCGGCCCGCGCGCATGCGATGTCGCGCGGCGTGTCTCCGATCACGACGGTGCGCTCGCGCGGCCAGCCGCCGGCGCGCGCCCGGGCGACCGCGGGCAGCTCGCCCCGGCTCTCGGCATCCGAGCCGAACCCGCCCTGGCCGGCGGCGAAGTGATGGCCGATCCCGGCGCTGGCGAGCTTGCGCCGCGCGACCGGCTCGAGGTTGCCGGTGACGAGGGCCAGCCGGTAGCGCTCCGGCTCAGCCGCGAGCGCGTCGAGCGCCTCGGCGACTCCGGGCGCGACGTAAGCCGAGAGGTCCGGCGGGCAGAGCTCCTCGTACGCCGCCACGGCGGCGCGCGCCACCTCGGCGGCCCGCGCGTCGATCGCCGCGTCGGCGATCCCCGCGTGGCGCAGCAGGTCGCGCGCGATCGCCGCGTCGGTCCGGCCCGCGGCCTCGACCTGCACGCCGTCGAGCTCGACGCCGTGCACCGCTCCGGCGGCGCGCCGCAGCGCGGCGGAATGCTCGCCCGTGGCACGCAGCAGCAGCGTGCCGTCGATGTCCCAGAGCAGGAGGAGCGTGCTCAGCGGAGGAACGACAGGTCCGAGCTGAGCTTCTGCGCGAACGCGGCGATCAGCTTCGCGGTGTTCTCGACGTCGTCGAGCTGGACCATCTCGACCGGCGAGTGCATGTAGCGCAGCGGGACCGAGACGACGCCGGTCGGGATGCCGCCGCGCGAGATGTGCACCGCGTCGGCGTCGGTGCCGGTATAGCGCGCCGTGGCGGCGACGGTGAACGGGATCCCGGCCTCCTCGGCGACGGTATGGAGCAGCTCGAACACCTGCGGGTCCAGCGTGGAGCCGCGCGTGATCACGGGCCCCGTGCCGAACTTGTGCGAGCCCAGCTCCTTCTCCTCCGAGCCCGGCGCGTCGGTGGAGAACGTGACGTCGACCACGATCGCGATGTCCGGCCTGAGCGTGTACGCGGTCGTGCGGGCGCCCGCGAACGTGATCTCCTCCTGCGTGACCGCGACCGCGGCCACGTCGCCGGGGGCGCCGCCGGCCTCGGCGACCAGCCGTGCCGCCTCGAACGCGACGAAGCAGCCGATCCGGTTGTCCATCGAGCGCGCGACCAGACGGTTGTGGGGGTACTCGAGCGGCTCGCCGGCGATCACCGCGACGTCGCCGATGCGCACGCGCCCGCGCGCGTCGTCGCCGTCGGCGGCGCCGATGTCGATGTGCAGGTGGCGCAGTTCGGGCACCTGCTTGCGGTCGTCCTCCTTGAGCAGGTGGATCGGCTTCTTGCCGACGACGCCCGGGACGACGCCGTCGCGCGTGGCGATCTCGACGCGCTGGCCGACGAGGATGATCGGGTCCCAGCCGCCGACGCCGCTGAACCAGAGGAAGCCGTCGTCGTCGATGTGATGGACGATCAGGCCGATCTCGTCGATGTGGCCGATCACGGCGAGCAGGGGGCCGTCGGCGGTCCCCTTCACGCGCGCGACGCTCGACCCCACGCTGTCGTGGCTCACCTCGGCGAACCCCGCGGCGGCGTCGCGGAAGACGGCTGCGGCCGCCTGCTCGTAACCTGATGGGCCCGGGGCCGTCAGCAGCTTGCGGAGGACCTCGGAGGCGCTCATAGGAGGCGGCAGCTTAGCGAGGAGACCTCACTCGCCCCGCTCGAGCAGCTGGCGCAGCACGAACGGCAGGATGCCGCCGTGCTGGAAGTACTCGACCTCCTTGGGAGTGTCGATCCGCACGCGCGCGGTGAACTCGACCTCGCCGGCGCGGACGCCGACCTCCTTCGCCTCGCCGTTCTCGATCCCCGTGATCGAGATCTCCTCCTCGCCGGTCAACCCGAGCGACTCGGCCGACTCGCCGTCGGCGAACTGCAGCGGCAGCACGCCCATCCCGACGAGGTTCGAGCGGTGGATGCGCTCGAACGACTGCGCGATCACGGCGCGCACGCCGAGCAGGTTGGTGCCCTTCGCCGCCCAGTCGCGCGACGATCCGGAGCCGTACTCCTTGCCGGCGAGCACGACCAGCGGCGTGCCCTCCTCGGCGTAGCGCATCGCCGCGTCGTAGATCGGCATCCGCTCGCCCTCTGGCAGCTTGAGCGTGAAGCCGCCGACGAGGTCGTCGCGGCCCGCGAGCAGGTTGCGCAGGCGGATGTTCGCGAACGTGCCGCGCACCATCACCTCGTGGTTGCCGCGGCGCGCGCCGTACGAGTTGAACTCGGCCTTCTCGACCCCGTGCTCGTTCAGGTAGAGGCCCGCCGGCGACCCGTCCTTGATCGAGCCCGCCGGGGAGATGTGGTCGGTCGTGACCGAGTCGCCGAGCAGGGCGAGCACGCGCGCGCCCTCGATGCTCACCGGCGTCCGAGGGCTCGCGCGGGACGTCCTCGAGGAACGAGGGGCGGCGCACGTACGTCGAGTCGTCCGACCAGGCGTAGCGATCGCCCTCCGGCACCTCGAGCGCGTTCCACTCCTCGCCGCCGTCGAAGATCTCGCCGTAGGACTTCTGGAACATCTCCGAGCGGACCGCCTCCTCGACGACGCGGCCGACCTCCTCCGAGGACGGCCAGATGTCGTGCATGAAGACGTCGTTGCCGTCGCGGTCCTGGCCGAGCGGCTCGTCGAGCAGGTCGATGTCCATCGTCCCCGCCAGCGCGTAGGCGACGACGAGCGGCGGCGAGGCGAGGTAGTTCATCTTCACGTCCGGGTTGATCCGGCCCTCGAAGTTGCGGTTGCCGCTGAGCACCGAGACGACCGCAAGGTCGTGCTCGTCGACGGCCGCGGAGACCTCTTCGGGCAGCGGACCCGAGTTGCCGATGCAGGTCGTGCAGCCGTAGCCGACGAGGTGGAAGCCGAGCGCCTCGAGCGGCTCGATCAGGTTCGCCTCGGCGTAGTACTCCATGACGACCTTGGAGCCCGGCGCGAGCGACGTCTTGACCCAGGGCTTGGACTGCAGCCCGCGCTCGACCGCGTTGCGCGCGAGCAGGCCGGCGGCGACCATCACCGACGGGTTCGACGTGTTCGTGCACGACGTGATCGCGGCGATCACGACGTGGCCGTGGTCGAGCTCGGTCTCCGTGCCGTCGCCCAGCGTGATCGGCACGGAAGCGGACACGCGATCGGCCACCTGCACGCCGCCGGTCTCCGCACCGGCCGACGGCTCGGGCTGGGAGTCGTGGGCCGAGTCGCCGTTCGTACCCGGCGGATCGGACGCCGGGAACGAGCTCCTCGGACTGCTCGTCCGCCTCGGTGTGCGGCCCGGGCATCATGTCGTCGAGCGCCATCCGGAACGACGGCCTTGGACTCGGTCAGCGAGACGCGGTCCTGCGGGCGCTTCGGACCCGCGAGCGAGGGGACGACCTCGCCGAGATCGAGCTCGATCGTGTCGGAGTAGGTCGGCTCCTCGGAGTCGGCGTCGTGCCACAGGCCCTGCGCCTTGGCGTAGGTCTCGACGCGCTCGACGTGCTCGGGCTCGCGGCCGGAGAACTCGAGGTAGCGCAGCGTCTCGGCGTCGATCGGGAAGATCGCGCAGGTCGAGCCGAACTCGGGCGACATGTTGCCCAGCGTCGCGCGGTCGGCCAGCGGCAGGTTCGCGATGCCGTCGCCGTAGAACTCGACGAACTGGCCGACGACGCCGTGCTCGCGCAGCCGCTGCGTGACGGTCAGGACGAGGTCGGTGGCCGTCGCGCCCTCGCGCAGCTCGCCGCGGAGCTTGAAGCCGAGCACGTGCGGGATCAGCATCGGCATCGGCTGGCCGAGCATCGCCGCCTCGGCCTCGATCCCGCCGACGCCCCAGCCGAGCACTCCGAGCCCGTTGATCATCGTCGTGTGCGAGTCGGTCCCGACCAGCGTGTCGGGATAGAGCACGCCGTCGTTCTCGAACACGACCCGCGCGAGGTACTCCAGGTTGACCTGGTGCACGATGCCGGTGTCGGGCGGCACGGCCTTGAAGCCCTCGAACGCCGTCTGGCCCCAGCGCAGGAACGCGTAGCGCTCGCCGTTGCGCTCGTACTCCTTCTCCGCGTTGATCCGGAACGCCTGGGCCGAGCCGAACGCGTCGACCTGGACGGAGTGGTCGATCACGAGCTCGACCGGCACGAGCGGGTTGATCGCCGACGGGTCGCCGCCCATCTCGGCCATCGCGTCGCGCAGGGCGGCGAGGTCGACGACGCACGGGACGCCGGTGAAGTCCTGCAGGATCACGCGGGCGGGCGTGAACGCGATCTCCTTCGACGGGTCCGCCTTCGCGTCCCACGTCGCGAGCGCCTCGATGTCCTCGCGCCGGATGCCGGCGCCGTCCTCGTTGCGCAGCAGGTTCTCGAGCAGCACCTTCAGCGAGAAGGGCAGCCGCGCGACGTCGTACTCCGATTGCAGCGCGTCGAGGCGATAGATCTCGTATGCGCGCCCGCCGACCTCGAGCTCGGCACGCGCGCCGAAGGAGTTGTCAGTGCTCATGGACCGTCCAGTCTGGCACCTACGGGATCGGTACCCACCCTTCGGCGTACTCGATCCGCGTGGGCGCGGCGGGACGGTGCCAGGCGACCGTGAAGGGAACCGTCTCGCCGGGCTTCAGCCATGCGATCCGGCCGGTGCGCAGCAGCTCGGTCTCCGGCATCTGCTGGGGCCCGCGGCCGGGCGACCAGAGCGGCTTGCCGAACGTCTGCAGGAACACGGGGTTCGCCGCGACGCCGTCACCGTCGGCGTCGCGGACGCGCAGGTCGGGCAGGTCGACGCGCAGCCGCCGCAGCCCCTCGTTGCGCAGCATGCCGGTGAGGATGCGGTCGCCGGGCAGCGTCGCGGGCGTGAACTCGAGCGGCGCCTCCGCCCAGACGAGCGGGCCCGAGCCTCGCGGCCCGTCGGATCCGCCGCCCCCGCAACCCGCCAGGAGCAGCAGCAGCAGCCCGAGGGCCGCCCGCCTCACTGAGGCTCCTGCGGCCTGATGAACCAGTCGCACCCCGCCGGGTCGGTGTTGGTCGCCGGATCCCACGTGGCGCACGTCGCCTGCGACGCCGTCTTCGCCGGGTTGCCCGGCGACTGCGTGCTCGAGCCCGGGCACGGCGGCAATCCGCCGATCGCGGGGGCGACGAGCGGGATGCCGGGCGCCGCCGGGACGTTCGACGTCGGCTCGGCGCCGCCGGGGCCCTTGTTGTCGGACCAGCAGTTGCCCCTGCCCTGCTCGTCCCACCAGAAGTCGTTGCCGTTGGGATCGCGCGTGCCGTCGGGCCGGACTCCCATCATGTTCGCGGCGAACGTGTTGTCGAACGACGTGTCGATGCCCTTGTCCGGCTCGCCTCGGAACGAGGCCGGCACGTGCAGCAGCTTCACGCCGTCGCGCCAGTTGTCGTAGATCCAGTTGTCGCGCACGATGTCGCCGTTGCCGCCGAAGATGCCGATCCCGGTCCCGACCGGCACCTGGAACGTCGGGCACACGATCTTGGGGTCGCGCTGCGCGGGCGGCTGCTTGCAGTACGCGTCGCGCTCGTCGTTGAAGTAGTCCTCGTTGTTGGACGCGATCACGTTGCGCTCGAACTTGGCGCAGTCCTGCGGCATCCCCGGGTGCCCCGACGCGAACGAGTCGGTCGTCATGCCGGTCGCGTTGTCGTGGAACCAGTTGTCGTGCGCCCAGACCCCGTTGCCGGCCGTGCCCGAGTAGCCGATCGTGTTGTGGTGCGAGTTCACGTTGCGGATCTCGATGCCGTAGCGCTGACAGTGGCCCTCCGGCCCGGAGCCCGGGTAGATGCCGGCGTCACCGCCGCCGTACGCCTCGAGGTTCGCGTAGAGGCCGTGGTCGGACGTGAACGAGAGGAACGCGTACTCGCGCGAGTACCGCGACTTGATCTTCTTCATCGCGAAGCCGTTGGTCTCGAGGACGTAGATGTTGTTGAAGTCGGAGTACTCGACGGTGAAGTTGCGCAGGAAGATGCCGTCGGCGCGATCGGCGCGGATCACGTTGAGCTTCGAGCGCGAGCCCGAGATCAGCACGTCGCGGCGGCGCTTCCCCATGCCCTCGATCTGGATGTTGCACTTGGAGTCGCAGACGCGGTCGGCATCGTCGGAGTCGCCGATGATCGCGATCAGGTTCTGGGCGTTCGGGCACTTGCGCTGGTACTCGTAGTTCGCCACGCGCGCCGTGCTGGTGGTGGAGGCGCCCGAGCCGAGCCCGCCGCCGATCTCGTCGTAGTCCCCGCTGCACTTCGGATCGGGCTCCGGCGCGCGGAGGCTCGGACGCTCGCGGTACACGCCCGGCAGGATCTTGATGCGCGCGTTGTTGCTCGCGGCGTCGACCGCCTGCTGGATGTGCCGGAAGCGGCACTTCTTCACGAGCCGCAGCCGCCTCCGCTCGCGTTTCCCGGAGAACGTCCTGCGGATCCGCTTGGCGGAGCTGGGCTTGCAGACGACCAGGCGCTTGCCGCCCTTGGACCGGTGGGTCGGAACGGACCCCTGCGAGCCGTCCGGGAAGAAGGCTGGGCGCTCCGGGTGCGCGGACGCGGCCGGCGCGATCAGCGCAGCCGCGAGCAGACCGGCGAGGGCCCCCTGCGGGACTCGAGTCATGTGATCGAAGCTACAAGCCGGCGGACCCCGATGCGCCGGTTCCGGGTTCAGTGCGGCACGCCGTACCGCGCAACCACCCGGTCGTAGTTGAGCCGCAGCAGCTCGATCACCGCGCGCACGTCGGACTCGTCCTCGATCCGGTGCGCGGCGGGGCCGGGCTTGCCGGGGAAGACGGGATGGTGGGTGATGCGGCCGGCCTCGAACAGGCCGGCCCAGACCTGCTTCGGAAAGGAGAAATGCGCCGCATGGTCGCCGTGCAGGTGGCCGATCTGGCGGCGCCCGACCGTGAAGCCGTACTCGCCGCGGCTACCGATCCCGGCCTCGACTCCCGGCCACGAGGTGACCTCGTCGGTGATCTGCTCGCTCGCTGTGCGTGTCGTCGTCATGCGACCATTCTCGGCCTTCGCGCGCCCGGTTCCGAGTGGCAATTGGTCCTAGGACCCCACCGCGCGGGCGGTTATCGTCAACGCCATGGAGGAGCGTGTACGCGAGCTGCTGCACTGCGAGCTGCCGATCCAGCTCGCGCCGATGGGGAGCGTCTCCTCGACGGCCGCGCTGCCGCTGGCGGTGGCGCGGGCGGGCGGGCATGGCATGTACCCCGGACTGGGGCTGCCACCCGCGGCGCTGGCGCCGGTGCTCGACGCCCTCGCGGCGGCGACGGACGCGTTCGGCGTGAACTTCATCGTCGGGATGATGGATCGTGGATCGCTCGAACTGGCGGTGGAGCGCGCCCCCTACCTCGACTTCTTCCTCGCCTTGCCGGACCCCGCGCTGGTGGACGTCGTCCACGCCGGCGGCTCGCTCTGCGGGTGGCAGGTGGAGACGGCGGAGCAGGCGCGCGCGGCCGAGGCGGCCGGCTGCGACGTCGTGATCGCGAAGGCGTGGGAGTCGGGCGGCCGCAAAGGCGTCGAGGGGCCGACGCTGCTGGCGCTGCTCGACGCCGTGCTCGACGCGGTGTCGCTGCCGGTGATCGCGGCGGGAGGGATCGCGACGCGCAGGGGAGTGGCCGCCGCGCTCGCGGCCGGCGCCGGCGGCGTTCGCGTCGGCACGCGCTTCATCGCCGCCGCGGAGTCGGACGCGCACCCCGCATGGGTGCAGGCGGTGCTCGGCGCCGACGCGACCGACGCGGTGGTCAGCAGCGCGTTCAACGTCGGCATGCCGCAGCCCGGGCCGCACCGCGTGCTGCGCAGCTCGATCGAGGCGGCCGAGCGGCTGACCACGGAACAGGCCGGCGTGATGCGGATCGCGGGCGCGGAGATCCCGGTGCCCCGCTTCGGCCCCCAGCCGCCGGCGCGGGATTCGAGCGGCGCGATCGAGGCGATGCCGTTCTACGCCGGGCAATCGGCGGGCGCGGTCCAGGCGATCCAGCCCGCCGCGGAGATCGTCGCCGACCTGGCGCGCGGTCTCCCGTGAGCGCCGATCACGCGCGTCTGCTGGCCGAGTTCGGGCTCGACGACGACGACGCGGCGGCGTGGGCGCGGAGCGGCCTGACACCGGAGGCGTTCCAGGACTGGCTGATCGACCGGGTGGCGAGGCGCCCCGCGGGCGCGCGGGCGCGCGACGTCTACGGCGCCGAGGACGTGCACGCCTTCGCGCGCCGCGCGATCCTCGACGCGCTCGACCTCGGGCCGGGCGACCGGCTGCTCGAGATCGGCTGCGGCGGCGGGCTGCTGCTGCGCGCCGCGCTGACCAGCGGAGCCACCGCCACGGGGCTAGACCACAGCGACGAGATGGTCCGGCTGGCACGCGAGCGCGCGCCGGGGGCCGAGGTGGTGCGGGGCAGCGCGGAGGCGCTGCCGTTCGCGGACGCGGCATTCACCGCGGTCGCGATGTCGATCGTGCTGCTGTTCCTCCCCGACCCGGTGAGCGCGCTGCGCGAGTGCCGCCGCGTCCTCGAGCGCGGCGGTCGCGCGGCGATCTACACGACGGCGCCCGAGCTGCGCGGCACGCCGGCCGCGCCCGAGCCTTTGGCGGCCCGCAGCCACTTCCACGACGACGACGCGCTCGCCGGGATCGCCCGTGCGGCGGGGTTCGATGCCGTGGTCGTGACCAACGACGGCGGCGGCCAGCTCCTGGAGGGCCGCGCCTAGTGGACCTCTGACGGCATCCGCCGGGCGCCGGTCAGCTCGAACACCCAGAAGTCCTCGCCCATGACCGGCACCGAGACGTTGAAGACCGGCAGCTCGCCGAGCGCTCCCCTGAATGTGCCGGCGTGGGCGTGGCCGTGCAGGACGAGGTCGGGGTGGTGCTCGCGCAGCGGAGCCGCGAGGCGGTCGGTCCCGAGGAACGGCCAGATGTCGGAGCGCTCGCCCTCGAGCGTCGCCGTGATCGGCGCGTAGTGCAGCAGCGCGATCCGGAACGGGCACAGCGCGATCGCGCGCAGCCCGGCGTCGAGCGCCTCCGCCTCGCGGATCGACTCCGCGTAGACCTCACGCATCAACGGCTCGCCGAAGTCCGGGATGTGCGCGCCGTCGAAGCCGCCGCCGAAGCCCTTGCAGCCCGCGACCCCGAGCTCCGTCCCGCACATTTCGAGCACGCGGTGATCGCGCTCGAGCACGTCGATGCCGCCCTGCCGCAGCGCGGCGACGAGGTCGTCGCGGCGGTTGACATGCCAGTCGTGGTTGCCGAGCACCGCCAGCACGGGCACGTCGACTCCACGCACCGCCGCGGCCACCATCGCGCCCTGCTCGGGCTCGCCGTGCGTCGTGAGGTCACCCGCGAGCAGCACGAGGTCGACGCGGTCGCGGAGGCCGGCGAACGCCTCGGCCCAGCGTTCGCTGTCGCTCTCGCGGCCGATGTGGATGTCGCCCGTCGCCGCGATCCGGATCGCGCACTCGTCGGGCTGCTCGCGCCCAGGGGTGCTCTCCGAGCGGATGGCCATGGGGCGGCCCGTACCCGGGTATGAGGTCGCACATGTCACCCGAGGAGCAGCCCTTCGCCGCGATCGAGGCGACGCTGAAGAAGACGGCGGCTGCGCTGCGCGGGGCCGACGTGCCGTTCCTGCTGGGCGGGAGCCTCGCCTCGTGGGCGCGCGGCGGCCCGCAGACGCGGCACGACCTCGACCTGATGATCAAGCGCGAGGACGTCGAGCGCGCGCTGGCCGCGCTGCAGGAGCACGGCATGCGCGCCGACGATCCCCCCGAGGAGTGGCTCGTCAAGGTCTGGGACGGCGACGTGCTCGTCGACTTGATCTTCTCGCCGAAGGGGCTGCCGATCGACGACGACGTGATCGCGCGCGGCGAAGTGATGAGCGTGCTCTCGATGGAGATGCGCGTGATGGCGATCGAGGATGTCCTGGTCACCAAGCTGATGGCGATCACGGAACACAGCCTGCGCTTCGAGGGCGTGCTCTCGATCGCCCGTGCGCTGCGCGAGCAGATCGACTGGGAGCGGGTGCGCTCGGCGACCATTTCGTCGCCGTTCGCGCGTGCGTACTTCGTGCTGCTCGAGGGGCTCGAGATCCTGCCCACCCGACATGAAGCGGCGCAGGCCGGCGCGCGGCCGGAGCCCCGCGTACGGGTCATCACAGGTGGCGGTTCGGCTGCCGGTGGACCGGGGTAGCCGCGCCATATGGCAGCCAACACGATCACGCGCGGGCGCCTCCGCCGGCTGGCCGAGCTGCGCCCCGAGCGCGGCCGCGTGCTCTCCGTCTTCTTCAACCTCGATCCGAGCGAGTTCGCCACCCCCGTGGCGCGCGCCACGGAGGTGAACTCCGTGATCACGGCGGCGGCGCACAAGGTCGACGAGGCCGAAGGCCTCGACGCCGACGCGCGCCGGGCGCTGCGGGCCGACGTCGAGCGCGTGCGCGAGGTGCTCGAGCGCGCCGACGTCGCCAGCGGGGGGACGCATGGCCTCGCCGTGTTCGCGTGCGGCCCGGCGGAACTGCTGGAGGTCGTGCGCCTGCCGCACCCGATCGAGTCGCGCGCGATCGTCGACGACCACCCGTGTGTCGAGCCGCTCGTGCGCAACGGCGCGGGCGAGCGCTGGTGCGTGCTGCTCGTCAACCGCCGAACCGCCCGGATCTTCCTCGGGCAGCGCGACGGCCTGGAGGAGGTCGACCAGATCCAGGACGACGTCCATCGCCAGCACGACCAGGGCGGCTGGTCGCAGGCCAACTACCAGCGCTCGGTCGAGCAGGAGAAGCTCAACCACGTGGGCCACGCGCTCGCGACGCTGTTCACGCGCTTCAAGCAGCACCCCTTCGACCACCTCGTCGTCGGCGCTCCGGACGAGATGGCCCGCGAGGTCGAGGAGCGGCTGCACCCCTACGTGAGCGCGCGCGTGGCCGGCCGGATCGGCATCGACGTCGAGAACTCCTCCGCCGGCGCCGTCCAGGCTGCCGCGGCGGAGGTCGTCGAGCGTCACGTCGCCGCGGTCGAGCGCGAGGCGCTCGACCGGATGGCGCAGGGCATCGGCCGCGGAGACCGCGGCGTCGCGGGCCCGGCGGCCGTGATGGAGGCGCTCGAGCAGGCGCGGGTGGAGATCCTCCTGCTGGCCGAGGACTTCGACGCGCCGGAGCTCGACGACGCGCTCGAGAAGGCGATCACGCAGTCGGCCGAGGTGCTCGTCGTGCGCCACCACGACGACCTCGTGTTGCATAGCGGGATCGGCGCTGTGCTTCGATTCTGAGCGTGCCGCGCGCGCTCGTCATCGTCGATTTCCAGAACGACTTCACGCCCGGCGGCGCGCTCGCGGTGCGCGACGGCGACGCGATCGCCGGGCGCATCGACGCGCTCGCGCGGTCGGGCGAGTACGACCTCGTCGTCGCGACGCGCGACTGGCATCCGCCCGACCACGGCTCGTTCGCCGCCCAGGGCGGGCCGTGGCCCGACCACTGCGTGCAGGGGACGCCCGGCGCCGAGCTTCACCCCGCGCTGGACCGCGAGCTTGTGGACGTCGTCGTCGACAAGGGACAGGACCGCGCTACCGAGGGCTACTCCGGCTTCGAGCACACGGGCCTCGCCGAGCTGCTGCGCGAGCGCGCGATCGACCACATCACCGTCGTCGGGCTCGCGACGGACTACTGCGTGATGAACACCGCGCTCGACGCGCTCCGCAACGGCTTCGGCGTCACGGTCGACTCGAGCGCGGTGCGGCCGGTCGAGGTACAGCCCGGCGACGGCCGGCGAGCGCTCGAGCAGGTCCGCGCGGCGGGCGGGAGCATCGCGTAGCGGCCGGCCGTTGACACGAATCCCCCGTCGGATGGGAGGGTCGGCCCTCGGGAAGTTCGCACCAGGAGGCACCATGGAACGGCACGGCTCAGAGAGCTACTTCGTGATCGGCGAAGGGCTGCTCGACGAGAGCGTAGGCGGGCGCACCAGCTCGGTCACGGCCACTGCCGCCGCCGCGCCGCCGTTCCGCTTCTCGCGCATGGGGCCGCGCGGCGCCGGCGAGCAGCTGGGCGAGTCGAGCCGCAAGAAGATCGGCGTCGCGATGACGGAGGGCGGCGGCGGCCAGTCCCAGGTCCCGGCGGGGTACACCTACCTCGGCCAGTTCGTCGACCACGACCTCACGTTCGACAAGACGACGGTGATGCTGGGCGAGCACGTCTCGCCGGTGCAGCTGCTGCAGGGCCGCTCGCCGAGCCTCGACCTCGACTCGCTCTACGGCGCCGGGCCGCAGGATCCCGCCTCGGCCCACTTCTACAAGTCCGACGGCGTGCACCTGAAGATCGGCAAGACCGTCGCGGCCGGGGACCCGGCGATGAACGGCTTCGACCTGCCGCGCGGCGAGGGGACGACGAACAAGGCCAAGCGCAAGGCCGTGATCCCCGATTTCCGCAACGACGAGAACCTCGCGGTCGCGCAGACGCATCTCGCGTTCATCCGCTTCCACAACCGCATCGTCGACAGCCTGCCCGCAGCGCTCCCGCCCGCACAGCGCTTCGCGCAGGCGCGCGAGCTGGCGGTCAAGCACTACCAGTGGATGATCCGCCACGACTACCTGCCGCGGATCTGCCGCGCGAGCGTGGTCAACAACGTCTTCAGCGGCGGCCGCAAGGCGTTCGAGGTCGGCGCCAACCCGATCGACGTGCCGACGATGCCGGTCGAGTTCTCGGTCGCGGCGTTCCGGCTCGGTCACGCGATGATCCGCCGTGCCTACAGCTGGAACGCGCGCTTCGACAACGGAGCGGGCACGCTCGACTTCCTGTTCCTGTTCTCGGGCACGAGCGGCGGCCTCGGCGGCGAGCTGCGGCTGCCGAGCAACTGGATCGCCGACTTCCGCCGGCTGTACGACTTCAGCGAGGCCGGCCGGGCCGACCTCACGGTGCCGGCGGGGAAGTTCAACCGCGCGATGCGGATCGACACCACGCTCGTGAACCCGCTCCGCAACCTTCCCAAGGACTCGTTCGGCGGGCCGTCCGTGCCGTTCGACGACCCCCGCGCGAACCTCGCGTTCCGCAACCTCACGCGGGCGAGGATGGTCAGGCTCGCGACAGGGCAGCAGATGGCGCGATTCCTCCGCAACCGCGGCGTCAGCGTGACCACGCTGACCAAGACGCAGATCAGGGACGGCAAGAATGGCGCGGAGCTCGACCCACTCACCCAGACGCAGCGCAAGGCGCTGCTCAAGGACACGCCGCTGTGGTTCTACATCCTGCGCGAGGCGGAGCTCAACAACGGCAAGCTCAAGGGCGTCGGCGCGCGGATCGTGGCGGAGACGTTCCACCGCGCGATCGAGGGCAGCTCGGCCTCGATCGTGCGCGATCCCACCTGGCGCCCGACGCTCGGCCCCGACTCGAACACGTTCCGCATGGTCGACCTGCTGCTGTTCGCGTTCGAGGGGAAGAAGTCGCTGCTGGCCCCGCTCGGTTGATGACACGATTCGCCGATGCGGCGAATCGACATCTCAGAACCGGAGTTCACGTACGACCCGGACGACCTCGCCGGCTTCCGCGCGGGCATGTCGCGCGTCGGGCCGCAGCTGGGCGCGCGGCGGACGGGCGCGAGCGTCTACGAGCTGCCGCCGGGCGAGGCGGTGTGCCCGTACCACTACGAGTACGGCGAGGAGGAGTGGCTGCTCGTGCTCGCCGGCCGGGCGTCGGTGCGCACCCCGGAGGGCACCGTGCAGCTCGAGACGTCCGAGCTCGCGTTCTTCCCGATCGGCCCGGAGGGCGCGCATCAGATCCGCAACGAGACGGACTCACCCGTGCGCGTGCTGATGTGGTCGGAGGTGGTGAAGCCCGCGGCGTCCGTCTATCCCGATTCCGACAAGGTCGGGATCTGGACGGGGAACAGGGACGACGACATGCTGGTCGAGCGCTCGAGCAAGGTCGACTACTACCACGGCGAGACCGGCGGTTAGGTCGCTTCTCCGAACCAGGTCGTAAGCGCGTCGACGAGCCCCAGCTGGGTTCCGTCTCCCACCCACGCCACATATCCGTCGGGCCGGATCAACACGGCGGTGGGAGCGGTGACCTCCCCGAGCGCCGGGAGCTCCCACGTGCCGGCGTACTCCGCGTCGACCAACTGAACCCGATCCGCCCACGGAGCGATGTCGAAGCCGCCGGGCTCACCGAGGTTGAGCAGCACCGGACGGGCATCGTGCAGCAGCGCGAAGACCCGCAGCGGGCCGTCGGCCGTGACCAGGTCGAGATCGGGCATGCGGCGACCGAGCAGCGGGTGGCCCTCGCCGAGGTCGTAGTGGATGTCCAGACCGGACATCATCGCGGCGAATCGCTTGCGCGGCTCGTCCATGCTCAGCAGCTCGGATACGGCGCCGCGCAACGCCTCGACGCGATCGTCGGTCCGCATGAGCGCGACTTGCGCCATCGTGTTGCGCAGCACGCGGGCAGCGACCGGGTGGCGCTCGGCGTGGTAGGTGTCCAGGAGGCTTTCCGGCGATGTCCGGTTGACCACCTGGGCCAGCTTCCAGCCCAGATTCACCGCATCCTGCACCCCGGTGTTGAGGCCCTGTCCGCCGACCGGGGAATGCACGTGCGCCGCGTCGCCGGCCAGCAGGACCCGTCCCTCGCGGTAGGTCGCGGCCTGGCGGGTCATGTCGGTGAACCTGGAGATCCAGGTCGGGACTGTGGATCCCGTAGTCGGTCCCGTATACGGCGACGAGTCCCTCGCTGAGATCGCGCAGGGTGGGCTCGGTCGTCGCTCCGACGTGCTCTTCGGTCAGCATGACCCGTACCGGCCCCTCATCCTCGAAGACCACCTCGCCGTCGCGGATCTCGTACTCCTCCCTGCCGAGGGCATGGACGCCGAGGGCGTCGTGGCGGATGCCCAATTCCGGCTCCTCGGCCATCTCGGCCTCGGCGATCAGGCTGCTCGTCGTCGGATCCCACCCGGGGAACTCGATGCCGGCCGCCTTGCGGATCAGACTGCGCCCTCCGTCGCACCCGACGAGGTATTCCGCCCGCAGCGACTCGCCGTCGGACAGCTCGACGTCGACGCCGGCTGTCGTCCTGCGCGAAGCCGGTCACCTCACGGCCGCGGTAGATCGGCACCTCCAGCTCGTCGACCCAGCCGGCCAGGATGCGCTCGATGTGCTTCTGCCACAGCCCGAGCCCGTAGGGGTGCCGGGTGGGAAAGTCGCTGATGTCCAGACGGGTGCGGGCGAACCCCGCGACCTGAGCCACCTGCCCCTCCGAGAGGAACCGATCGGCGATTCCGCGCTGATCGAGGATCTCGATGGTGCGTGCGTGCAGGCCGCCGGCGCGCGAGCCGGGGAGGTCCTGGTCGGCGCGCCGCTCGACGATCGCAACGTCCACGCCCGCCAACATCAGCTCGCCCGCCAGCATCATCCCTGTCGGACCGCCGCCGGCGATCACCACGGCATGCTCGGTCATTCGTGCCTCCCATCTGGCTTTCGGCGGGCGATTATGGGGCACCAGGGGGGGCTTGTTTCAAGCCCGGCCTGCGCTATAAATTGGTAATGGAGAGGAGTGTGTGGGCCTCCTTTCCCTCCTCGCGAAGCGGCGGAGCGACCCCTAGGAGGGTCGAGCGAAACGACTAGCGAAACACTGCCAGTTGGCGGTAGGGTCGTTTGTACTGGCATCCGAGGAGGTCCCTTTCATGGCCGAGACCGAGGCGCAGAAGGCCCATAGGCTCAAGGAGTGGCGCGAGAAGCGGGCGATGAAGCGCGCACAGGCGGGCGATTCGCCCGAAAAGCTCGCAGAGCGGCACACGCCACCGGAAGGCGTGATCGACAGGATGCTCCGTATCGGCGGCGTCGAGCGCGAGAGCCGCTTCAAGAAGTAGTACGCGCCGTCAGGCGGCGAGTTGCACGGTTCGCGCTCGACTGAGCGCGGTGGCGAGCTTGGCGAGGATCGTCAGATCGGCGGGCAGCCGAACCCGATCCAGACCACGGACGCGAAGCGGCGCAAGCGCCCACTCATTCTTGAGGCGTCCGAACTCCCGCTCGACTGACGAACGACGACGATAAAGCGCGGTGAAGCGAGGGCTGTTGCGCGGGAACGAGCGGGTGCAGGCGGTCGGCCTTGATCCAACGTTGAGGCGGGCTTGCACTCGCCGGTCGGGCAGCGCCACTTGCTCGCGCCGCGCTTGGAGTCTGATCCTGCGAAGCGCCACTCGCCGTGCTCGCACGTCGGCGGCAGGTGATCGCCGCGCTCGACCGCGATGGTATGGCGAAGCGGGATGATCAGGCCGCACGTAGCGTTCCTCGCACCCCGCGTAGATCGGGCCAACGTCATAGCCCTTGTCCATCGCGGCCGTCTCGAGCGGCGAACCCGCGAGCGCGTGCCTTGTCGATCAGCGGCAGCGCGTGAAGCGCCTCGCCGTCACGCGCGGTGCGGACGTTCCACGCGAGCGGCAGATCGGTCGCGGTGCAGACGGCCATGTCGATCTTGTAGCCGTAGAACCCGCCATGCGAGCGAGTCGAGACTGCGGAGCGGTGCCCCCAGGAGGCGTCCGGGTCGGAGAACCGTTCGCGCTCCGGGCCACCCTTGCGGACGAACCGCTGCCCGTTCGCATAGGCGGGCATGTCAAACTGCCGTCGATGGCGATGTTGCGACCAAGCTCCGGCATCTGCGCGTGCAGCGAAGCGGTTACGCCGTCGATGCAACGGGCGAGCATGTCGCCGTAGGTCCGCAGCTTGGCGGTGAAGCGGTAACAGGCGTAGACGCTTGGGACGGGGGTACCGGCAGTGATGGCGGCACGCAGGGAAGAGTGCTCGAGTGATGAGCGCGACCGTGCGCGTCCACGTCGGAACGGCGTAGATGCTCTTGGCCAGTGCCATCCCGACCAGTGACCGAATCGGGTAGCCGGGACGCCCGGTCCAGCGCGTCGCCTCAAGTTCGGAGACGAGAGCCGTAATCTCCGGCGAGTCGAGCACTTCTGCGAGTTGGCCCACCGCCGAGAGCGGTGGTACCTTCGTCCCGGCCACGTAGCTAATCCCTTCGTGGTCCAGACCCCCGGAAGCGTCAACTTCGCGGGGGTCAATTTCGTTGTGCTCTAGAGTCGCTAGACAGCCGTAATATCTGACACAATTACTGCGTTACTGCCTCCATTAAGTCGTCTTGACGGGACCACCTGATTACGTCGCTTACCTGTCCGAGAAACTCGGCATCCTGAGGGTTTATATCGCTCTCCCGGTCATCAATCAAAGAGACGCGGCGTGGGGCAGCGCCATTCCCGTGCGAAAGATCGCCAAACTTCCCGTAGACAGACGACACCTGCGACCAGATACCACTTGGCGACACCGGTTCGATAGCCGCCCGCCGTGACGGCACAAAGAAGGTAGCGTGGTGAGTACGACCGGAGGCTCCCTCCAGCGGCGCATGAGACTCGAATCCGATCTGCCGCTCGCTAAAGACGTTCGCCACTTTCCGCTCGAAGTCTCCGTCCCGCCCCCGCCGACGTGGCTTGAAAACGACGCCTGCCTGGGCTAACTGTGCGGATGCCGAAGCTACCCGCCAGATTGCCTCGCCAACGTCCTCGCCACCAACGCGAGCGGACACGCGACCGTCGAGGAAGTCGACGCCCTGGCCCTCCGCGAATCCGCGCCCAAACTGTTTCAGCGTTGCACGGACTGCGGGCGAGTGGCTCAATACATGCTCATACCCCTTCCCGTAATCCGTCACCAATACCTCTCCGTTGATCGGAGTCACCCACGCGACCACATGGTCGCCATCTGGATACTCAATCGGAGTTGAACAGGCGATCCGGTCCCCCTCCGGGGACACAGCCGCGCATTCCACATCGTCAGATATGTAGGCGAGCGCTGCTATGCGAATGTCATCAGTGCGCTTCATCAGAACATCCCCAATTGCTCTCCGGTTGCCGGACCGCGATAGCCCGGCTCAAAGGTCACGATGTTCGTCCGCTTGCAGAACGCGCGGAGCGCCTGCGCGTGGCTAAGTCTCCATCCCGTCGAGCGGGACGACGCACCGAAGATTCCCGCTCGGCACGTACCGGTGTTCGTGCTCAAGGTCGGCGACCTTTGGCGGAAACTCAGCCCGAGGGCATAGCCGCCTGGAGTTCGAGTGGTTGCAGGGTGGCATCGTGAAGTCCCAGCGAAGCACGTCCTCATCCCGATAGCGAAGCGTGTAGCTCCAGTCGCGGGGCAGCGACACCGTGACCGTCAGAACGATGCTCTGGCCACGCACGACCCCGCCCCGCTCCACGGGGGCGCGCCAGAGCACGCGGTCAACGGATGATCGGGTCCAAGCCATTCCGGGCATTCTGTCCGACTCAGCGGCGAACACACGTTTGGGTTCCCGCACGAAGTCCTCCACCTCGTCCCGGCCAAGCGGCATCGCGGGAGTCGGTTCGACGCGGCGCGCACATCTCCTGGGGTAGCAACGGCCCATGCATGGGGTGCCGCCGCTCAGTGTCCAGTCGAAATTGCGCGCTACAGCGCCGTTTGCGGAGTTTCGCTAGACCCGGCTAGGTCACGCGCTCGAGCCGCGGGTTCGGCCGCAGCTCGCGGCCGACCTTCGCGCACGGCTTGCCGTCCACCTCGACGACGTCGGCGGTGAAGTCGTTGGCGCCGCGGATCAGCGACGAGCCGACGCCGTAGGAGTCCACGGGCACGCCGGCGGCCTCGAAGGCGCGGATGCGCTCGGCGTCGAATCCGCCCGAGACGACGATCTTGACGCCCTCGAATCCGTTCGCGTCTAGCTCGGATGAGGTCGAGCTCGGCCCGCACGAGCTCCACGAGCTCGGGCGCCACGCCCTTCGGCGCGTGCTCGCCGTGCGCGCGCTGGAGCGCGAGGTCCGCGAGCCGGTCCGAGGTGTCCAGCCGGACGCCCCACAGGTCCGGCCCGAGCGCGCGCGCCACCGCGAGCGCCGTGCCCACGGAGTCGTTGGCGAAGTCGACGAGCACCGTGACGTTCATGTCGTGCGCATACCGGTGCGCGTAGGCGGTCGCCGCAGCCACCGTGTCCCCGCCGTAGGCCGCGATCAGCCCGTGCGGGATCGTGCCGACGCCGCGGCCGCCCCACCACGACGCCTGGGCGTCGGTGGAGACGCCGATCGCCCCCGCGACGTGGGCCGACCAGCCGTCCCCGGTCTGGACGAGCCAGTGGTCGTGACGCGCGGGGAAGAACAGGATCGGCTTGCCGCGGGCCGCCTCGACGACCTCGGCGACGTTGCGCATGATCAGCGTGCGGCGGGCGAGGCAGCCGAGGTAGACGGTCTCGAGGTGGGCGAACAGCGAGTACGGCCCCGCGATCGTCATCACGGTCTCCCAGGGCGAGATCGCGTCGCCCTCGCGCAGCGCGTGCACGTCGAGCGCGTGCCAGCCGTCCTCCCAGCCGCCGTCCGCGAGCCGCCGCCCCGAGCCCTGCTCGAGCACCGCGACGGCTTCGTCGATGCCGCCCAGGATCGAGCTCTTGCGCTGGAACACCTGCATCGTCACGACCGGGTTGCGACCCTCGTGCTCGAGCAGCTCCTTCGTGTAGTTGAGGTACGCGTCGGAGTAGTACCCGTCGCGGATCCGCTCGACCGGGAGCCGGAACGTCGCCGGTGCGAGCCGTTGGGGCCTCGGCGTCACAGCCATTCGCGCCGCCTCCGCCAGAAGTAGACGGCCGCGATCACCGTCGGCACGAGCGGGCCGAGGACACCGAAGATGAGAAACGCGCTCTGCGACTCGACATGGCCCACGAGCCAGCGGAAGTTCTGCCCGAAGAAGCTCGTCACGAGCGTCCAGATGAGGAAGAACGTCGCGAGCACGGTGAGCCGCGTCGCGAGCGCGTTCAAGCGGTTCTGGTTCGCGTTGAAGTAGGTCGATGTCAGCGCGCTGAGGTCGTCGGTCTGGCGGAAGAGCTCGCTCGCGATCTGCGCCAGGTGGTCGCCGATGTCGCGCAGGTACTCGCGCGCTCCGTGCGTGAGGCCGGGGAGCGCGACGACCGCCTCCGTCGCCGCGGCGAACTGGTCGCGCTGCGGGACGAGGCGGCGCTGCAGCAGCTGTACCTCCTGCTTGAGCCGGTAGATCTCGCCGAGCTGGCGTTTGTCGGTATCGCCCAGCACCGCGGCCTCGAGCGAATCGATCCGCCCCTCGAGGTGGTCCACGACCGGGTACAGCGCGTCGGTCAGGCCGTCGAGCACGCGATAGAGGATGTAGTCCTCGGCTTCGCTGCCCTGCGCCCGCAGCTCGTCGTGCAGGACGTCGAGCTCGTCGCAGGTCTCCCGGTGCACGGTGAAGAGATAGCCGCCGGAGATGTGCAGGTGGACCTCGACGGGCTCGATGGCCGGCTGATTCGGCGTCACGCGCGCGCTCCAGTAGACCAGCAGCACATGATCCGGGTAGCGATCGAGCTTGGGGCGCTGGTTGAACTCGCGCGTGTCCTCGAGCGCCAGCTCGTGCAGGCCGAGCAGCGCTCCGGCCGCCATGAGGTCGGCGTCGGACGGATCGTGGAGGTCGAGCCAGAAGTACTCGTCGCGCGCGCGCAGGGCCTCGATGCGGTCGCGGGCGACCTCGGTCAGGACCTCCATCGCGCCTGACCCTATCCAGGAGCACACTCCAGCATCGGCTCGAGCGCGCCGATCACCCGCTCGCGCCCGCGCGCCAGCCGCGACATGACCGTCCCGACGGGGACTCCCAGCGCGCTGCCGGCCTCCTTGTAGGAGAGCCCGACGACGTCGACCGCGACGACCGTCTCGCGGAACGGAGAGGCGAGCGCGTGCACCGCGTCGATCACCTCCCGGTTCTCGAGCGCGCGGTCCGGCCGCAGCCCGGCGCGCGGGTCCACGGGCTCGGCGGCCTCCTCCAGCGGGACCGTCGGGCGCCGCGCCGCCGCGCGGTAGCGGTCGACCTGCCCGTTGCGCAGCATCGTCATCAGGTACGCCGCCTCCGAGCCGCCGGTCAGGCGGCGCGGGCGACGCAGCAGCGTCAGGTAGACCTCCTGCACGAGGTCGTCGGCATCGGCGTGGTTGCCGCACAGCGCGCGGGCGGCGGCAACCAGCCGGTCGAGATGTCGGACAGCAGAATCAGCATCAAGCCACATGTGGGGAGGGCCTTTGTGGGGGTTGGCCTTGGGGGGTGGGGAGCGAGCGTCCGAAATGGGGCGCCCAATTGCGACTGGCGACAGGATCCGCGAGCGGGCTACGGGACCTCTACGGCGCGTTTACGGCCTCCTCCGGCTGGCGTAATGTCCGGCGCATGGAGTTCCGCGTGCTGGGGACGATCGAGGTCGCCGGGCCGTCGCCCAGCCCGTCGCCGCCCGGAGCGAAGGAGCGCGTCATCCTCGCGCGCCTGTTGCTCGCGCCCGGCCGCACCGTCTCGGCGGACGCGCTGCTCGAGGCGGCGTGGGAGGACGTGCCGCGCGAGGTGGCCGCTCGCTCGCTGCCCGTGCGGGTGGCCAACCTGCGCGCGTTCCTCGAGCCCGGCCGCGATCGCGGCGCGCCATCCTCGCTGCTGGTTCGCGACGGCGCCGGCTACCGGCTCGCGGTCACGCCCGAGCAGGTCGACGCGCAGCGCTTCGAGCAGAGCCTGCGCAGGGCGGCCGCGCTCACCCCCGCCGCCGCGCTGGAGCTGCTCGACGGCGCGCTCGCGCTCTGGCGCGGGCCACCGTTCGGCGACCTCGCCGACGCCGAGTTCGCGCGGACCGAGGTGCGGCGGCTCGAGGACCTGCGCAGCCAGGCCGAGGAAGCCCGCGCACGCGCGCTGGTCGAGCTCGGCAGGCCGCGCGAGGCGATCGACGAGCTGCGGCGCCTGGTGGCCGCGGACCCGCTGCGCGAGGAGCTCATCCGCACGCTGATGCTCGCGCTCTACGCCGCCGGCCGCCAGGTCGAAGCGCTCAGCGCCTACCGCGACCTGGCCGCGCGGCTGCTCGAGCTCGGCCTGGCGCCCGGCGCGGCGACGCGCGAGCTGGAGCGACGGATCCTCGAACACGACGCGACGCTCGCGGCTCCGAGCGTGCCGCTCGGCTCCCCCGCCCCCGCACCGGCGCCGGCGGGACGCGAGCCCGAGCTCGCACGGCTGCGCGCGGCGCTCGGCCGTGCGACGGCGGGACGGCGTGCCGGCGTGCTCGCGGCAGGCGAGCCGGGCGCCGGCAAGAGCACGCTCGTCGACGCGTTCCTGCGCGAAGCGGCGGGCGGCGCCGTCGCGGGCGTCGGCCAATGCCTGGCCCAGCGCGGGCCGGGCGAGCCGTACATGCCCGTGCTCGAGGCGCTCGGTGCGCTGGCGCGCGGCCCCGCCGCCGACACGGTCATCGCCGCGCTGTCCGAGCGCGCCCCGACCTGGCTCGTCGAGCTGCCGTGGCTGCTCGGCGAAGGCGCAGCCGCCGAGGCGGTGCGCCAGCGCGCCCAGGGATCGACCCGCTCGCGCATGCTGCGCGAGATGCTCGAGGCGCTCGACGCGGTCTGCGCGTCGACGCCGGTCGTGCTCGTGCTCGAGGACCTGCACTGGGCCGACGACTCCACGCTCGACCTGGTCGCCGCGCTGCTGCGCCGGCGCGAACCGGCCCGGCTGCTGCTGCTCGGCACGTACCGCCCCGAGGGCGAGCCGCCGGTCGTCGAGCTCGCGCACGACCTCGCCGTGCGCGGGCTCTGCGAGGAGCTGAGCGTCGGGTGCCTGGCGCCCGCGGCCGTCGCGCAGCACCTCGAGTCCCGGTTCCCGTCCGGGCCGCTGCCGGACGGCCTCGCGGAGGCACTCGCGCAGCGCTCGGGCGGCAACCCGCTGTTCATGCGCAACCTGCTCGACCACTGGCTCGCCGACGGCGCGCTCTCCGAGCGTGCGGGCGCGGTCGAGCTCACGTGCCCGCCGGAGGCGCTCGAAGCCGGCGTGCCGCCGACGCTGCGCGCGCACATCCGCGACCAGCTCGACCAGCTCCCGCTCGAGGACGCCGAGATGCTCCGCGCCGCGAGCGTCGCCGGGCGCGACTTCTCGGTCGACACGATCGCCGCGGCGCTCGAGCACGACCGCGCGGCGGTCGCCGCGCGCTGCGACGAGCTGGCGCGGCGCACGCGCCTGATCGAGCAGCGCGAGGACGGCCACGGTTTCCCGCACGACCTGCACCGCGAGGTGCTCTACGAGCTGCTCGAGCCCGACGCGCGGGCGCGCCTGCACGCCCGCGTGGGCGCCCACCTGGCCGACAGCTACGGCGCGGCGGCCGCCGGCAGGGCCGCTGAGCTCGGCTTCCACTTCGTCGCCGGGCGCGATCCCGAGCGCGCGGTGCGGTTCCTGCATCTGGCCGCGGAGCGGGCGTTCGGGCGCAATGCCCACGCCGAGGGCATCCGCCACCTGCGCGCGGCGCTCGACGCCGCCGCCGGGCTCGAGGCCGGCTCGGAGCGCACGCGCTCGGAGGTCGAGTTGCTCTCCTCGCTGGGTCAAGCGCTGGTGGCGACCGGTGGCTGGTCGGCGGCGGAGGCCGAGGAGTCGCTGCTGCGCGCCCGTGCGCTCGCGGCGCGCCTGTCCGACAACGAGCCGCTGGTCTCCGTCCTGCTCGCGCTCGCGACGCTGTACGAGCTGCGTGGCGAGTTCGGGCAGGCCAACGCGATGGCGCGCGAGTGCGAGGAGCTGGCGCCGAGCGGCAGCCCCGAGCACGAGCTCGAATCGTCCGAGCTGCTGGCCTGCAACCTCTTCCACCAGGGCGCCTTCGCGCGGGCGCTGGAGTACGCCGAGCGCGGCGTCGAGCTGTTCGAGTCCGGCGGGGCGCCCGGCGGCTACTCGACCTTCCCGGCGACGCTGGGCGACAACGCGGGCGTCTCCTGCCACGACTGGGCCGGGCTCGCGCTCTGGTTCCTGGGCAAGCCCGACAGCGCGCTGGCGCGCGCCACGCGCGCGCTCGAGCTGGCGCGCGATCCGAGCCGCACCTACAGCCTCGCGACGGCGCGCGTGCAGATGGCCGTCGTGCACCAGTGCCGGCGCGAGCCCGAGGCGGCGCTGGAGTGGGCCGAGGCGACGATCGCCGCCGCGCAGCAGCTCGGCTACGTCTACCGCGAGGCGATGGGACGTGTGCTGCGCGGCTGGGCGTTCGCGCAGCTCGGCGACCCCCACCAGGGCGTGCGCGAGATCTCCTCCGGCCTGGCGGCTTCGCGCGCCACCGGCGCCCGCATGGACGATCCGCACTACCTCGCGCTGCTCGCCGAGGCGCATCTGCGCGCCGGCGAGACCGACGCGGGGCTGGCCGCGATCGCCGCCGCGCTCGAGCTGTCGCGGCGGGAGCGCTCGTGGTTCTACGAGCCCGAGCTGCACCGGCTCGACGGCGCGCTGCATGCCGCCGCGGGCCGCGCGGAGGTCGCCGAGTCCTGCCTCCGGCTCGGCCTCGCCCGGGCCCGGGAGCAGGGCTCGAAGACGCTCGCGCTACGCGTCGCGACCGACCTGGCGCGGCGCGTCGCCGACCCGGCCGGCGCCGCCGAGGCGCGCGCAACGGTCGCGGCGATGCTCGCCGGCTTCGACGAGGGGCGCGACACCCGCGACCTGCGCGACGCCCGGGCTGTGCTCGAGACCGCCCTTCACGCGATCGTGCCGGCGCCGGCGAGCACCAGCACCAGCGCGCCGAGCGCGACGCGGTAGGCGACGAACACCGCCGTCGAGTGGTGCGAGAGCCAGCGCAGCAGGAACGCGATCGACGCGTAGCCGACGATGAACGCCAAGAGCGTCGCGAGGATCGTCGGCCCCACGCCCGCTCCGCCCTCGTCGCCGATCTTGCGCAGCTCGAACAGGCCCGAGATCACGACCGCCGGCACGGACAGCAGGAACGAGTAGCGCGCAGCCGATTCGCGGTCGAAGCCGAGGAAGAGGCCGGCGGTGATCGTCGCGCCCGAGCGCGAGACGCCGGGCACCAGCGCGAGCGCCTGCGCGAAGCCGATCAGGATGCCGTCGCTGCGGGTGATCTCCTCGATCGACCGATCGCGCTTCGCCACCCGCTCGGCCAGCAGCAGCACCAGCCCGAGCGCGATCAGCGTCGTGCCGATCAGGTAGAGGTCGCGCGCCCCGCTCTCGATCTGGTCGGCGAAGACGAGGCCGAAGATCCCGATCGGGATCGTGCCGAGGACGATGTACCAGCCCATCCGGGCATCGAGCTCGGGCCGCAGCTCGGGCCGCCGCAGGCTCGCGAACCAGGTGCGCGCGATGCGCCACAGGTCGGCGCGGAAGTACAGCAGCACGGCGGACAGCGTCCCGAGCTGCGTCACCGCGGTGAAGGCGGCGCCGGGATCCTCCCAGCCCATGAAGGCGGGCACGATCCGCAGGTGTGCGGTGCTCGAGACGGGCAGGAACTCCGTCAACCCCTGCACGATCCCGAGGACGATGGCTTGCAGGGCGTCCACGGCGGCGGGGGATCCTAGAACGACGGCGCCGGCACGGCACAATGCCCGCATGGCTCGCGAGGCGGACGTCAACGTGGTCGGCGGCTCGCTGCTGCCCTGCTCGCGCGAGCCGCAGACGGGGTTCTACCGCGACGGTTGCTGCGCCACGGGCCCGGAGGACGTCGGCAGCCACACCGTCTGCGCGGTCATGACCGCGGCGTTCCTGGAGTTCAGCGCGCTTGCGGGTAACGACCTGTCCACGCCGCGGCCGGAATGGGGCTTCGCCGGGCTCTCACCGGGCGACCGCTGGTGCGTGTGCGCCTCGCGCTGGCAGGAGGCGCACGACGCCGGCTGCGCGCCGGCGGTGGTGCTCGCCGCGACGCACGCGCGGGCGCTCGACGTGGTTTCGATCGACGCGCTGATCGCCAACGCCGACGACGCCGGCGTCGTGGAGTGAGCGCGTCAGCCGTCGACGCAGAAGTGGCCGTGCTTGCGGTTGAAGCACACGAGGCCGACGAGCCTGCCGTCGGCCGTCACGACCGGGAGCCGATCGGTCTGCTCGGCCTCGAGCAGCTCCACCGCGCGGCCGACGGTGTCGTCCGGGCGGACGAGCGTGCCGTCGTCGCCGGCGAGCCGGCCGAGCGTCGTCTCGGCAGCGGTGTCCGCGCCGATCGCCTCGCGGGTGACGGCGCCGAGGAACTCGTCGCCGCGAGCCACGAGCAGCAGCCGCACGCGCGGGTTCTCGAACGTCGCACGTGCCTCGGCGACGGTCGTCTCGGGAGCGACCGCGCGGGGCTCGTGCAGCATCACGTCCTCGACGTGCGGGCCGGCGTCGGCGAGGGGGACGTTGCGGGTCGGCACGCGCCGGATTCTAGACGCGCAGGGGCAGTCTCGGGTCGGCGACGGAACCGGAGCGGAGCAGGGACTCGACCTCGGCGGCCGGCGCGGGACGGGCGAAGTAGTACCCCTGCGCCCAGCAGCAGCCCAGCGCCCACGCCTCCTCGGCCTGCTCGACGGTCTCCACGCCCTCCGCCACGACGTCGAGGCCCAAGGCGCCCGCCATCGCGGCGATCGCGCGCACGATCGCGCATTCGTCGCCGCCCTGCCCGAGGTGCATCACGAAGGATCGGTCGATCTTGAGCGCATCGATCGGGAACTGCTGGAGGTGGCTGAGGGAGGAGTAGCCGGTGCCGAAGTCGTCGAGCAGGATCCTCACGCCGAGCCCCTTGAGCTCGCGCAGCGAGTCGGCCGCCACGCTCGAGTCCGCGATCAGCGCGCTCTCGGTGACCT
This sequence comes from uncultured Solirubrobacteraceae bacterium, assembly GCA_963839615.1. Taxonomy (GTDB): domain Bacteria; phylum Actinomycetota; class Thermoleophilia; order Solirubrobacterales; family Solirubrobacteraceae; genus DASQMT01. The sequence continues at coordinate 258,832 of CAWIVY010000009.1, forward strand.
CGATCGCGAGGTCGCCGGCGCTCATCCCCGTCTGCCGGAGCACCCGTGCGACGATCTCGGGCAGCTCCGGTTGAGCGAGCTGCCTGGCGCTGACGTTGACGCTCACGGGCAGCGGCGCCCGGTCGCCGAACTCGGCGCGCCAGCGGCACGCCTGCTCGCACGCCTCGCGCAGGGTCCAGACGCCGATCTGCAGGATCAGGCCGCTCTCTTCCGCGATCGGGATGAAGTCTCCGGGCGGGACGAGCCCGCGTTCGGGGTGCTGCCAGCGCACGAGCGCCTCGACCGACTCCAGCACGCCGTCGTCGAGCCTCACGATCGGCTGGTAGTGGAGCCGCAGCTCTCCGAGCTCGAGCGCCCGGCGGAGCTCGCGCTCGATCCCGACCCGCTCTAGGGCGCGATTGCGGACCAGCTCGTCGAAGACCTCCCAGCGCCCGGCGCCGAGCTCCTTGGCCCGGTACATCGCGATGTCGGCATCGCGCAGCATGGACTCCGCATCGCAATTCGCGCCGCTCGCGACGACGATGCCGATGCTCGCGGTCACCACGTGCTCGGAGCGCTCGAGGACGAACGGGCTGAGCAACGCCTGCTGGATCCGCTCCGCCACCCGCACGGCGTCGCCCTCCGAGGCGAGGTCCTCGCAGAGCACGACGAACTCGTCGCCGCCGAAGCGGGCCAACGTGAACTCCCCGGCGCCGAAGCGGGCGACCGTGTCGCTCGCCCGCAGGACGCCCTTCAGCCGGTCCGCGACATCGCGCAACAGCCGGTCGCCGGCGCTGTGGCCGAGCGTGTCGTTCACGTCCTTGAACCGGTCGAGGTCGAGGAACAACAGCGCGGCGAACGAGCCGTGGCGCGCGGCGCGCGCCAGCACGAGCTCGAGCCGGTCGCGGAACAGCAGCCGGTTCGCCAGGCCGGTCAGGGCGTCGTGCGTCGCCTGGTGGGCCAGCTGCTCCTGCGCCTGGATCCGCTCGACGACACGACCGAGCTGGCGGCCGATCTGGGCCATCACCTCGAGCAGCGCCGGGTTGGGCGCGACCGCGGCCGCGGTGAAGAACTCGAGCACCGCGATCACGCCGCCATCCGCGTGGATCGGGAACGCGAACGCTCCGCGAACCCCTAGACCCTGTCGCGCGAAGTTCGGATCGCGCGCGACGTCGGTGATCCACGCGGCCTCGCCCGTCGCGAACACCCGTCCCGGCAGCCCGACCCCGGGAGGGAAGCTCATCTGCTCCGTCAGGCGGCGGAACTCCGTGAACTGGTCCGGCCGATCGATGTGCCAGCTCGTGGTAGACGCGAGATGGCCCGACGCGGGGTCGAGGAGGTAGACGTGGCCCAGCGGCCAGCTGGTGTGGACACAGACGGCGTCGGCCGCGCCCCGGAGCGCGTCCTCCACGGTCGCGCTCTCGTTCGAGGTCGACACGACCGCCTCGAGCAGCACGAGCTCCTGCTGCTTGTCGTACAGCGCCCGGGTCGACCGCTCGGCGATCGCCTCAACCTCGCGGCGTGCGAGCCGCTCGCGCTGCAGCCGCTTCTCGACCGCCTCGAGCCGGGCGACCGGGTCGGCGGCTACGGGGAGAAGGTGATCTCGAGCACGCATTGGTCGTCTCCGCGCTTCATGCAGGAAGGCTGCGCGATCGTCAGCCGCTCGCCGAAGTGGTCCGCTGCCCCGAGCAGCAGTCCCTCGGCGAAGGAGCACATCTTGCGCGGCGAGCGGTAGCCCATCACGAGCACCTCCGCGCGGAACGCGAAGTCGAACTCCGGGACGTCGGCGCCCGGGTAGAGCTTGCGCACCTCGGGATGGATGATGTCGTTGAGGGTGAGGACGAACGACCGCGTCGAGTCATGCGGCTCGAACAGCTGGGGGTAGTGGAGGGCGAACAGCGGCAGCGCGTTGCGCCCGAGCCACGAGACAACATCGTCCGCCGGCATGTCGAGGCGCTCCGCGGCTGCGCGCACGAGCTTCGCGAGATCCTCGTCGGGGTAGCTGCCGAGCGAGGTGTAGACACCGTCGAGCCCGCTCGCCTCGAGCAGCGCGTCCCAGGTGTCCTCGCCGAAGTCGCGCGCGACGATCTCCTCGAGCAGGTTGAAGACGACCCCCTTCACGGCGCCTCGATCGACGGACTCATACCGGGTGTTATCGGCTGATCGGAGGCAAGCTGTGGCGGGCTGTTCATTTCCACGCTCCCCGTTCGTCTCATAGGCGACCATTCCAAAAAGGAGGAAGCGATGAAGTACATGCTGCTGATCCACCAGGGCACCACCCCGATCCCGCCGTCGGAGGCCTGGGACAGGCTCTCGGAGGACGAGAAGGGCGAGATCGTCGGCGCCTACAAGGCGATCGGGGAGACGCCCGGCGTCAGCCCCGGCCTCCAGCTGCAGCCTCCGGAGACGGCGACCACGGTCCGCGTGCAGGACGGCAAGACGCTGACGACGGACGGCCCCTTCGTCGAGATCAAGGAAGCGATCGGCGGCTACCTGATGTTCGAGGCCGACGACCTCGACGCCGCGATCGAGCTGGCGGCGCGGATCCCGGCTGCGCGCCTCGGCGGCGCGATCGAGGTGCGCCCGATCGTGGAGTGGTAGCGATCCTCGAACAGGCCTTCCGCGACCAGTGGGGCCGTGTCCTCGCTGCGCTCATCGGATTCCTCGGCGACTTCGACCTCGCCGAGGAGGCTGCGCAGGAGGCCTTCGCGATCGCCGCGGAGCGCTGGCCCCGCGACGGCGTCCCCGCCAACCCCGGCGCCTGGCTGCTGGCGACCGCGCGCAACCGCGCCATCGACCGCATCCGCCGCGATCGCACGCTGGCCGCGAAGACCCGCCTGCTCGAGGTGCCCGAGGCAGTGGAGGACACGATGGAAGCGACGACGTTCCCGGACGAGCGGCTCGAGCTCGTGTTCACGTGCTGCCATCCCGCCCTGGCCACCGACGCGCAGGTCGCGCTGACGCTGCGGACGCTGGGCGGCCTGACGACCCGCGAGATCGCGCGCGCGTTCCTCGTGCCGGAGCCGACGATGGCGCGGCGGCTCGTGCGCGCGAAGGGCAAGATCAAGGCGGCCGGGATCCCGTTCCGGGTGCCGCCCGACCATCTGCTGCCCGATCGCCTCGCCGCGGTTCTCGCCGTCGTCTACCTGATCTTCAACGCCGGATACGGCGGCCGCGGCGAGCTGGCGGGCGAGGCGCTGCGGCTCGGGCGGGCGCTCGCCGACCTGATGCCCGACGAGCCGGAGGTCCACGGCCTGATGGCGATGATGCTGCTGCTCGAAGCCCGCCGGGCGGCGCGGTTCCGGGACGGCGATCTCGTGCTGCTCGCCGATCAGGACCGGGCGCTCTGGAACACGGAGCAGATCGCCGCCGGCCGCGCGCTGCTCGACCGCGCCCTTGCGCTGCGCGGACGCGGGCCGTACGTGCTGCAGGCGGCGATCGCAGCCCTGCACGCGGACGAGCCGCGCGACTGGCCCCAGATCGCCGCGCTCTACGGCGAGCTCGCCCGCATCACCGACTCACCCGTCGTCGAGCTGAGCAGGGCCGTCGCGGTCGCCGAGGAGCAGGGCCCCGAGGCGGGTCTTGCGATCGCCGACCGCCTCGCGCTCGAGGACTACCACTACCTGCACTCCACGCGGGGCGAGCTGCTGCGGCGCCTCGGCCGGACCGGCGAGGCCCGCGACGCGTACGACCGCGCGCTGGCGCTGGTCCACGACGACGCCGAGCGGCGCCTGCTCGAGCGGCGGCTGGCGGAGCTCGGCGCGGCCTAACGCGGACGCGCATCGCTCTCGCCTCGGCCGGCCGGCGACCGCCAGGCCGGCACGAGCCCCTGCGGCCGGAGCAGCATCACCAGCACGAGGATCACGCCGTAGATCCCGGAGCTGATCGCCGCCAGGTCGAAGTCCAGGCCGACCCTGCTCGGAAGGTCGAACAGGACGTCGGGCAGCAGGAAGCTGTTGAGCACCGAGAGGATGACCGCGCCGACCACGACGCCCGCGATCGATCCCGCGCCGCCCAGCACGACCATCGCGAAGATGAAGATCGAGAAGGAGAACTCGAACTGACCGGCGCTCACGACCCCCAGATACGAGGCGAAGTACGCGCCCGAGATCCCGCCGAACGCGGCACCCGTCCCATACGCCAACAGCTTGGTGCGGACGATCGGGATGCCGGCGGAGGCGGCGGCAGGCTCGTCGTCGCGCATCGCGATCCACGCACGGCCGAGGCGTGAGTCGCGCAGGTTGACGTTGACGACGAGCGCGAGCGCGACCAGCGCGAGCCCGAACCAGTACCACGGGCGCAGGTCCAGCGCTCCGAAGCGGCCGATCAACGGCAGCTCGATGCGGTCGATCGGCCCGATGCCGATCGGGCCCGAGGTGAGCGTGCCGCCGAAGAGCTCGAGCTTGCGGCCGTTGGACACGATCTGGCCGATGATCTCGCCGAATGCGAGCGTGACGATCGCGATGTAGTCGCCGCGCAGGCGCAACGTCGGCACGCCGATCAGGGTGCCGGCGACGGCAGTCGCCGCAACGGCGAGCGCGAGGATGAGCAGGAAGTTGACGTGGATGCCGGGCGTGCCCGCGACGGCGTCGCCGACCAGGATGGCGATGCCCTGCCCGTCGGACCCGGCGTGGACCCAGAAGCCCGATCCGAAGTAGGCGGCGGTGTACGCGCCGATCGCGTAGAAGGCCACGTAGCCGAGGTCGAGCAGGCCGGCGAAGCCCACGATGATGTTGAGCCCCAGCGCCATCACCACGTAGGCGGCGGCCTGGACCATGTTGTCGAGAACGTCGCCGCCCGCGCTGAAGAACAGCGGCGCGACCGCGGCGAGCGCGAACACGGTCACGACGCCGCCCGTCCCCCACAGGCCTGTCGCTCCGCGGCGATCCGTGAGCCGTGAGATATATGCCACAGGCATATAGAAAGGGTACGCTACGCCTGCCCCTGCGCCTGCCCCCGGCTGTATGCGGACACCGCGTTTGACCGGGGTCCGGTTGAACGCGAGGATGCACGCATGCAGGGACGCTCCCTCGCCGCGACGCTGGCGGCACTGATCACGCTTGCGCTACCGGCGACCGCGTCGGCAGCGACCTTCACGGTCGCGAACGGCAATGACAGCGGAGCCGGCTCGCTGCGCGCCGCGATCGCGGCGGCGAACGCGAGCGCGAACGGCGCGACCCGCGACCAGATCGTCTTCGCGAGCGGCGTTACCGCGGTGACCGTGTCGAGCGCGCTGACGATCACCGACCCGGTGTTCCTCGACGGCGGCGACGGCTTCCCGACGCTCCAGGGCGCCGGGAGTGCGGGCATCGTCGTCCAGGGCAGCGCGGGCGGCGCGACCCAGACGGCGTCGACGCGGATCGAGGATCTGAGCCTCGACGGCTTCACCGACGGCATCGAGGTGCACGCCGACAACGCGCAGCTCGCGGACTTCGGCGTGCGTGACGGTGGCGATGACGCGGTCGTGATCGCTGCCGACGCGGCGGGCGCGTTCGTGGTGCGGGCGACGCTCGACGGGAACGCCGGCGACGGGGTCGAGCTCGCCGGGACGACCGCGACGATCGGCGGACCGTCCCAGGCCGACACGATCGTCCGCAACGACGGCGCCGGCGTGCGCGTTCTGGCCGGCGCGAGCGGGACCGTCAGCGAAAACAAACTCGGCGTCACGGCGCTCGTGGCGGCGGGGAACGGCACGGGCGTGGTGCTCGGAAGCGCGCAGGTCTCGGTATTCACCAACCAGATCAGCGAGAACCTCGGCGACGGGGTCGTGATGTCGGCCTGCGGCCAGGTCACGGGCAACAGCGTCGAAGGGAACGACGGCAGCGGGATCGTCGTCACCGCACCGTCCTGCCAGGTCGGCGGCCCGCTGGGCGGCAACGGCAACCTGGTGTCGGGGAACGGCGGCGACGGCATCCGCGCGACCGCGAACGGCGTGACGATCCAGGGCAACCGGCTCGGGACGATCGCGGGCGGGCCCGGCACCGGCAACGGCGGCGACGGGATCGAGGTGACGGGGGACTCGCCGACGATCGGGGGCCCGTCGCCGTATGCCGGCAACTGGGTCGCCAGCTCCGGCGTTGACGGCATCCGGCTGGCCGGTTCCGACAACGCGGTCGTCGTCGGCAACGTGATCTTCTCGAACACGGGTCACGGGGTGAGCGTCGACGGGGTCGCGGGCGATCTCGCCACGCTCGGCACCGCAGGTCTCGGCGTGAACCAGATCTATGACAACGGCGGGGACGGCGTGAGCGTCACGGGCGCGGCGACGGCTCGCATCCGTGACGACAGCTTCCGCGACAACGGCGGGCTGGGGATCGACCTCGGCGACGACGGCGTGACGGCCAACGACGCGCTCGACGCCGACAGCGGCCCGAACAGCCTGCAGAACTTCCCCGTGCTCACGAGCGTGCGGCGCGACACGGGGCGCCTGCGCGTGAAAGGGTCGATCTCGGTGCCGGCGAGCGGACTCGTGCAGATCGACGTCTTCGAGAGCACCGACTGCACCGCAGGCGTGGGTGAGGGCGCGGCGCTGCTCGGCACGATCAACCTCGCCGTCGCCGGAGCGGGCAACGCGACGTTCAACCAGACGATCGAGGTCGACCGTCCGGCCGGGACGGACGTGACGGCGATCGCGACGCGCGGCGATGAGACCTCGGAGTTCTCTGCCTGCGCGGAGGTCGCCGAGGCGCCATCGACGACCGTGACGCTGACGCCGGCGTCGCAGTCGGCGTTCGAGGGCGGGACCGCGGACTTCACGGTGCATCGCAGCGGCGACACGAGCGGGTCGGCGGATGTCTCCTGGTCGACGCATCCGGGCTCGGCCACGGCGCCGGCGGATTACGCGGTCGCGGGCGGCACGGTGCATTTCGCGGCCGGCGACGCGGACGAGCCGATCAGCGTCGCTATCGCTCAGGACGGCGAGGTCGAGCCGGATGAGAGCTTCACCGTGACGCTCGACGGCGTCACGAACGCCACTGGCACCGAGATCGGGGATCCGTCGACGGGCACGGTCACGATCCGTAATCAGGACAACGACTTGTTCGTGGTCACGAACGGCGGCGATGACCCGGACGCGGCGATCGACGGCGTCTGTGCGCGGGCGGGTGGCGGCTGCACGCTGCGCGCGGCGATCCAGGAGGCCAACGGCGACGCCGTTCCGGATCGCGACGCGATCGTGGTCGACGACGCGATCACGAACATCCAGCTCGGCAACACGCCGCCCTTCCCCGTCATCGACGAGCCGCTGATCCTCTCGGGCGAGATCGCAACCGGGCGCGCCACGATCGACGGCAACGACGTCGCCGGGCTCACGATCGACGCGGGCGCGGCACAGCAGACGCAGATCTTCGATGTGAACCTGCTCGACGCGCCGCTCGACGTGATCGGCTCGGACGCGGTGCTGCAGGACGCCGACGTGTCGGGCGCGGCTGGCGCGGGCGTGCGCTTCCGAAGCGGCTCGACGGGCGCGGTCGGGGGCGCCCCAGGGCACGGCAACCGGATCTTCGGCAACGGCGGCGACGGCGTCCTGCTCGACGGGTCCACGGACGTGAACGTGTCGCATAACCGGATCGGCGTCGACGGCGCCAACGCGCTCGACGGGATCCGCAGCTCTGACTCGCAGGCGCAGGTCTTCGCCAACACGATCTCGGGCAATGGCGGCGCGGGGCTGCGGCTGCTGGCATGCGCCGACGTCGTCACGGACAACCGGATCGGCACGCAGGCCGACGGCACAGGTGCGGTGCCCAACGGGGTGGGCGTGGTCGTCGCGGCTGCGGGCTGCCAGATCGGCGGCTCCGGCGCGGATGACGGCAACACGATCGCGGGCAACACCGGCGACGGGATCCTCGTCGAGGCCGCCGGCGCGGTCGTGCTCGGCAACACGATCCGTTCCAACGGCGGCGCCGGCGTGCGCTCGCCGGGCGCCGGGGCGTTTCTGCGCGGCAACTCGATCACCGCCAACGGCGGGCTCGGCATCGACACCGGCGCGGCCGGCGTCAGCGGCGGCGCGCCGCAATTGTCGGCCGTGGTGCGCGAGAGCGGCAAGCTGCACGTCACCGGCACCGTCCCGGCGCCTACGGCGGGCCAGTACGACCTCGAGTTCACCACTGACAGCCGCGTGCGATCCCAGCGGCTCCGGCGAGGGCGCCACGCCGATCGCGGTCAAGGCGATCCTCGTCGCCTCACCCGGCAGCGCGCCATTCGACCTCGTGCTCGACACCGACCTCCCCGCCGGCACGATCGTCAGCGCGACCGCAACCAAGAGCGGCCAGACGTCGGAGTTCGCCGCCTGCGCCACGGTGAAGGAACCCAGCGGCGGCACGACTCCGCCGCCCGGCGGCGGTGGGACGACACCGCCGCCCGCGGCGGCCGACCCGCAGTCAAACGTCCGCTCGCCGCGCGGGAGAGTCAAGGCGCGCAAGCTCAAGCGGATCAAGGGCACCGCGCAGGACGCGGCCCGCGTCGACATCGCCGTGATCCGGATCAAGGGCAAGCGCTGCTACGCGCTCACGCGCAAGGGCCGCTTCAAGCGCAAGACCGGCCCCGGACGCTGCTCGCCGAAGACGTTCTTCAAAGCCAACGGCACCACGACCTGGAGCTTCAAGCTCAAGCGCCGCTTCCCACCCGGCCGCTACCGCATCTACAGCCGCGCGACCGCAGCCGACGGCAGCCGCGAAACGCCGCCCGACAAAGCCCGCGCCAGACTGCGGCGCTGAACGGCTAAACCGGGAAGCTCAAGCCCCACTCGAGGACGATCGCTGCGATCGGCGTACCGACGAGAGCGCTGAGCGCAACCGCCCGGCTCCCCCTGCCCCGCCGATAGCGATACGCCGTCACGACGGCGATCAGGGCGCCGCACAGCAACGCGGATCGCAGGCCACCGATCACGAGCAGGCTCGATGTTGCGATATCCACCTCACACGCCGGGCTCGGTCGGTCGAAGCAGGCGATCCCGTGCATGTAGAGAAACAGATCCGCCAACATCAACATGTAGGCCGACCACGCGGCCAGGATCACGAGCTGGAGCCATGCCAGGAACACGAGGCGGTCCGGCCCGCGAAGCGGTTCGGGTCGCAGGCCCGCGGCCGGGAGTACATGCACGAGGCCGAGCTTACGCGGCGGCTCGCATGCCGACAACGTCCTAGAGCGGGACGGCGGCCGTGAGGAGCTCACAGCCGTCGTCGGTGATCAGGACGTTCTGCTCGAGACGCACGCCGCCGAAGCCGTGGAGCTCGTCCACCCGATCCCAGGCGACGCCGTCGCGGCCGCGTTCTCGGGCCAGCAGCCCGGGAACGACGTAGATCCCCGGCTCGACCGTCCACGTCTGGCGCGGCCGGAGCGGGATGTCGACGCGCAGGCGCGGCAGGCCGGGCACGGGCTCGCGCGCCTCGTCGGAGGCCGGGCCGGTGTCGCGGACGCCGAGGCCGACCAGGTGGCCGACGCCGTGCGGGAAGAACAGCGTCGCCGCGCCGCTCTCGACGAGCGTCTCGGGCGAGCCGCGCAGGACGCCGAGCTCGACGAGCCCCTCCGCGACCACCAGCGCCGCCGCGCGGTGGACGTCGTGCCACTCGATTCCCGGACGGCAGGCGGCGATCGCGGTCTCGCCGGCGCGCCGGACCGTGTCGTAGACGAGCGCCTGCTCGGCGGTGAACGACCCGCCGACCGCGTACGTGCGCGTGACGTCGCTCGCGTAGCCGCGGTGCTCGGCGCCCGCGTCGAAGAGCACGAGGTCGCCGTCGCGGAGCTCGCGCGCCGTCGGCGAGAAGTGCAGGACGGCGGCGTGGTCGCCCGCCGCGACGATCGTCTCGAACGCGAGGAAGTCGCCGCCGTTCCGGAGGAACGCGGCCTCGAGCGAGACCTGGAGCTCGCGCTCGGTGCGGCCCGCGGCGATCAGCGGCACGAGCTCCTCGAAACCCGCGCGCGTCGCCTCCGCGGCCGTACGCATGCGCTCGAGCTCGACGTCGTCCTTGGGCCGGCGCACGTGGATGAGCGCGTCGCGCAGCTCGACGTCAGGGTCGGGGGCCGCGCCGAGCCGGCGCGCCCGCCGGCCGTCGACCCACGCCTCGAGCTCAGCCACGGAACGCGTGCCTTCCGGCACTCCTTCACGTTCGCCCTCGAGCCCGGTCCACAGCAGCTCGTCGGCGGTGACCGGCGCGACGAACTCGACCCAGCCGTCGGCGGGCGCGTAGGCCAGCACGCCGCCGGGGCGTTCGCGGTCCGCGAGGTAGAGGTACTCCGAGTGCGCGCGGAACGGGTACGCGCGATCGCCGCGCCCCGGCACTGGGATCTCGTCGCCGGCGGCGACGAGCACGACGCCGCCGTCGAGGTTCCATGCCGCCGCGGCAGCCGCACGCCGCCGCTCGAGGAAGGCGTCCGTCATCCCCGCGACGCGTGTGCTGCGACTCCCATTCCCCGACTCTATCCGCACCCCGGCCGCGCAACGCCTTCAGCCGATGCGACCGAATGCGGGTGTGGCTAGGGTGGCGGCATGGCTTCCCGGCGCGATGCCATTCTCAGGGCGGCGGCGACGTCGATCGCGCGGCGCGGGGTGCGCGGACTGCGGGTCGAGGAGGTCGCCCGCGAGGCGGGGGTGTCGCTGGGCCTGGTCTACTACCACTTCACCGACCGGGCCGGGCTGCTGGCCGAGACGTTCCGGTTCTTGAACGACCGCGCCGCGGGCTACGTCGCCGACGCGGTCGCGGCGGCGCAGGACCCCGTCGACCGCGTAGCGCAGCGCCTGCTGTCCGAGCTCCAGGACGAGCCTTTGGTGGTCGAGAACTCGGCGGCTTGGGGGGAGCTGCGGGCGTCGGCCGTCTTCGAGGAGTTCCTGCGGGAGCCGCTGCGCGTCGCGACGGCGCGATGGATCGACGTCGTGGCGGATGCGATCGAGGCGGCGCAAGCGGCGGGGCTCGCCGATTCGCAGGTCGATCCGCGAGCGGCCGGGGCGCGTCTGACCGCTCTGGTCGAGGGTCTCAGCGATCGCTGGCTCAGCGGCTCGCTGGCACTGGAGGAGGCGCGGGAGCTGCTGGCCGGCGCGGTCGCGTACGAGCTCGGGGCACCGGTGCGCGAACGCTCCGTACTTGACTGAAATCTAAGTCAGTATTACGATGGCACGATGACGACGCCTGCCGTCGGCGCCTCGGGAGAGGCGACCGCCCCGCGAGCCGGGCGCTGGCGCATGCCGGCGGAGTGGGAGCTGCACGAGCGCTGCCTGATGGCCTGGCCGACGCGCGCCTCGGTGTGGCACGACATCGACGTGGCGTTGCGCGAGTACGCGGGCGTCGCCAACGCGATCGCGGCGTTCGAACCGGTCCTCATGGTGGTCAACCCGGGCGACGGCGCGGCGGCGCGGCGGATGCTCTCGGCCGACGTCGAACTGGTGGAGCTCCCGATCGACGACTCGTGGATGCGCGACAACGGGCCGATCTTCGTGGTGGACGACGGCGGCGGGCGCGCCGGGGTGCACTTCCGTTTCAATGCGTGGGGGGAGCGGTTCCCGCCGTGGGACAAGGACGCCGCCGTCGGCGAGCCGCTGCTCGCGCATCTGGACATCCCGCGCATCCCGTCGGCGATGGTGCTCGAGGGCGGTTCGATCAGCGTCGACGGCGAGGGCACGCTGATCACGACGGAGCAGTGCCTGCTCAATCGCAACCGGAATCCGGGGATGAGCCGCGAGCAGATCGAGCGGGAGCTCATCGCGCGGCTCGGCGTCGAGAAGGTCGTGTGGCTCCCCTACGGGCACGCCGAGGACATGCACACCGACGGTCACGTCGACGGGGTCTGCGTGTTCATCCGGCCGGGCGTCGTCGTGGCGCAGACCTGTCCGACGCCCGGTCACCCGGACGAGGACCGGATGGCTGCGAATCGCGCGTTGCTCGCCGCGACGCCCGACGCCCGCGGCCGCGCGCTCGAGGTGGTCGAGCTGCCGCAGTACCCCTACGTCGAGGTGGCCGGCAAGCGCACGCGCGTGAGCTACGTGAACTTCTATCTGGCGAACGGGGGCGCGGTCGTCCCGCTCGCCGGCCATCCGTTCGACGACGAGGTGCTCGAGCTTCTCGCTGCCGCGATGCCGGAGCGCGAGGTCGTCGGCGTCGATGCGAGCACGGTTGCGTCCGGCGGTGGCGGCGTGCACTGCATCACCCAGCAGGTTCCGGCTCAAGGAGACACGTGATGCGCGACGCGTTGACCCGACGGCGTGTGCTGCAGCTGGGGCTCGGCGGCGCAGCGAGCCTGTACGTGGCGGGCTGTGGCGGCTCGTCGGAGAACGGCGAACAGCCCCGCAGCGGTGGCAGCGGCGTGAGCGCGCAGGCGAAGGTCGAGGACAAGCTGGTGATCGGCAATTGGGTCGACTTCCAGAGTCCGGACAACCTCGAGCGCTTCGTCCGCGACACGGGCGTCAAGCTGGTGAAGTCGGGTTACGGCTCGGAGGAGGAGCTGCTGGCGAAGCTCGGCGCCGGCGGCTCGCGCTACGACATCGTCGTGCCCGGCAGCGGCGGCCTGCAGACGCTGATCGAGCGCGGCGAAGCCCTGGAGCTCAACCACGACCTGCTGCCGAATCTCGGGAACCTCAAGCCCGCCTTCGCCGATCCGGACTACGACCCGGGGAACCGCCACAGCGTCCCGAAGGACTACGGCATCACGAGCTTCTGGTGGCGCGCGGAGGCCGTCAAGGAGGACCCGCGGACGCTCGAGGAGGCCTTCGCGCTGCTGCCCAGGCTGAAGGGTGCGACGGTCAACTTCATCGAGAGCTCGAACGAGACCATCAACGCCGCCCTGGCGGCGACCGGCTCGTCGATCAACACGACCGACGACGCCGCGCTCGACCGTGCGCGGGAGCTCCTGATCAGCATCAAGCCATACGTCGACACGATCAGCGCGAATTACATCGAGCGCGGCGAGCGGGGCGAGGTCGACTTCGGCCTGGGCTACAACGGCGACGTGCATCGGATCCAGCAGTCCCGCGCGAAGAAGGGCGACGAGGTGAAGTTCCTGATCCCCGAAGGCCCGGCGCAGAGCTACGTCGACCTGTGGGTGATCCCGGCCGCCGCCCCGCACCCCGTGGCCGCCCACAAGTTCATCAACTCCATCCTCGAGCCCCGCGCCGCGGCGCGCGAGATGAGCTACACCGGCTTCGGCGTCCCGGTCGCCGGGGTGGAGGAATACGAGCGGGAGCTCGCGACGGATCCCGTCGTCTCCATCCCGGACGAGGCGATCGAGCGGTACGAGGTCGCCGGCCCCTACACACCCGAGGTCGCGCGCAAGCGCGACAGGATCTACACGGAGTTCAAGTCGGCCTGATCGCGCGACTCAGGCGCGATCTCACAGTCTTCTCATGCTTGGGAATTGCGCCCCGCGCGGCGTCGGGCGCACCATGCTCGCGCGGCATGCGCGGCACTGCTCGATCTGGCCCCGCAGGCTCGGCGCGGGCGGGCGGAGCTTCGCTCTGGTTCGCCGCGAAAGCCCTGCAAACGCGGCGTATCGCGATCCACTGAGGAGCGGGAGCGACGGGACTCGAACCCGCGACCTCCGGCGTGACAGGCCGGCGCTCTAACCAACTGAGCTACGCCCCCGTGCGGGCCACAGTATGGCATCCGCCTGTGGCGGAGAAGCGGGGCCCACCCCTGACCGGCAAGCACGCGTCGCCGTGACCGCAACTGGCCCCGGCGCCTGGTGTTTGCAGGAGGCGTCAACCGTACAGCCAGGAGGTGGGCCCCGTGCCCAAGTGTATGAGGCGTGTGCCAATCCATCTAGTCGCGGCGCTCGCCGCGGCCGGGGTGTTCACCGCGACGGCGGTGGCGGCGACGATCGATGGGGACGACGGTCCCAACCGGCTCAAGGGAACACCTGAGGCCGACGTGATCCAGGCCTTCGGCGGCGACGACCGCGTGCTGGCGTTCGCCGGCAACGACCGCGTCCTGCTCGGCGCCGGCGACGACCGGACGTTCACGGGACCGGGTGACGACGAGACGCTGGGCGGACCGGGCGACGATCGCATCCGCGGCGGCGCAGGCAACGACTCCGCCAACGGCGAGGCGGGCCGGGACCGGATCGTCGGCGGGCCGGGCGATGACGCGCTCCAGGGCTTCGCGGGCAACGATCGCCTGTTCGGCGGGATCGGGAACGACACCCTCGCCGGCGACGTCAACGACGCCGGCGACCGCTTCAGCCAGGACCGGCTGCGGGGCGGCGCGGGCAACGACACGCTCCGCGGCGGCGACGCCCATGACTTCGTGCACGGCGGCATCGGCGACGACACGAGCTTCGGCCAGTCCGGCAACGACCGCATCGGCGGCGGCGCCGGCAACGACTCGAGCGACGGCGGCGAGGACAACGACCGGATGCGCGGCGGCCCGGGTGACGACACCCAGGCGGGCGGGCCCGGAAACGACCGCATCTTCGCCAACCTCGGGCGCGACGTCACCGACGGCGGCGACGGCGACGACAACCTCTGGGCGCTGCTCAAGGCCGACGTCACCGGCCCCGGCGACCTAGCCGGCGATGTGGTCCGCGGCGCGGCAGGTAACGACCGCATCCGCGTGCGCGACGGCGAGTTGGACGTGATCAGCTGCGGCCCCGGGGTCGACGTCGCGATCCTCGACTTCGCCGACGTGATCGACGGCGCCTCACCGATCGATCCCGACGGCGATTGCGAGCGCGTGCGCCGCGCTGTGCCGCGGCCCGGAGCCGACCGGCGCGAGGGCGAGGGCTAGGGACGGGCGTGCTTTCCCGACAGCCGGGGTAGTAGCGGCGACATGTACATCGGGATAGGCACCCTCATCATCATCATCATCCTGCTGATCATCCTGCTCTAGCGCAGGATGCGTGGCCAGCCACCCCACGAGGGGTGGCTGGCCGCACCGCAGGACGGGTCAGCCCCCGCGACGGGACGCAGGGAAGCCCTCATGGGCACAGGTAGGGATCGCTGGGAATCTGCGCAGGTCCCCAGAAGTCTCCCCTGTCCCCTCGGAGGAACTCCCCACAATGCAATCCCGGAACCTCGCGGCGCGCGCCGGCAGATGGAGCGCGACGCATCGGAAGACAGCCATCATCGGCTGGATCCTCTTCGTCGTCCTCGCCACCATGGTCGGCGGCAAGGTCGGCCAGCAGAACCTCGAGTCGTCGAAGATGGGCAACGGCGAGTCCAAGCGCCACGACATCATCGTCGACAACGCGAACTATCCCGACGAGATCGGCGAGCGCGTCCTGATCCAGGGCAAGGGCTCGATCAAGGCCGACGATCCTGAGGTCACCGCCGCAGTCAAGGACGTCGTCAATCGCCTCGGCGAGATCAAGGGCGTCACCGACATCGAGAGCCCCCTCAACGCGAAGGACCGCGCGAACACCGTCTCGAAGGACGGCCGCTCGGTGCTCGTCACCTTCTCGCTGCCCGGGAAGTACGAGACGAAGGAGCAGAAGGAGGCGCTCGAGACCGTCGCCGACGCCCCCCTCGCGGCCGTCTCCGCCGTCCAGAAGGCGCACCCGGAGGTCCTCGTCCAGGAGCACGGCGGCGCGTCCGAGCGCAAGGCGCTCGGCGCCACCGAGCGCGCTGACGAGGCGAAGTCGCAGCAGATCTCGATGGTCGGCACGCTGATCATCCTGCTGCTCGTGTTCGGTGCGGCCGTCGCCGCCGGCGTTCCGCTGCTGCTCGGCATCTCGGCCTTCGTGGCCACCACCGGGCTGCTCGGTCCCGTCAGCCAGCTCGCTCCCCTGCATGAGGCCGTCCAGATCGTCACGATGCTCATCGGCCTGGCCGTCGGCGTCGACTACGCGATGTTCTACCTGCGTCGCATGATGGAGGAGCAGGACAAGGGCCGCTCACCTGAGCTCGCCCTCGACATCGCCGCCGCCACGTCGGGTCGCGCGGTGCTGATCTCCGGGTTCACCGTCATCGCCGCCATGGCCGGCATGTTCTTCTCCGGCAACGCGATCTTCTCGTCCTTCGGCATCGGCACGATCATCGTGGTCGCCGTCGCCATGGTCGGGTCGCTCACGTTCCTGCCGGCCGTGCTGTCCTACCTCGGCCAGAAGGGCTGGCTCGAGAAGGGCCGCCTGCCGTACATCGCCAAGCGTCGCCACAAGAACAAGGGCGAGTCCCGTGTGTGGAACGCGATCCTGACCCGCGTCCTGGCCCGCCCGGTCGTCTCCGTGGTCCTCGCCGGCGGCCTGCTCGTCGCGCTGTCGATCCCGGCACTGGGCATGCAGTTCAAGGAGGCCGGCACCGAGGGCATGTCGCGCAGCCAGCCGATCATGCAGACGCTCGACCGCATCGACGCCGCTTTCCCCGGCAACACCATGGCGGCCAGCGTCGTCGTCAAGGCCAAGGACGTCACCACCCCCGAGGTCCAGACCGCGATCAAGCAGCTGCACGACGAGGCCATCGCCAGCGGACAGCTGTCGGAGCCCTCGAGCGTCACCCTCAACCCGGACAAGACCGTCGCGATGGTGTCGCTATCGATCAAGGGCAAGGGCACCGACGCCGCGTCGAACCGCTCGCTCGAGGTCCTGCGCGAGGACGTCGTCCCGGCGACCGTCGGCAAGCTCAAGAACGCGGAGGTCGCAGTCGGCGGCATGACCGCCTGGTCGAAGGACTTCCTCGACACGATGAAGTCGCACCTGCCGATCGTGTTCGCCTTCGTGCTCTCGATGGCGTTCATCCTGCTGCTCGTCACGTTCCGCTCGATCGTGGTGCCGATCAAGGCGATCATCCTCAACCTGCTGTCGGTCGGCTCGGCCTACGGCGTGTTGACGCTGGTCTTCCAGGACGGCCACGGCGAGAAGGCGCTCGGGTTCACGTCGGTCGGAGGCATCACGCCCTGGCTGCCGCTGTTCCTGTTCGTCGTCCTCTTCGGGCTCTCGATGGACTACCACGTGTTCGTCCTCAGCAAGGTCCGCGAGCTGGTCGACCGCGGCGTGGCCACCGAGCAGGCCGTCGCCGAGGGCATCAAGAGCACGGCCGGCGTCATCACCGGCGCGGCCGCGGTCATGGTCGTCACGTTCGCGGCGTTCGCCACGGGCTCCGACCAGCAGATGAAGCAGCTCGGCGTCGGCCTCGCCGTCGCGATCCTGATCGACGCGACGATCGTCCGCGCGGTGCTGCTGCCGGCGACGATGAAGCTGCTCGGCGAGCGCAACTGGTGGCTCCCCCAGCGGCTGAACTGGCTGCCCAAGTTCGAGCACGAGCCGGAGGTCGCCCCCGCCCACTAGCACGCCTGACATCCGACGCAGAAGGGGCCGCGCATCCGCGCGGCCCTTTTGCGTGGGTGGGGCTGGCCCCACCCCGGTTCGTGGGGAAACCGATGGGGCAGGCGGTCGCGGCGCTGCGACTCTCCAGGCACTCCCCACTTCCCCCACTCCCCAGAGGAGCTCCCCCCATGCAGTCGCAGACCTTCGCTGCGCGCGCCGGCCGATGGAGTGCGCAGCACCGCAAGAAGGCGATCCTCGGCTGGTTCGCCTTCGTGATCCTCGCCACCGTGCTGGGCGGCATGGTCGGCACCAAGACGCTCGCCGACGAGGACACGGGCAACGGCGAGTCCAGGCGCGGCGACCAGATCGTCGAAGCGGCGGGCTTCCCCGACCAGTCCGGCGAGACCGTGCTCGTGCAGGGCAAGGACGGGCTCAAGGCCGGTGATCCCGAGTTCACCGCTGTAGTCGAGGACGTCATATCGCGCCTCGACCGGACGAAGGGCGTCGAGAACATCGAGAGCCCGCTCGATCCCGAGTTCGCCGGCAACGTCTCCGACGACGGCCGCTCCGTGATCGTGACCTTCGAGCTGCCGGGCGACGAGGACGAGGCGAAGGACGCCGTCGTAGCACCGCTCGCGACGGTCGCCGCGCTGCAGAAGGCGCATCCCGAGGTTCAGCTCGGCCAGTTCGGCGACGCCTCGGCCGACAAGGAGATCGGCGAGGCGTTCGAGGAGGACTTCCAGAAGGCCGAGGTCCTGTCGCTGCCGATCACGCTCGTGATCCTGCTGATCGCCTTCGGCGCGCTCGTCGCGGCCGGCCTGCCGCTCCTGCTCGGCGCCACCGCGGTGATGGGCACGATCGGCCTGCTCGGCCCGATCAGCCAGCTGCACGCGCTCGAGGAGAGCTCGTCGAGCGTGGTCCTGCTCGTCGGTCTCGCGGTCGGCGTCGACTACTCGATGTTCTACCTGCGGCGAGAGATGGAGGAACGCGACGCCGGGCGCGGAGCCGAAGCCGCGCTCGAGGCGGCCGCCGCGACCTCCGGTCGCGCGGTGCTCGTCTCCGGCCTCACCGTGATGTCCGCGATGGCCGGCATGTTCCTCGCGGGCAACGCGGTCTTCGTCTCGTTCGGCATCGGCACGATCATCGTCGTCGCCGTCGCGATGCTCGGGTCGATCAGCGTGCTGCCGGCGATGCTCTCGTTCCTCTCGCGCAAGGGCTGGACCGAGAAGGGCCGCGTGCCCTGGGTCGCCAAGCGGCGCCACAAGACCCGCGGCGAATCGCGGGTCTGGGGAGCGATCCTCGATCGCGTCCTCAAGCGCCCGCTGGTCTCCGCAGTGCTGGCGGCAGGCCTGCTCGCCGCGCTGACGATCCCGGCGTTCTCGATGCACACCGTCAACCCGGGCGTGACGGGCCTCCCGCGCGACCTCGAGGTGATGCAGGCCTACGACCGCATCGACGCGGCGTTCCCGGGCGGCGGCGTGCCGGCCGTCACGGTGATCAAGGCGGACGACGTCACCGCGCCCGAGGTCCAGAGCGCGATCGCCGACCTCAAGCGGCAGGCGATCGCGAGCGGTCAGCTCGACGAGCCGGTGAGTACCGACATCAGCCCCGACAAGACGGTCGCCACGGTCGCGCTCGCGGTCAAGGGCACCGGCACCGACGCTGCCTCCGAGCGCTCGCTCGAGGTGCTGCGCGGCGAGGTCGTACCGGCGACGGTGGGCAAGCTGCAGGGCGCCGAGGTCGCCGTCACCGGCTTCACGGCGGGCTCGAAGGACTTCAACGACGTGATGAAGTCCCACCTGCCGATCGTGTTCGCGTTCGTGCTCACGCTCGCGTTCATCCTGCTGCTGGTGACCTTCCGCTCGATCGTCGTGCCGATCAAGGCGATCGTCCTCAACCTGCTGTCGGTCGGCGCGGCCTACGGCATCCTCAAGCTCGTCTTCCAGGACGGGCGGCTGGAGGGCCTGCTCGACTACGAGTCGGTCGGCGGCGTGACGTCATGGCTGCCGCTGTTCCTGTTCGTGATCCTGTTCGGCCTCTCGATGGACTACCACGTGTTCATCCTGAGCCGGATCCGCGAGGCGGTCGACGGCGGCATGTCGACCGACCGCGCCGTCGCGCACGGGATCAAGAGCACGGCCGGCGTCGTGACCAGCGCGGCGGCGGTGATGGTCGCCGTCTTCGCGATCTTCGCGACGCTGAGCATGCTCGAGTTCAAGATGATGGGCGTCGGCCTGGCGACCGCGGTGCTGATCGACGCGACGCTCGTGCGTGCGGTGCTGCTGCCGGCGACGATGAAGCTGCTCGGCGACTGGAACTGGTACCTGCCGAAACGGCTGTCGTGGCTGCCGAAGTTCGACCACGATCCACAGGTGGAGCCCTCGAAGGCGTAACGTGGCGGGATGAAGATCCGCGCAGCCGTGCTCGAGTCCTTCGGCGAGCCGCTCGTCATCCAGGACATCGAGCTCGACGAACCCAAGGGCCACGAGGTGCTTGTGCGCCTCGTGGCCTGCGGCGTTTGCCACACCGACCTCTACACGGCTTCCGGCGCCGATCCGTCCGGCTACGCGCCGACGGTGCTCGGCCACGAGGGCGCCGGCGTGGTCGAGAAGGTCGGGGCCGACGTGACGCTCGTGGCGCCCTGGCGACCACGTCGTCACGCTGTTCTCTCCCCAGTGCGGGGAGTGCGTCCACTGCCGCTCGCCCAGGACGAACCTCTGCCTCGCGATCCGCGAGCAGCAGAACCAGGGCTACCTGCCGGACGGCAGCACGCGGCTGAGCCGCGACGGCGAGCGGATCCGCCACTTCATGGGCACCTCGACGTTCGCCGAGTACACGGTGATGCCGGAGATCGCGCTCGCGAGGGTCGACCCGGAGGCGCCGCTCGAGGGCGCGGCGCTGTTCGCCTGCGGCCTCTCGACCGGTCTCGGCGCCGCGATGCAGACGGCCAAGGTGGAGGAGGGCTCGACCTGCGTCGTCTTCGGCGCCGGCCTGGTCGGGCTCGGCGCGGTTGCCGGCTGCCGGCTGCAGGGCGCGGAGCGGGTGATCGCGATCGACCTGTCCGAGGACCGGCTGGAGCTCGCGCGCGGCCAGGGCGCGACGGACCTGATCACCGGCGGACCCGACAGCGTCGAGCGGATCCTCGAGATGACCGGAGGGTTCGGCGCCGACTACACCTTCGAGGCGACCGGCATCGTCGGCGTGATGCGCCAGGCGGTCGAGTCCGCGCGCATGGGCTGGGGGCTCTGCACCGTGGCCGGCGTGGCGGGCAAGGGCGAGACGCTCGACGTCGTCCCGCGGCTGCTGATCACCGGGCGGCGGATCGCCGGGTCGTCGTTCGGAGGGCTGAAGGGCCGCGAGCAGGTGCCGCTCCTCGTCGATCGCTGGCTGGCCGGCGACATCGACGTGCAGCCCCTGCTCTCGCACGAGCTCACGCTCGACGACGTCAACCGCGGGTTCGAGCTGATGGAGTCCCAGGACGGCATCCGCTCGGTGATCCGATTCGGGTAGTTTGCCGCCCGAGATGGCGCGCATCGGACTGCTCACCGGCGGCGGCGACTGCCCCGGCCTGAACGCCGTCATCCGCGCGGTCGTGCGCAAGGGCATCAACACCCACGGCCACGAGTTCGTCGGCTTCCGCTACGGCTGGGCGGGCGTCCTGGGCTGCGACGCGATCGACCTCACGCACCAGACCACGAGCGGGATCCTGCATCGCGGCGGCACCATCCTGGGCACCTCGCGCACGAACGTGTTCAAGGAGGAGCGGGGCCTCGAGCGGGTCCAGGAATCGCTCGCCAAGCTCCGGCTCGATGCGCTGATCCCGATCGGCGGCGAGGACACGCTCGGCGTGGCGAGCAAGCTCGCGGACGCGGGGGTCAACGTGGTCGGCGTCCCGAAGACGATCGACAACGACCTCGCGGGCACCGACTTCACGTTCGGCTTCCAGACCGCGGTGCAGATCGCCACCGACGCGATCGACCGGCTGCACACGACCGCCGAGTCCCACAACCGCGTGATCGTCGTCGAGGTGATGGGTCGCCATGCGGGCTGGATCGCCGCCTATGCCGGCCTGGCCGGCGGCGCCGACGTCGTGCTCGTGCCGGAGCGCCCGTTCGACATCGAGGAGGTCTGCGAACGGCTCCGGCGGCGCCACGCGCAGGGCCGCAGCTTCTCGATCGTCGTCGTCGCCGAGGGCGCCACCCCCGTCGACGGCCAGCTCGAGTCGGAGTTCGAGACGACCGACGCGTTCGGGCACGTCCGGCTCGGCGGCATCGCGATCCAGCTCGAGCGCGAGATCGAGCAGCGCACCGGCTTCGAGGCGCGGATGACGATCCTCGGCCACGTGCAGCGCGGCGGCACCCCGCTCGCGTACGACCGCGTGCTCGGATCGCGCTTCGGGGTCGAGGCGATCGACGCCGCGAGCGAGGGCGACTTCGGCAAGATGGTGGCGCTGCGCGGCACCGAGATCGTCCGCGTCCCGCTCGCCGAGGCGCTCGCCGAGCCCAAGCTGCTGGACCCGAAGGTCTTCGAGACCGCCGAGGTCTTCTTCGGCTGAGGCTCAGATCTCGAGCCGCTCGTCCTCGAGGTCGAGCTCGCGCTCGAGGCGGTGCATGACCTCGTTGGAGATCGCGCCCGAGTTGCGCAGCCGCACGAGCTCCTCCCGCTGGGCGTCGAGCACCTGGCGGACCATCGTCTGGTACTTGCGCGAGCGGTGCTCGTAGTCCTCGCCGTCGTCGGCTTCGCCGGCTCGCGCGGCCAGCCGGCTGCGCCGGTAGGCGTACATCGCGCGCATCCGCTCGACGGTGTCGTCGCGCGTCCAGTCCTCGGCGCCGAGCCGCTCGAGATGGCCGAGCGCCGACTCCACCGCCGAGCGCCGCGCCGCCAGCTCCTCGCGCTCCTCCGCGCCGTCGTCGCGGACGCCGAGGCGCCGGATCAGCATCGGCAGGGTGAGGCCCTGGAGCACGAGCGTCGTGAAGATCACCGCGAAGGTGAGGAACAGGATCAGGTCGCGCTGCGGGAAGTCGAGCGGCAGCGCGAGCGCGGCGGCGAGCGACACCGAGCCGCGCATACCCGACCACGCGACGATCATCCGGAAGCGCCAGCCCTGGCGCCGCTCGCGCTGCTGGGGGCGGCGGTCCAGCGCGCGGATCAGGAACGGGGTCGTGTTCATCCACGCGATCCGGGTCAGGATCACGACGAGGCTCACGACGGCGGCCTGCAGGATCAGCGACCCGGTCGGCTCGCCCGCGAGCCCGTCGAGGATGAGCGGCAGCTGCAACCCGATCAGCACGAACAAGAGCGCGTTGAGCAGGAACACCAGCGTGTCCCAGACCGCGTATCCCTGCAACCGCATGCTCGCGGTCGAGATGCGCGGAGCGCGCCAGCCGAGCACGATCCCCACCGTCACCGCTGCCAGCACCCCGGACGCGCCGATCGCCTCAGCCGGCAGGTAGGCCGCGTAGCCGCTCAGCAGGGAGATCGTGATCTCGACCGGGACGTCGTCGAGCCGGCGGCGGATCTCGGAGATGAGCCAGCCCATGGCGAGGCCGATCAGGATCCCGGCGGTCGCCCCGAGCACGAACTCGAGCCCGGCCTCCCACAGGGAGAAGCCGCCGCCCACGGCGGCCACCGCGCCGCGGTAGGCGACGAGAGCGGTGCCGTCGTTGACGAGGCTCTCGCCCTCGATGACCGACACGATGCGGCGCGGAACGGCCAGGCGGCGCGCGACGGTCGTTGCGGCGACCGGATCGGTCGGAGCCACGATCGCCCCGAGCGCGAAGGCAGCCGCCCAGGGCAGGTCGTCGATGAGCACGTGCGCGACCAGTGCGACGGTGCACATCGTCGCGAGCACGAGCCCGATCGCCAGCAGCGAGATCCCGCGCACGTCGCGCTTGAGGTCGTGCAGGTTCGCGAAGAACGCCGCCGAGTACAGCAGCGGCGGCAGGAAGATCACGAGGACCAGCTCCGGCTCGAGCGCGACCTCGGGCAGGCCGGGCACGAAGCCCATCAACAAGCCGCCCACGACGAGGACGATCGGATACGGGATGTCGACTGCGCGCGCGGCAGCGGCCAGAACGGCCACCGCCACGAGCAGGCTGATCAGGACGAGCTCGACGTCGTGCAAGGCGGGAGGGCGCGTGAGCTCCGCATGGGGCTAGGGAAGCTGGCGCAGCAGGCGTAGAGTCGCTTCAGTCGGGAATCCCAAGCGCAGTCTCGCGCCGAGGCCAGGTAGGCAAACTAGGGCGCATGCGGAGGCGCGGGCGGTGAGCGAGCGGCTGCGGGCGGTCGTCGAGGAACTCGGTAGCGGGCCTGGCGATCGGGTGCTCGAGATCGGCTGCGGCCACGGCGTGGCGGCGACGCTCGTCTGCGAGCGGCTCGAGGGCGGGCGCCTGACCGCGGTCGACCGCTCGCCGAAGATGATCGCGGCCGCGGCCCGCCGCAACGCGTCGCATGTCGCGGCCGGCAGGGCCGAGTTCCTCGTGGCCGAGCTCGACGACCTCGCGCTCGGCGACCGGCGCTTCGGCACGATCTTCGCCGTCCGCGTCGGCCTCTTCCACCGCGAGCCCGAGCGTGCGCACGCCCTCGCCGCGCGCTGGCTCGCGCCCGGCGGAGCGGTGCTCGCGTTCTTCGACGAGCCGGCGGGCCGCTAGCCGTAGGTCCTGAGGACGTTGGTCATGCGTGCACTGCGCATTGAGGGGAGGCGGGCCGGGAGCGGGGTGGCGCCATGCGTCTGCCGCCGGAATAGCGAACGTCGCTGAGTGGCCCCTATGCGGCGTACTGAGCGACGTTCGGTACTCCCGCGCCGCCGCGCCCCTCCGGACCCGCCTCCCTCAATGCCGCAGTTGACGTAGACGCCAGCGCGACGACCCGCCCTTGAAGACGCGCCAGCCCGCCTGGACAATCCGCTCGGGCCCTACCGCTAGCCGTCCTTGCGGGCGATCGCGTCGGCCAGCTCGGACTTCGTCATCCGGGAGCGGCCGTCGACGCCGGCCTTCCTGCGCACGCTCGTAGAGCTCCTGCTTCGTGTTGCCCTCGGCGTCGACGCCGCCGTGGGTCGCCTTCGGGCGCTTGCGCTTCGCGGCGCTCGACTGCTTGGACTGCGGGTCGGAAGGTCCGCGCTCGTCCTTGGTCTCCCAGTGGTCGCCGACCTTCTCGAACGAGTGCTTGACCGCCGACCAGGCCGTCTGGTGCGCGCGCGCCTCGCTGTCGTACTGCTCCTCGGCGGCGTCGAGCGTCTCCGCGTAGGTCCGCTGGGCCTTGGCCGGCGATCGCTTCAGCGTTCCGGGCAGGTCTTCCTTCTTCGTGGGCATACCACTGTGCTACCCACCGCAGCGCAGGGGATTCACGGGATCGCGCTCGTCGACAGCATGCGGACTGCCGTGGTCGGCCAGCAGGTCGAGGAACGGGACCGCGTCGAACGCCTCGGGCCCGAGCACCCCCGCGCCCTGCCATGCGCCGGACGCAAGCAGCTCGAGCGCGACGACCGGGTTGAGCGCGGTCTGCCAGACGACGGCCTGCACGCCGTCGCGCCCCATCGCCTCCTCGTTGTCGACGACGTGGTGCAGGTAGACGGCGCGCGGCTGCGAGTCCTTGCCGGTGCCCGTCACGAGCGTGCCGGCGCAGGTGCGGCCCGACATGCGGTCGCCGAGCGTGGCGGGATCGGGCAGCGCGGCCGCGATCACGTCGCGCGGCGCGACCTCGACGCCCTTCACGCGCAGCGGCTCGGTCGAGTCGAGCCCGAGCAGCGCGATCGTCCGCAGCACGCCGATGAACTCCTCGCCGAGGCCGTACTTGAACGTCACGCGCTCGCAGTCGACCCAGCGCGGCACCAGGACGACCTCCTCGTGCTCGACGTTGACGCACTCGACGGCGCCGATGCCGGCCGGGAACTCGAACCGCTCGGGCTCCGAGAACGGCGCGGTCGTGTACCAGCCGCGCTCGCGCTCCCAGATCAGCGGCGGGTTCAGGCACTCCTCGATCGTCGTCCAGATCGAGAACGTGGGCGCGAACGCGTAGCCGGCGACGGCGAGGTCGGCCCCGTCGCGCACGGCGACCTCGTCGACGCGCTCGAACAGATGGTCGGCGGCGTAGCGGGCGAAGACGTCCGACATCCCCGGCTCGACGCCGATCCCGCAGAGCGCGAGCCGGCCCGCCTCCTCCCACTCGCCGGCGACGGCGAACTGGTCGTCGCCGAGCATCACGCCCGGCTGCTCGAAGGGTCGCTCCGGATGGCGCTGCGAGAGCGTCATCGCCATGTCGAGGTACGTGCAACCGGCGCGCGCGGCCGCGGCGAAGATGGGCGGGTTCAGCCATGGATCGCAGGCGTTCAGGATCACGTCGATCCGCTCCGCCTCCGCCAGCGCGGCGATCGCGCCGGTGTCGGACGCGTCGAGCGCGACGGCGCCGAAGCGCGCGTCGCCCCCGAGTCGCGCCAGCGCGGCATTCGCGCGATCGGCCGACAGGTCGGCGAGCACCATGCGCTCGAAGAAGTCGCGCCGCTTCGCGATCGCGGCGACGGCACTGCCGACGCCGCCCGCGCCGATCACGAGGATCCGCATGGCGCGCACTCTATGCGGCGATCAGCTCGACCGGTTCCTCTCGATCGCGGTGCGCTCGGTGTTCCAGTGCGCGGTCTCGTGGGTGCGGGGGCCCAGCAGCGCCCTGGGCGTGGCGGTGACGGTGATGATGAGCATCAGCATCCAGTAGAAGAGCATCGACGATCGTCACGATCTCACCGCGCAGCACCGGGATCGCGTCGTTGAGCGCGATCGCCTTGCCCTCGTTGATGCGCTTCTCGACGAGCCGGATACGGCCCGCGTCGAGCGCCCCCTCGGCGCCGCCCTCGAGCCGCCGATGGATCGGCCGCCCGAGGCGGTCCTCGTCGGCCGCGGGGCCATGTCGAATTCGTGCAGAAGCTGGCGCATGTCAGCCTCGATGATCGGCACGCCAACCGGGTCTTGACATGCGAAAGGCCGGGGACCCGTGGTCGACCCGGCCTCTCGTATCCCCCTCCCTTCCGAGGGCGGCACCAGGTCCAACGCGCCGCCCGGCGCTCGGTTGGAAGGTTGGCTCAGCCGCCGGCGTCGGCGGGCACGGAGCCGACGATGTAGCTCGTGACGCGGGTCGGGCATCTCGGAGTCGCGCCCCTTGACCGACTTCCAGATCGCCTCGTTGAGCCCGATCTCGGGCGTCGCGTCCTCGATCTCGAAGTTCCACCGGCCCGACACGGCCGCCATCGGGGCGGTCGGCGGGTTGCGCTGCGCGCCGGGCATCCCGAACGGCACGACGCTCGGCATCAGCGCGTCGTAGGGCGTCAGGTTCGGCTTGCGGCTGAAGCCCTTCCACATCCGGATCCCGCGCTGGTCCCCGATCGCCATCGCCGGCAGCCCGAGCAGGTCCTCGATCGTCGCGACCATGCCGGCGGTGTCGTACTGCGTCGAGTCGATCGCGCCGGTCTGCGTGTAGGGGCTGATCACGTAGGAGACCGTCCGGTGCGCATCGACGTGGTCGGGCCCGTTCTGGGCGTCGTCCTCGGTCACGAAGATCGCGGTGTTCTTCCAGAAGCGGCTGTGCGACACGACGTCGACGAGCCGGCCGAGCGCGAGGTCGTTGTCGGCCATGTAGGCCTGCGGGATCGCTCGGCCGGCCGAGGTGCCGTTCGTGTGGTCGTTGGGCAGGCGCACGAGCGACAGCTGCGGCAGCGGGTCGCGCTTGGGGTCCTGCGCGTAGAGCTGCTCGTAGGCGCGGAACTCGCGCTCCCACTCGGGCAGCCGGTGCGCGTGGTCCGAGCAGCTCATGTTGAAGCCGGCGAAGTACTCGTTCACGTGGTCGCCGAAGCGCGCGTCGTCGAGCCGCGTCGTCGTCGACGTGTTGCCGCCGCCCGTGCAGTCGCCCGGGATCGTCGTGTACATGCCGTAGTTGCGGAACGAGACGCCGTTGTCGTACGCGTTGTCCCAGAGGAAGCCGCGTGTCGGCGCCGCGGCGGTGCGGAACACGCTGGCGTCGAACGCGAGCGGCTCGGTCAGGATCAACTCGGCCATCGAGAGGTTCTCGAAGTCGCGCGCGCGGTGCGCCTTGCGCGGCGCGGGCGAGTAGGAGATCGGCCAGGTCTTCTGCGTGTAGTCGGTCACGCCGGCCGACGTGGCCCAGCTCTGCCCGTCGGCCGACACGTCGGCGTCGGCGTAGAAGTTGTCGAACAGCGTGAAGCGGCGCGCCAGCTCGTGATGGTTCGGCGCGGAGTCCTCGCGGAAGAGCGTCAGCCGGGGGTCGCCGTCGCCCTTGCCGAGGTCGCCGAGAATCTGGTCGTAGGTGCGGTTCTCCTTGACGACGTAGATCACGTGCTTGATCGCCCGCAGGGCGCGCGGCATGCGTGCGAGGCGGGCGCGCACGCGGTTGTTGCGAGAACACCTTCGCGGTCAGCCGGCGCAGCTGCCGCGGCTTGCGCGGCGTCTTGATCACGTTGATGACGCCCTTGGTCATCGTCTGAGTCGAGTCGGCGGCGATGTCCGCGTAGATCAGGTCGCCCGAGCTGCAGTCGCCGACGGCGTAGGGCCCGGCGCAGCGGTTGGGCTTGTCGCCGACGCGGTTCGCGCCCGTCACGACGAGCCGGCGGCCGTCGCGCGGCATGTCGACGTCGACCGGCGACCAGGCCGTGGGGATGAAGCCGATCACCTTGCGGCGGGCGATGTTGATCACGGCGAGGGCGTTCTCGCCCGCGAGCGCGACGTAGAGACGCTTCCCGTTCGGCGCGACCGTCAGCCCGTCGGGCATCGCGCCCTCGCGCGCGTCCGGGGTGAGCGAGACGTCGATCGTCGCCGCGACGCGGTCCGTGCGCGTGTCGATCACCGAGACGGTGTCGGAGTTCGCGTTCGCCGTGTAGACCTCGTCGCGCCTGGGGTTCGCGGCGATCGACGACGGATGGTCAGCCTGCAGCGGGTTCGCCGGCGGCGAGAGCGTGATGTGGTGCAGCGTCGTCTCGGTCGCCGTGTCGATCACCGACACCGACCGGCCCAGCCACTGAGTCACGTACGCCTTGGCGCCGGTGCGGTCGAACGTCACGCCGAGCGGCTGCGCCGCCATGCCGAGGTCGATCACGTTCGTGACCGCGCTGGTGGCAGGGTCGATCACCGTGACCGTGTGGCCGGGCGGGTTCGTGTCGCCGGCGCGACCGGCGAGGTTGTTCGCGACGTACAGGCGGTCGCCATGCGGCGTGGTCCCGTAGGCCATGCCGGCCGGGAAGTTGGGCACCGGGATCGTCCCGACCTCGCGCAGCGTCGACCCGACCGAGTAGGAGTGAACGACGTCCTGGCCGCCACCGGAGGCCCAGGCGCGCGAGCCATCGGGCGACATCGCGACGCCGTAGAAGACCGCCTCGCCGATGCCGCGTCGCGCGTCGTAGCGGACGTAGGAGCTGCGCTTGCGCGTGCGCATGTCGAACAGATCGGCCGAGTTCGACCGCGAGGCGCCGCTGGAGAGCGACAGCAGCTTCGTCCCGCCCGGCGAGAGCGCGGAGGCCAGCGGCCCCTGGAAGCCGGTCGCGCGGCGCGAGACGCCGAACTGCTTGCCGGCCGGCGTCACCTTCCAGCCGCCCGCGGTCCGCGGCCCGCTCTTGCCGGCCGCGTGCACCGTTCCCACGCACGCGAGCGACATCGCGAGCGCGAGCAACAGGATCGGTAGAGAACGGCAGCGCGTCATCGAACGGGGAGAACCCGCGCGAAGGACGATCGACGCGGTGCACCCACGGTATCGCGCGTCCTGGAGGCATCCGCGCCGAGTGTCGCGCTATCGTCACGCGCCCGATGGCCACCGCCTCCGCCCCGGCGGCCGCGCCGTCCGCGACCCCTCGCCGCCCGCGGCGCCCCGCACTGCGCCACCTGCCTGCCGTGGCGACGGTCGTCGGCGTCGCGGCGCTGCTCGAGCTGGTCTACGACCGCTTCCTCAACTACGACGCGCGCTACGCGCTCGTCTGGGCGCGCGACCTGACCCGCGGGCTCAAGCCCGACTACACGGCCGACTTCGCGCCCACGCCGCACCCGCTCGAGACCGTCGTCTCGATGCTCGTCGACGCCGTTCGAGACCGGGGCCGACACGCTGCTGATCTGGGCGACGATGCTCTGCTTCGGCGGCGTCGTCTGGCTCACCTACCGGCTCGGCTCGGAGCTCTTCTCCCCGTGGGCCGGCGCCGTCGCCGCGCTCGTCGTGCTGACGCGGCCGGTGCTCGAGCGCGACGCGCTGCTGGGCTACCAGGACACGGCGTTCGCCGTGCTGATCCTCGCCGCGGTGCTGCTGGAGGCGCGCCGGCGCAGGCGCGGCGCGCCCGTGCTGGCGCTGCTCGTGCTCGCGGGCCTGATGCGTCCCGAGGCGTGGGTGCTGGGCGGGCTCTACGTGCTCTGGATGTGGCCCGCGCTGGACAACCGGCGGCGGCTCGCCCTCGCGGCGCTCTGTGCCGTCGCGCCGCTGCTGTGGGCCGGCCTGGACTGGTACGTGACCGGCGACCCGCTGCACTCGCTGCACGGCACCTCGGACCTGGCGGCGGGGCTCGACCGCCGCCGCAGCCCCGAGGACGCGCCCTACTGGACGCTGCAGTACCTCGGGTTCACGCTGCGCGAGCCGCTCGTTGTCGGCTTCCCGATCGGGCTGGTCTTCGCGTGGCGCCACCGCCGCCACCAGGCCGTGCTGCCGCTCGCAGCCGTCGCCGCGATGCTCGCGGTGTTCATGGTCGGGCCCGTGTTCGGCCTGCCGCTCATCGCGCGCTACGTGCGCACGCCGGCGGTGCTGCTGACCCTCTTCTACGGCCTCGCGGTCTGCGGCTGGATGCTGCTGCCGCCGGGCCGCGAGCGCCGCATCTGGCTCTGGGTGGGGGTGTTCACGGCCGCGCTCTCGATCGCCTACATCCCCTGGCACGCGCGCACGCTCGGCAACATGCGCACGAACCTGGACGCGCGCGAGCAGGTCTACGCCGACCTGCGTGACGCCGGCCGCGCGCCTGAGGTGCACCGCGCCGTGGCCGCCTGCGGCTCGCTCGTGACGGCCGCCGAGCACCGCACGATCCCGCACCTGCGCTGGTGGCTGGACACGCCGCCGTTCTCCGTCGGGACGGTCGAGGCGGGCGCCAGCCCGCTGCGGCGCGTGCTGGTGGCGCCGCGCGACACGCGCTCGCTGCGGCGCTTCTACGACGAGCTGTACCCCGAGCTGGAGCCGCCGCCGAGCTACCGGCCCGTGTATCGCAACCGGTCCTGGCGCGTTCTCGCCGCCCCCGAGTGCGCGGCGTCAGCCGGCTAACCGCGCGAGACGACCGGGTCGATCCCGCCACTGAAGAACACGCTGTGCGGCCCGGCTACGAACAGCACCTCGTTCGTGTCCAGGGTCATCCTGATCCGGCCCACGTCGTGGATCACCGCGCCTTCGCCGGGAACGGTGCCGGACCACACCTTCCCGCTGATGGTGCGCGTGTTGGCCGCATAGTCCCAGACCTCGTGTACCGCGCCCTTGAGCCGCAGCGTCTCGCCGGTGACGGAGTTCGCGTCCGTCTCGGTCAGGCCGATGTTGAGGACCGTCTGGAGCAGCGTGCCATCGGCGGCCAGGACATCGGTGACCGCGACTCGCTGATGGCCCACGACCTCGTTGTCGAACCCGTACGGACCGAAGTCGCCGCAGTCGATGGCGAACGCGTAGTCCTCGCTGAAGCGGTCGACGACGACTCGCTGCTTGGCAGCGGCGGCGGCCGGCCCGGTGTTGGCGAGCGCGAACGCCCCCGAAGCTGCGAGCAGTGCGATTGCTGATGCGGTCTTGTGCATGTCGTGCAGGGTCCATGAGCACGCTTTCGGCGCGCTGACGCCCGCTGACAGTTGGCTGACAGGACCCGATATGGTCGGCCCTTGGGGAACCGGCTCGATTTCCGCATCCTCGGACCGCTCGATGTGACCGACGGCGAGCGGTCGCTTCGGCTCGGCGGTACGAAGCAGCGGAGCGTGCTCGCGATCCTGCTGCTCGAAGCGGGCAAGCCGGTGTCCGCGGACCACCTGATCGACGAGTTGTGGGGCGACTCGCCCCCGGACGACGCCAACACCGCGCTCCATCAGCACGTGTCGCGCCTGCGCAAGCTGCTCGAGCCGCATGCGGTGGTGATCACGAGCGCCTCCGGATACGTGGCGGAGATCGACGACGGCGCGCTGGACCTCCAACGCTTCGAACGGCTGCGCGACGACGGGCGCCGCGCGCTCGACTCGGGGCGGCACGCGGAGGCCGCCGCGTCGCTGGCGGAGGCGCTCGCGCTCTGGCGCGGTCGCCCACTCGCCGATCTCGAGCACGAGCGCTTCGCCCGCGACGGCATCGCGCGCCTGGAGGAGGCGCGGCTCGAGGCGGTCGAGCTCCGCATCGACGCCGACCTCGCGCTCGGGCGCCATGCGGCGCTCGTCGGCGAGCTGCAAGAGCTCGTCTCGCGCTACCCGCTCCGCGAGGGCCTACGCGGCCAGCTCATGCTCGCGCTCTATCGCGCGGGACGCCAGGCGGATGCGCTGGCGGCCTATGCCGATGCCCGTTCGACGCTCGTCGAGGACCTGGGCTCGAGCCGGGACCCGCGCTGAGACGCCGGCAGCAGGCGATCCTCGATCACGACCCGCAGCTGGATCTCGAGCCGGAGCGACACCCGTGCCGCGCCCGCGGCGGCGGCTCGCGGTCGGTGGAGCGGCCGTGCTCGTCGCCGGCGCGCTCGCAGCCGCCGTGATCGCCGCAGGGGAAGGCGAGACCACCGGCGAGAAGCGCGGAGCGAAATCCGCCGCCCCGGGAGGCGAGCTGGCCGCGATCGACCTCGCCACCGGCACGGTCAGGCGGCGTATCGCAGCGGGCAGGACGCCCGCATCGCTGACCGCCGGCGACGGTCGCCTGTGGGTCGTCGACGGTGATGCCGGCACGCTGCTCAGCGTGGACACGGCATCGGGCGCCGTGGAGACGCTGGCCACCGGCGCCACGCCCACGGACGTCGCCGCAGGGGCGGATGCGGTCTGGGTGACGAACGGCAGGCCACTCCGACGCGCCCAGTTCATCGGGCCCGCCGCGACGGAGATCGTCCAGTTCGATCCGGCGACGCGCACGCGGCGCGCACAGGTGGCGCTCCCGCGCGCGCAGGGCGCGGTCTCGAACAGCATCGAGAACGGCCTCGCGGTCTCACCCCGGGCGGTCTGGGCGGTGACGGCCACGGGTTCGGTCCTGCGGATCGATCCTCAGACGGCCACGATCACGGCGAGGGCGCGGAAGCTCGGCGCGATAGCGGTGGCGGCAGGCGGAGCCGGCATCTGGGCGCTGCTCGACGACGCCACCGTCGTGGCGCTCGACGAGCGCAGCGCCGGCGTGCGCCGGCGCGTGCGGCTCCCGACGACGGCGCCGACCGCGATCAGCGTGGGCGAGACGGCGGCGTGGGCGACCTCGTCGGTCGACGGGACGCTCTGGCGGATCGGCGCCGACGGCGCGGTCGGCAGCGTCGCCGTCGGTTCGGGGGTCACCGACGTCGTCGCGGGCGAGGCCGCCGTCTGGGTCGCCAACCCGATCGACGGCGCGGTCACGGCGATCGATCCCGCGTCCATGCGGGTCGCGCGAACGGTCGCGCTAGGGGGCATCCCGCGCTCGCTCGTGATCGCGGGGGACACGCTCTGGGTGGCGCTCGCGGGGAGAGCGGAGGCCGCGGGCGCGCGCGTGTCCGGCATCACGCCGCTCCCGGCGTCGATGTGCGAGCCGGTCCGCGCGGGTGCGGAAGGTCGCGCGGACGTGCTCGTCGTCTCCGACCTGCCGCTCCAGGGCGGCGTGAGGGTCACCGCTACCCAGATGGCGCAGGCGATCACGTTCGTCCTGCGCGAGCACGGGTTCCGGGCCGGGGCCTATCGCATCGCGTACCAGTCGTGCGATGACTCGCTGGCGCGCACCGGCCTCTTCGACGAGCCGAAGTGCGCCGCCAATGCGCGCGCGTATGGGGCCAGCGCGCGCGTGGTCGCGGTGATCGGCACGCTCAACTCGCCCTGCGCCCTCGCCGCGCTGCCGGAGCTCAACCGCGCACGCGGCGGTCCCGTCGCGATGATCTCGCCCCTGAATTCGTTCGTCGGGCTGACGCGGACCGCGCCAGGGGTGCCGCGCACGCTGCTCGCGAAGCTCTATCCGACCGGCCGCCGCAACTACCTGCGGGTTTTCCCGACCGATGACCTCCAAGGGGCGGCGCTAGCGCTGCTCGCTCGCGATCGCGGCAGGCGCCGGGTCTTCGTGCTCGACGATGGCGAGCCCGGCTACGGCGTGCTGATGGCGACGGGCTTCGCGACCGCCGCCCGCCGCCTCGGGTTGCGGGTGACCGGGCGCGCGACCTGGGATCCGCACGCGAGCTCGTACGCGGCGCTCGCGGACCGCGTGGCGGCCGCGCGCCCGCAGGCCGTCTTCGTGGGCGGGCTGCTCGACTCGAACGCGGCGCAGGTCATCCGCGCCCTGCGGAAGCGGCTCGGAAGCGGTGTCGACCTGCTCGCGCCTGACGGCCTGACGCCGCTGCCGCTGCTCGTCCGGACCGCCGGGGATGCCGCGCGTGACGTCTTCGTGAGCCTGGCCGGTGTGATCACCGAGCGCCTGCCGCGCGGCGGCGCCGCATTCGTGCAGCGGTTCGCGCGCACCCAGGGTGGCGCCGAGGTGGAACCGAGCGCCGTGTACGCGGCGCAGGCCGCGGAGGTCGTGGTCGATGCGATCGCCCGCTCGGACGGCACGCGGGCATCGGTGCTCGACGCGCTGTTCCGCACGCGCGTGCGCGACGGCCTGCTCGGGGACTTCGACTTCGACGCGCGTGGCGACATCACCGAGAGCCCGGTGACGATCCTCCGCGTCGCGCACGCGGGCCGGTCGACGCGGATCATGAGCGTCGAGGGCGGCGTGGTGGAACGGGTGTCGCGGCCCCCCGCCCGGCTCGTCGCCGGCGGCGGCTAGCGCCGGTACGTCACACGTCCTCCAGCGTGACCGCGTCCTGGCCGACCTCGAGGAACTCCGTGTAGGCGTCGATCACGGGGTCGGGCTCGTCCCACATCCGCATCACGCCGTGGTCCATCCAGATCACCTGGTCGCACAGCTCGCGGACCGAGCCGAGCGCGTGGCTGACAAGCACGATCGTGTGCGCCTGGCTGCAGAGCTCGCGCATCTTGTTCGCCGACTTGCGCCGGAAGCGGGCGTCGCCGACCGAGAGCGCCTCGTCGATCAGCAGGATGTCCGGATCCATGTTGACCGCGACGGAGAACGCGAGCCGCCCGTACATGCCGGAGCTGTAGGTCCGCATCGGCATGTCCATGAACTCGCCGAGCTCGGCGAACTTGACGATCTCCTCGTACTTCTCCTCGAGCTTGCCGCGCTCGAGCCCGGCCGCCAGCCCGCCGAGCCGGACGTTGTCGCGCCCGGAGAGGTTCTTGTTGAAGCCGACCCCGAGCGCGAGCAGCGTGCTGACGCGGCCGAAGACGTCGATCCGTCCCTGCGTCGGCGGCAGGATCCCGGCGATCGCGCGCACCAGCGTCGACTTGCCCGCGCCGTTGGCGCCGACGATCCCGAGCACGGTGCCGTTCGGCACCTCGAACGACACGTTCTTGACCGCCTCGATCTCGCGCACGACGCGCTCGCCACGGCCCATGCGCGTGACCATGCTCTTGAGCGTCGGCTTGCGCTCGAAGGTCGTCTTGTACGTCACCGAGACGTCCTCGACGACGATGCTCGGGGAGCTAGAGACGGACAGCGAAGTCACGCTCCCGCGAGACGAAGTAGAGGAAGCCGACGATGAGGAAGCCGAACGCCCACGCGGCGCCGACGAGCAGCTGGTGGCCCGTCGGCGATTGGCCCTGGTTGATCACGTCGCTCCACGCCGCGAGCAGCTGGCCGAGCGGGTTCACGTCGAGCAGGAAGCGGTACTTGTCGGGCATCTCGTGGGCGTAGTAGAGGACCGGGGAGCCGTAGAGCCAGACGCGCAGCAGGTACGGCATGAAGCTCTTGAGGTCGCGGAAGTAGACCTGCAGCGCGGCGACGATCATCGCCAGGCCGGCGCTGAGCACGACGAACAGGCCGACGAGCGGGACGACCCACAGCAGCTCTGGGCCGATCGGCAGCCCGAGCGCGAGGTGCACGGGCACGTAGATCACCACCGTGGGCAGGAAGCGCCTGAACGCGATGATCACCGAGGAGATCGGCAGCAGCACGCGCGGGAAGGCCGTGTTGAGGATCAGGCGCCCGCCCGAGACGACCGACTTGGTCCCGTTGCGCACCGCGCCGGACACGAAGTAGTAGGCGAAGATCCCCGCCATCAGGTGCGCGAAGAAGCCCTCGTCGCGCTGGCCCGCGCGCAGGATGTCGACGAGGATGAAGTAGACGCCGGCCAGCAGCAGCGGGTTGAGCACGAGCCAGAGCTGGCCGAACGCCGTGTTGAAGTGCTGCGAGCGCAGCTTCGTGTTCGCCAGCTCGACCGCGAACGAGCGCCGCCGCCAGGCCTCGCGCACGTACGGGAGCAGCGGCGGCAGGCCGACGAGGTGGGGCTCGTAGACGTGGTGGACCTCGGCGAAGTCGTTCTCGCGGTGGTGTGGCTGGGCGGCTGTGGTCATTTCGCTTGGGTTCCTCGGTCACTACATGATGGGCGGACGCCCGGCGCGTGTCATCCGCAGCAGCGTCCTTGCCCGCAGCGGCTTCCTGCCGCGGCTGGGTCCGAGCAGCCCGTCCCGGTACCCTCGCGCCGACGCCTGCACGGCCCGCCGCGACTTCAGGCGGGGCACGGTGCGCAGCGCGAAGGCGATCACGTAGATCACGCCCAGGGGCAACGGCAGGTGGCGGCGCGCGAGCCAGACGCGGTTGCGCGCACCGAAATAGTACGAGTAGCCGTGCGCGGCCTTCGCCGGAGAGGGGTGGAGCACGGCGATGTCGCCCGCGTAGAGCATGCGCTGGCCCGCATCCATGATGCGCCAGCCGAGGTCCACGCCCTCGTGCACGAAGCGGAAGTCCGCCGGCCAGCCGCCGACCTGCTCGAAGACGTCGCGCCGTGATCGCGACGGCGCCCTCCCAGACGACGGTGATCTCGCTCGGCCGCGCCAGGATCGCCGACACGCAGGCGTGGCACCCAGTCGCGGCTGCGCGCGCCGCCGTCGAGCGGTTGCGGCGCCAACTGCACGAGCGCCAGTCGCGGGTCGGCGACGAGCTTGCGCGCGATGCGCGCCAGCGCATCGGGCGCGGCGATGCGGGCGTCGTCGTCGAGGAAGAAGAGCAGCTCGCCGCGCACGTGCGCCACGCCGGCGTTGCGCCCCGCCGGGATGCCGTCGTCGACCGGGAGCGCGACGACGCGCACCCCGTCGGGCACGCCCTCCGGCTCGCAGCCGTTGCCGACGACGACGATGTCGGTCTCCACGCCCTCCTGGCGCAGCAGCGACTCGACCGCGGCGCGGAGGTCGCTTGGACGCCGTCCCGCCGTGAGCACCACGCATCCGAACACGGGCGTCATCGCAGCCGCTCGGAGCTGAGGATCGTGAACAGGCGGCCGAGCGCGGTGACGGCGGCGAGGGGCACGAGCGCGACGACGAGCACGCGCGTCGCCTCGAGGTCGCCGAGCGCGAGGTCGAGCAGCGCCGCGGCGAGCGCGAGCAGCGTCGCCTCGATCGCGACGAACGCGCGGAAGAACGGGAAGAAGGCGAGCGCGCGGCGCAGCCGCCGCAGCGGCGTGAGGCGCGGCGCCGCCGTGGCCGCGGTGTCCTCGAACGGCGGCTTGCCGGCCTCTGCGCGCGCAACGTGCACGAGCACGATCTCCATCCGCACGAGCAGCGCGAGCACGGCGGCCAGCAGCCCGAGCGTGGTGTAGCCGCCGATCTCGTCCCAGCCGCCGTCGGCGCGGATGCCGAGCGCGATCGGCAGCGCGGTCTCGGTCAGGAAGTGGGCGAAGCGGTCGAGGTAGATCCCGGCGGGCGAGAACTGGCGGCGCCAGCGCGCCAGCTCCCCGTCGACGCAGTCGAGCAGGATCTGGACCTGGATCAGCAGCGCCGCCGCGAGCGCCGCGAGCACGCCCGGCAGCGTCAGCACGGCGGCGGCCGCAAGCCCGGCGGCGATCATCGCCCAGGTGACCGCGTTGGGCGTCACGCGCGTCGGCAGCAGCCGGCGCGTCACGTAGGGCGAGAAGCGGCGCACGTAGAGCCGCCCCGCCCAATGCTCGCCGCTGTTGCGCGCGAACAGCGACTGCGGCTGCGTCTCGGCGCGCAGCTCAGCGATCGAAGGCGTCGAGGAAGCCGCGGACACGCTCGCTCACCCCCCGCTCGTCGAGCGCGAGGTGCTCGAGCACGGTGAAGCGGTCGGGCCGGGTGCCCGGCGCGTGCAGCACCGCCTGGACGAACTGCTCCTCGCTCAGCCCGAGGTCGCCCGGCAGCCGCGGCAGGCCGTGGCGCGTCAGGCACCCGTCGACGGCGGCCGCCATCGCCTCGTCGCCGCGCAGGAACGACGTGAACAGCGTCGCGGCGCCGGCCAGCTCGCCGTGGCGCGCCGTGTCGGGGTAGAGATGGTCGATCGCGTGCAGGATCTCGTGGTCGGCCCCGCTGCACGGCCGGCTCGAGCCGGCCGTCGTCATCGCGAGGCCCGACAGCACGAGCGCCTCGGCGAGCGCGACGAGGAAGTCCTCGTCGTCGATCCCGTCCGTCCGGTGCAG
This sequence comes from uncultured Solirubrobacteraceae bacterium, assembly GCA_963839615.1. Taxonomy (GTDB): domain Bacteria; phylum Actinomycetota; class Thermoleophilia; order Solirubrobacterales; family Solirubrobacteraceae; genus DASQMT01. Next base: position 296,663 of record CAWIVY010000009.1, read on the forward strand.
GATCGCCTTGGCGGCCGTCTGCGCGAATGTGACGGCGAGGCCGTCGACCGGCTCGCCGCGCTCGCGCCCGGCCAGCCGCCAGTCGGCGATCGCGGACAGGTTCGAGACCACGTCGCCGATGCCGGAGCGGCGCATGCCGGGATCCGAGCGGCGCACGTAGTCGAGGTCGACGACCAGCGCGATCGGCATCTGCACGCCGTAGGAGCCCTTGCGGCCGCCCTCCTCCAGCGAGGCGACCGGCGACGCGATGCCGTCGTGCGCGAGGCTGGTCGCGACCGCCACCATCGGCAGGCCGCTCAGCGTCGAGGCGAGCTTGGAGACGTCGAGCGTGCGCCCGCCACCGATCCCGACCAGCGCGTCGTAGAAGCCGGCGCGCAGCCGCTTCGCGAGCGCGTTCGCCTCGTCGACCCCGCCGTCGGCGAGCGTCCAGAAGTCGGCGTTCTCGAGCTGCGGCCGCAGCTGCTCGGCGATCTCCTCGCCGAGCCCCGGGCCGACCACGACCGCGACGTGCCCGCCGGCGGAGATGCGCCGGTCGGCGAGCAGCGGCGCGAGCTGCGCGACGGTCCCCGGGCCGATGTCCACGAACAGCGGCGCCCCGATCATCCGGGTCAGCAGCGGCAAGCGATCTCCCGTGCGCGCGCGAGGTCCGCGTGGTCGTCGACCTCGGCCCATTCGACCGCTCCGATCGGCGCGACGCCGACGTGGCCGCCGCGGTCGGCGTACTCCTGGAAGCCGTCCTCGTAGTAGAGCTGGGGGTCGCGGCGGAAGGTCGCCTCGAGCGCGTCGGCCAGCGGTGCCGCCGCCTCCGGCTCGATCAGCGTCAGGCCGATGTACTCGCCCTGCGCGCTCGCGGGTTCGAGCGCCTTGTTGATGCGCGTCATGCGCCCGTCCGCGGAGAGCTGGACCTTCATCTCCTCCTCGCCGAGCTGCTTGACGTCGTCGAGCGCGAGCAGGATGCCTGGGCCGCGCGCAGCCAGCAGCGTCTCCTCGACGCTCGGGGGGTGCACGGTGTCGCCGTTGACGAGCAGCACGCCGGCGGGGAAGAGATCGCGCGCGCACCACAGCGAGTAGGCGTTGTTCCAGATCTCGGCCTTGTCGTTGAAGACGAGCTGGAGCGTGACGCCGTGGTCGCGCTCGAGCGCGGCCTTGCGCTCCTCGACGGCACCTGCGGCGTAGCCCGTGACGATGGCCACGTCGCCGAGACCGGCCGCCTTGAGGTTCGCCAGCGCGATGTCGAGGATCGTCCGGTCGCCGTCGACCGGGACCAGCGTCTTGGGCAGCGTGTCGGTGTACGGCGCGAGCCGGCGCCCAGCGCCCGCCGCGAGCACCATCCCGATCACTCCGCGGCCTCTTCCTCGTCCTCGTAGACCGGCGCCTGCTGCGTCCGGCCGAACGTCATCCAGCTCGCGACGCACTCGCCGATGAACGCGACCGCGAGCAGCGCCGCGGCGACTTCGAAACCGGCCGGCACCGCGCCCGCGGCGGCGAGCGCGAGCCCGGCGAGCAGCCGGCCGTCCCAGCCGCCGGCCGCGCGGTTGAGCCAGAGCGGGGGCGTGACGCCGCGCTGGCGCAGGCGGTAGACGATGTCGTAGTGGCGGAACGTGATCGCGCAGAGCAGGGCGAAGACGCCGGGGACCGCGTCCGGTCCGGCGACGGCGGCGATCCAGAGCAGCCCGCCGTATTCCGCGACCCGCAGCGCCGGCGGCACGATCCAGCGCAGGCGGTCCCGCTGCGGCCGGCCGCTCGAGAGGCCGCCGAGCAGCACGAGCCAGCCGATCGCGGCAGCGACGAGCGCCCATGAGGCGCCGGCGCCGCCGGTCACGACCGCGATCGCCGGCAGCGCGATGCCCGCGAACACGAGCAGCGTGGCCGGCGCCGGCACGCGGATGCGGCCGAGCGCCTGTGCGACCGGACCGTCGTCGCGATACGCGATGAGCGTGTCCATGCCCGCTGCCGCGCCGGGCGTGAGCGCGACCGCCCCGCGCTGGCGCAGCGAGCGCAGGACCCGGCCGGCGATCGTGTAGGTGGCGGCGAAGCCGCCCCATGCGAGCAGCACGATGAACGTCGCGCGCGCGTCGAACAGAGCGGCCGAGAGCGAGATCGCCGCGAAGCGCTCGCCGATCGGGAAGGCGATGATCTTCCTGACCCAGCGCCCGCGGCGCGAGCGGGCGACCCTGCGCAGGACGCCGCGCAAGCGCTGCTCGAACGTCGGCGGTGGAGGCGGCGGCGCCGGCTCGCCCTCGGGCACGAGCGGGGCGGGCACGGTGGTCGCGATCACGTCCTGCGCCTGCTCGAGCGGCGGCTGGCGCGCGGCGCCCATCACCTGGTGCAGGGCCGCCGGGTAGGAGAAGTCGATCGTGTGGCGCATCATCTGCAGCGTCAGGGCGGCTCCGGCGAGCAGCCAGACGTCGTCGCCCGTCTGCGATGCGCCGATCGCGAGCCCGGCGAAGACCGCGTACTCCTTCGTACGGTCGAAGACCGAGTCGAGCCAGGCGCCGAACTTCGTGAACGTACGCGTGTAGCGCGCGAGCTGGCCGTCGACGCAATCGAGCGTGAACGCCGCCTGCAGCAGCACGGCGCCGGCGATCATCCACGTGCGCTCGCCGGTCGCGAACGCGGCCGCGGCGACGAAGCCCAGCACGACCGAGAGCGTCGACACCCCGTTCGGGGTCCAGCCGCGCTCCGCCGCCCAGCGCGCGATGTACTTCGAGTACGGGCTGACGAAGTACGTCGTGAAGAAGCCGTCGTTCGCCTTCACCGCGGAGTCGAGCAGCGCCTTGTCCTCGTCGTACGCGCCGATCGTGGCGGCCGCCTCCTCGACGTCGCCGGGCATCAGCGGGCGCGCCCAGAACAGCTTGCGCAGGTGGCTGCCGCCGACCTGCACGTCGGAGCGGACGAGCCCGCAGAGCAGCAGCGAGGGCACGTCCTGCTCGGCAGCCGCGAGCCGCCGGCCCAGCTCGGCGTGGTCCTCCGCGGAGAGCTCGACGTCGTCGGGCGAGAGCTCGCCCTCGTCCTCCGGCACGTCCGGGTCCTCGTCGGGGCGGTTCTCGTCGCCCTCGGGCTGCTCGACCGCGGCGGCGAGCGAACGCCGGTAGAGCGCCAGCTTCCAGCGGCCGGCCTTGGCCTCGAGCTCCTCGCTCCAGCCCTCCGGCAGGGGCCCGTCGACGAGCGCGGCGAGCCGCTCCGCGACCGCGGCGAGCGCCTCGCGATGCGGCGCCGCGACCTTCAGCACGCCGAGGAACGTCCCGTTCGGCTGGTGGATGTAGTGATACGGCGACGACGCGCTGACCACGCGCCCGCGCCGCGTGCGCGTGCGGAAGCCCACGTAGCGCTGCATGCGCCGCACCGTCGTCGTGAGCATGCCGGTGGCGACCCGTGGGTCGGCGAGCAGGCCCGCGAGCGCCTCGCCCTGCGTGAGGATGTCCGCGTTGGCGACCACGAGCGTGCCGCTGCCGTCGCGCGCGATCGCAGCGGCGGCGCGCAGGTCCGCGGCGGTGTCGGTGCACGGCTGCACGCGCAGCGCGACGCCGTGGGCCGCCGCCCGGCGCTCGAGCTCGGGCGCCCACTCCGGGCGCGTGATCAGGTGCGCCTCGCGGACGCCCAGCTCGGCGATCTGCTCGAGCAGCCGGCCGAGCAGCGTCGTCCCCTCCCACTCGAGCCCCGCCGCGGGACCGCCGTCGCCCGCGGGGGCTGTGGCGAACAGCAGCGCCCTGCTGGAGGCCTGGTCGCCGCCGCGAACGCGGCGCGCCCTACCGTTGGGCGCGGCTGCGGCCGATCCGGGCGACTCCCGGCCGGCCGTGGGTCTGGGTGCAGATCTCAAGTTCGTCGGTCTCCATCAGGTCCTTCAGGCGGCGGGCAGTTCACGATTCGCCTGCTCGCGGAGTAGTTCCTCCCACCGCGCCGCGATCGAACCGACCGCATAGGATCGCGCATTCTCCACTGCCGCCGCGCCGTAGCGGCGCCGCCGCCCGGCGTCTTCGATGAGCTCCAGCAACCCGTCCGCGAGGCCCGCGACGTCGCCGTTGGGCACGAGGATGCCGTCCCGGCCGTGCCGGAGGATCTCGCCGGGTCCCCGCGGGCAGTCGAAGCTCACGACCGGGAGGCCCTTGCTCATGGCCTCGGCGATGACCATACCGAAGCCCTCGAACCGCGAGCTCAGCACGAAGAGCGACGCGCCGGCCAGCGCCTCGCCCATGTGCCGCGTGCGACCCATCAGCAGCACGCGGTCGCCGAGATCGCGCTCGAGGATCATCTGGCGCAGCTCGTCGCGCCGCGGGCCGGAGCCGTAGATGCGCAGCTGCCAGTCGGGATGCGCGTCGCCGACACGCTCCCAGGCGCGGATCAGGAGATCGAAGCCCTTCTGCGTCTCCAGCCGGCCCGCGGCGACGACGACCTTGGCGTCGAGCGTGGAGATGCCGCCCTCGAGCCGCGGCACGGCGTTGGGGATGCGCTCGATCCGCGGCGGGTCCGCGGCGAGCGCGGCGCCGTAGTCGCGCTCGTCGGCGGACGTCAGGACCGTGAGCACGTCGAGCGCGCCGTAGTGGCGCCGCAGGTCCGCCGCGAGCCGCGGGCGGTGCGAGTGGAAGTTCATGTGCTCCTGCGCGACGGTGAGCACGCCGGGCCCGGCGAGGCGCGCGGCGAGCAGGTTGAACGCGGGGCGCGTCGTGATCAGCACGCCCCCGCGGAGAGCGCGCAGCCGGCGCAGCAGCGCGATGTCGGTGCGCAGGCTCGCGTACGGATAGGCGAAGTCCTCCGGGTGGATCAGCACGCTCGGGACGCGGCCGAGCAGCCCACCGCGCCGCGCCTTGCCGCGCTGGTCGTCGACCACGGACACCTCCACGCCGTCCGGGAAGGAGAAGAACGGCGCCTCGCGGCGCCGCATCATGCTGATCAGCTCGACGTCGCGGCCGCCGGCGAGCCCCGCGGCGAGGTTGAAGCTCGTGCGCACCGTGCCGCCGAGTCCGTACGCGTGCAGCAGCAGGATCCGGACCCTGGCCGGTTCGGCGGCCGCCGCGCGGGGGCGCGGCAGCGCGGCGGCCAGCGCGAGCGCCCCGCGGTGGACCGCGACCGCGAGCCCCCCGAGCACGCGCCGGCGGCGCGACTCGGCGCCGGGGACCACCGGGACGGACGGCTGCTTGCCGCTCGGCTCCGCGACGAGGATCGAGAGGTTGTCCTCGACCGTGTAGTACGGCCGCAGCTCGAGCCCGCCGGCGCGGTGCGCCGGGAAGACGACGACGTCCTTCTTGCCGGGGAGCCCGTCGAGGTGGGCGCCGACGCGTCGCTCGCCGAGCCGCAGGTCCCAGACGCCTGGGCGCGCGAGCGGCGCGAGGTCGAGCCGCGCCCTGAAGCGTCCGTCGTCCAGTTCGACGGGCACGGCGACCTCGGCCTGGTCGTCGCGATGCCGCGCGACCAGCCGCGGCTCGCCCTCCCCTCCCGGCAGCTCGCCCTCGATCAGCAGAATGCCGTCCGCCAAGCGCACGCGCCGCGCCTCGGCATGCGGAGCGACGGCCTCGAGCGCGACGGCCAGCCGTCCCTCGGCTGTCGCGTGCGGCCGCACGCGCAGCACCCCGGACGGCCCGGGGACGATCCCGACGCCGCCGCCGAACCTGAACGGTGCCAGCCCCTCTTTAGGTTCGCTGATGCTCCAGGTGCCCGGGCCGGACGCGGCCAGGTCGGCGAGGGCGATCTCGCCCTCCTGCTCGCCCGCGTGCTCCGCGGCGGCGCGGAGCGGCATGCGCAGGGGCTCCGCGCCCGTGCGGCTCAGCACCAGCTCGCCGCCGAGACCGCGGCCCGCGATCAGGAGCCAGCGCCCCTCGACGATCTCGGCGCGCATCGTCAGCAGCTCGCGTCGCCCCAAGCGGTGCAGGCGATCGTGATGTCGGTGTACGTGGCCAGCCGCGCGAGGTCGCCGTCGTCGCGCAGGATCGGCTTCGCGAAGCCCCAGTAGCGCTCGAGCGGCGCGTCGTCGGCCGGGTCGCCGACGATCTGGAGCCGCAGCGAGCCGCCCGCGGGCAGCACGACGCCGTCCAGCGCGTAGCTGGAGGGCGGGCTCTTGAGCACGTAGCCATCGAGGTCGACGGGAGCGGCGCTGAGGTTCGTGAGCGTGATCGACTCGTCGCGGCCCTCGGGATCGGCGGACACGGCGACGGCGCCCTGCGCCGGGTCCGAGCAGCTGCCGCTGCACGGGTAGACCATCGTGGCGCGGATGTTTCCCAGCGTGTCGAACAGGTAGGCGCCGTCGCCCATCCCGTCGGCGTCCGAGACGTTCTCGAACACCGGGCGGCGCAGTCCCCAGCCGAACACCGTCTGGCCGTCTCCGCCCGCGCCGACGCCGAGCGTGACGGTGCCTCCGGGCGGGATCGTGGCGTGCTCCGGGAACCGGTAGCCGCGCAGGCCCGAGTCGCGCAGGTGCCAGCCGCCGAGCGCGACGGCCCCGACCGGGTCGAGGTTGCGGATCTTGACCCACTCGCCGTCGACGTTGGCGTTGTCGTCGCCGTCGGCGTCCCAGTTGACCCGCAGCGCCAGCGGCGATGCCGGACTGGGTCCGACCCCGCAACCGTCGGGGTCGAACAGGCCGCGCCCCGCCGCGATCGCGGCCTGCGATAGCGCGCTGTAGCTGCGGTTCGGGGCCGGCTCCGCGCGCGTCGGCCACCACAGCGCGAGTCCCGCTCGAAGCTGCGCTGCGCCGACGTCGCGCCAGCCGCCCGGCCGCCTCACGGCGACGCTGCGCAGCAGCCGCCCGCGCGAGCGGCTCGCGCGATGCTCGGCCGCCAGCCGCACGCGCCCGCGTGCCCTGTGCACCAGCCGCTCGAGGCGCTGCGCGGCCGCGACCGCGTGACAGGCGCCGACGCGCCGGCGCGAGCGGTAGCGCGACAGCTCCATCGCCTGGATGCCCGCGACGCGCACCCGGACCGGCCGCGCGGTGCCGTCGCCGGCCACGTCGACCTCGAGCGTGTCCCCGTCATCGACGAACGTGACGGAGCCCTTCCAGACCGCTGCGTGCGCGCCGGCCGGCAGCGTCGCGAGCAGCAGCGCGATCAGCAGGGCGCGTGGAAGCGAGCGGCGCACGATCAGCGCCGGACGCGGCGAACCGCTCGCTGGGCCCGGCGGATCGCGCGCACGAGCGGGCGCGGCGTGCGGCGCCGGAGGTTGCGCTTCCAACCGGCGCGGCGCTCGGTCACGCGCCCGTCGGGGCCGACCGTCAGCATCAGCTGCTCGGGCACGCGCGCGGACCGGACACGCCCCGCGGCCCGGAAGCCGGCGACGATCACCATCGCGTGCACCTCCCACCAGCCCTGCGGGAGCGGACCGCCGCCCGCGGCCGTTGCGGCATCGACGCGACCGGAGGCGGCGACGACGGCGCGCGCCCGGCCGCCGGGCTCGTCCTCGAGCCGCACCTGCACGGCGGCCGGCACGCGGTACTCCTCCTGGGTCGAGCGCTGCTTGAGCAGCAGCTGCACCGTGCTGCCGGCGTGCAGCGCCTCCGTCGCGTCGGCCCGGTCGGCGCCCCAGACGAGGCGGTCGCCGTCGCGCTCGAAGTGCAGCCCCTCCAGCTCCGCCTCCACGCCGAGCTCGAGGGCGCCCGCGACCGGCCGCACCGCCACCGCGCGAGCCCGCGCGCGCAGGCGCTTCTCGAATCCGGCAAGCTCGGCGAGCTCCGCGTAGTCGCCGGCGCGCAGTAGGCGCGAACGCTGCCGCAGATTGAACGGCAGGATCTCGTCGACGCCCGCCGGGAAGCGCTCGGCCGCGAGCTCGTGCATCGCGACGTAGAGCGCCATGCGGCGGTCGAGGTCGGGATTGGAGTGGACCCGCTCGACGCGGTTGAGCATCTTGCCGCGGTACCAGCGCGCGTACAGGCGGTCGCGGAGCGGGCCGGGCTCGGTGTGCTCGTCGACGACGTCGAGCACCTCGCGCATGTTCGCGAAGTAGGACACCGGGTCGAGGTCGCCCCACGAGGCATTGGAGTCGACGTCGCGCAGCACCCAGTGGTAACAGGCGTAGTCGGCCAGCACGGAGATCCGCGGCGCGCCGAAGTACGCGCGCATCACGAACACGTGATCCTCGAGCCGGCGCCTGCCCTCGGGGAAGCGCAGCGCGTGCGCGTCGAGGAAGCTGCGGCGCCAGAGCTTGTGCGGCGTGAGCAGCCACAGCAGCGGCTCCCACTCCAGGTCGACGCCCGTGCGGTTGCGCCGGAACAGGTTGCGCGGCACGGCCTTGCCGTGGCCGACGACCTTCCCGATCACGATGTCCGCGTCGTCGCGGCTCGCCATCGCGTGCATGCGCTCGAGCGCCTCGCGCCCGATCCAGTCGTCGTTGTCGACGAAGTACACGTACTCGCCGCGCGAGAGCTCGACGCCGACGTTGCGCGGGCGACCGGGCCAGCCCGAGTTCGCGATGTGCTCGACGCGCACGTGCGCGTGCTCGGCCGCGAGCTCGTCGAGCCGCGCCGGCGTCGCGTCGGTCGACCCGTCATCGACGAAGACCACCTCGTACTCGCTCGGGGCGAGCGACTGGTCGAGCAGCGTGCGGATGCAGTCGTCGATGTCGCGGCCCGGGTTGTAGACCGGGACGACGACGGAGACCTTCGGCTGCGTCACCGGCTCAGGACGCCGGCTGCGCCGCGGGCGCGGACTCGTAGCCCCACGCGACGCACAGCTCGTGCAGCGAGGGGTGGATCTCTTCGAGCGGCGGCGGAGGCTCGGCCTCCTGCACCGCGCCGGACTTGATCTTCGCCTTCCAGTCGCCGAGCCCCGGCTTCATGCGCCCGTGGTCGTAGCGGCCATACTCGAGCATCCCGGCCTCCCACTGCACGCCGAGGAACGCGCACAGCCGCTTCGTCGCGTCGCGCGGATCCGCCGTCAGTTCCTCGTAGCGGACGGTCAGCCCCGGGTGGTCGGCGCGCGCCTGCTCGATCGCGTTGCCGTAGCGCAGCACCATGTTGGCGTTGCGCTCGGGGGTGTCCTGGGGGCGCGTCTGCTGGCGCGAGCGCGCGATCGCACCGGGGTGGCGCAGCAGGTAGATGAAGCGCGCGTCGGGCCAGCAGCGCGCGATCCGGTCGGCGATGAAGACGTCGTTCGGCGTCTTGTTGACGAGGATCTCCTTGCGGGCGGAGACGAGCTCGCGCTGGAGCAGCCGGTCCCAGAGCAGGAACCGCATCTGCTCGTCGTCGAGCCCGATCTCGCCCAGCGCCTTCGCGGCGTAGTCGGTCTTCACCTTGACGGTGAGGTCGCGCAGGTGCAGCTCCTGCGGGGAGTGGATGCGCGAGTGGCTGTCGAGCAGCACGCGCAGCAGCGTCGAGCCCGACCGGACGCTGCACATCACGAACGCCGGCGCGACCAGCAGGCGGTCGCCGGACTGCCCGGCGCGTCGGCGCCGGCGCGCGCGCGGCTCGGCGCCCTGCTTGCGCAGCTCGTAACCCGTGGCGCGGGTGAGCCCGCGGTTCATTGCACCCTTCCACGACACGGCGGTGAGTCTACGACGGGTTCAGCGGCCCAGACGGCGGAGGCCGAACAGCGCGAGGCCGCCGAGCACGGCGAACATCCCGGCGAGCGCGAGCAGCCCGGGCCACGTGTTGGCGAGGCTCGGCTCGATCCCGCTGACCGTCGCCTGGCGCGCGAGCTGGAGTACCTGCGTGACCGGGTTGAGGCCGGCCGCGTCGGCGAGCCAGCCGCGCAGCAGCACCTCCGGCGTGTAGGCGGTCGAGAGGAACACGGCCAGGAACACGCCCTGCTGCATCAGCGGTCCCGCCTGCTGGGTGCGGAACGTCAGCGCCATGTAGATGCCCCACAGCGCCGCGACCGTGCAGAACCCCGCGCTTGCGACGTAGAGCGCGATCAGCCCCGGCACGCCGCCGGTCAGCTCGGCGCCGAGCGCGAGCCCGCAGACCAGCACGACGGTCGCGGGCACGAGCGAGCGCGAGACGCCACCGAGGATCGGCCCGACGAGCAACATCGGCCGCGGCACCGGCGCCACCAAGAGACGGTCGAACCAGCCCTGCTCGATGTCGCGCGCCAGGTTGGAGCCGGTGGCCGCGCCCGCGAAGCCGGCGCCCTGCAGGCACGAGAGCGGCACGATCCACGACAGGTACGAGTCGGTCGGGAAGCCGTCGAGCCCGGTGAGGCGGCCGAACTGCCCGGTCATGCCGAGCAGGAAGACCACGGGCGCGATCGTCGCGGGCAGCAGCGCCCCGCGCACGCGCAGCACCTCGTTGAGCGAGCGCCGCCAGAGGGCGATCGCGATCGGCGCCAGGCTCGGGGCGGCGGGCGTGCTCATGTCGCTCGCAGGCGCCGGCCGAGCGCGAAGGTCGCCAGGGCGGTGGTCGCGAGCGCGAGCAGCACTGCGGCGGCGAGGCCGGCCCACGGATCGCCGAGTGCGCCGTCGGCCGCGAGCAGCCCGCGCACGGCCTCGACCACATACGTCAGCGGGTTGAACCGCGCCGCGTCGCGCAGCACGGGCGTGAGCAGCTCGCGCGGGAAGAACGCCGGCGCCGTGAAGAGCAGCACGAATACGAACGGGAAGATGCTCTGCAGCAGCGACAGCGAGCCCGTCCGCAGCGCGATCGCCGCCGCGATGCCGCCGATCCCGATCGCCGTGATCGCGGCCAGCACGATCGTCGCCAGGGCGGCATCGACGCCGCCGGGGTAGCGCGCGCCGAACAGGTACGCGACGACGAGGAAGAACGTCGTCTGCAGCACCGACAGCCCGAGCGTCCCCGCCTGGCGCCCGATCACGAGGCTGGTCCGGCGCACGGGCGCCGCCAGCAGCCGGTCGAAGAACCCGAACTCGATGTCGGACGCGAGCGCGGTGCCGCTCGTCAGCCCGGCGAGCAGCGCGCCCTGGATGATCGTGCCGGGGACGATGAACGCGAGGTAGGAGGAGACGTCAGGGAACCCGCGCAGGTCCTGGGCGGCGCTCGTCCCGCTCGCGATCACGGCGAGCAGCATCAGCGGCAGCACGAACGTCGGCATCAGCAGCTGCGCACGGCGGAACTGCACGCTCAGCGCGCGCCTGCCGAGCGCGAGCACGACACGGCCCTCGCGCGCGGCGCTCACGCGGTGGCCTCGACCGCGCCCGCGCCCTCGAGCTGCGAGCCGGTCACGGCAGCGAAGACGTCGTCGAGCGTCGGTGTCTCGACCTCGACGGACTCGATCACGACGCCGTGCTCGTCGAGCGCACGGATCGCCGGTCCGATCGCGCCCTTGCCGGCTGCCGTGCGCAGGACCACGCGCGTCGGCGCGGCGGGGTCGGCGGGCTCGACGCTGCCGAGTCCGGCGAGCGCCTCGCGGGCGCGCCCTGCGCTCTCGGCCTCAGCGAGCTCGACGTGCAGCGTCGGCTCGCCGACGCGCGCCTTCAGCGCATCCGGTGTGCCCTCCGCGACCAGCCGGCCGGTGGCGATGATGCCGACGCGATCGGCGAGCTGCTCGGCCTCCTCGAGGTACTGCGTCGTGAGGAAGACGGTCGTGCCCTCGTCGTTGAGCGCGCGCACCTCGCGCCACAGCGCGCCGCGGCTCGTCGGGTCCAGGCCCGTGGTCGGCTCGTCGAGGAACAGCACGTTCGGCCGGTGCACGAGCGCGAGCGCGAGATCCAGCCGCCGCCGCATCCCGCCCGAGTAGCCGCCGACGCGCCGGTCGGCGGCCTGCGTGAGTCCCACGCGCTCGAGCAGGGCGACCGCGCGCTCGCGGGCGGCCGGCCCGCGCAGCCCGTGCAGCGCGCCCTGCATCCGCAGCAGCTCGCGCCCTGTCATCAGCGGGTCGATCGCCGCCTCCTGGAGCGCGACGCCGATCGAGCGCCGCACCGCGTCGGCGTCCGCGACGACGTCGTGCCCCGCGACGCGAGCCGTGCCGGAGGTCGGCCGCAGCAGCGTCGTGAGAATGCGCACCACGGTCGTCTTGCCCGCGCCGTTCGGCCCGAGGAATGCATAGATCTCGCCGGGCCGCACCTCGAGGTCGAGCTCATCGACGGCGCGAATGCCGCCCTTGAACTCGCGCACGAGCTCGCGGACCTCGACCGCGGGAGCGCTGGACTCGGAGATGCTCATCTCTGTGGCAGCCTAGAAGCGTGCCGCCACGCGTCCCTGTCGCCGGTCTCGCCGCGCTGCTCGAGCGCGGCCCCGTCGTGCTCGACGGCGGTCTCGCGACCGAGCTGGAGCGGCTCGGGCACGACCTCGGCGACGCGCTCTGGTCTGCGCGCCTGCTGCGCGACGCGCCCGGCGACATCGAGGCGGTCCACCGCGCCTACTTCGAGGCCGGCGCCGACGTCGCGATCACCGCGAGCTACCAGGCGACCTACGAGGGATTCGCCGGCGCCGGGATCGATGCGGAGGAGACCACCCGCCTGCTGCGGCTCAGCGTCGAGCTCGCCCGCCGCGCGCGCGACGCCGTGCGGCCGGAGGGCCTCGTGGCCGCGTCGGTCGGGCCCTACGCGGTCGTGCTCCCCGGCGGCGCCGAGTACACGGGCGACTACGGCGAGGTCACCGCGGAGCGGCTCGCGGCGGTGCACCGGCCGCGGATCGCGGCGCTCCTCGACGCCGGCCCCGACCTGCTCGCGCTCGAGACGATCCCGTCGATCGCCGAGGTCGCCGCGCTGGTCGAGCTGCTGACGGAGTTCCCCGGCGCCGAGGCCTGGATGACGTTCTGCTGCCGCGACGGCGAGCGCTTGAGCGACGGCACGCCGATCGAGGCTGCCGTCACGCTCGCGGCCGCCAGCGGGCGGCTCGCCGCCGTCGGCGTCAACTGCACGCCGCCGGAGCACATCGGGCCGCTGCTCGCGCGCGCGCGCGGCTGCACCGAGCTGCCGCTGCTCGCCTATCCCAACCACGGGCGGACCTGGGATGCCGAGGCGTCCGCGTGGCGCGGGCCCGGGGTCGACGGCTTCCCGCGCGCGGTCGTCGCCGGGTGGCGCGAGCACGGAGCCCGCGGCATCGGCGGCTGCTGCGGGATCGGGCCCGGTGCGATCGCGGGCGTCGCGGAGGCGCTACGCGGCTAGGCGCAGCGGATGCCGCGCGCGGGGAACGTCAACTGCGGCATTGAGGGCGGGCCCGAGGTGCCGCGGCGGTTCGAATCGCAGCGAGTGGCGACTCCCACGGCGATAGCGCGGCTAACTCGCCACTCGGCGCGGGATCGCGGCCGGCGACATGCGACGTTGCCCGCACTCCCCCGGACCCGCCCCCCTAACCGACGACGAGCACGACCAGCTCGCGCGGGCCGTGGACGCCCTCGACCCGCTCGAGCTCGATGTCCGAAGTCGCGCTCGGCCCCGAGACGAACGTGAGCGGACGGCCCTCCGCGGCGGCAGGGGCGAGCGCCGCGACCGCGTCAGGGACGGAGGCGTGGATGCGCGCGGTTTCGACTACGCAGATGTGCAGGTCGGGCACCAGCGTGAGCGCGCGGCGGCCGCTCTCGGCGCCGCCGTCGAGCACGATCGTGCCGGTCTCGGCGATCGCGAGCGCGCAGCCGGTCAGCACGCCGTCGAAGCGGTCGAGGCTCTGGGCGGAGATCGGCGGGTCGTCGACGACGAGCTCGACGCCGGGCGCCCGCCACGAGATCCCCGGTGGCACGGCGAGGCGGCGCGCGCCCAGCTCCCGGCAGGCCTCCGCGACGGCTTCCTCGACCCCGTCCGCGTCGACCCGGCGGACCGTCGCGCGGTACTCGGCGACCCGTTCGCAGAAGCGCGCGACCACGGTCTCGTCACCCGCGGGCGGCCCGGAGCCCGCCTGGTCGTACGCGCGCGGGACGTCCGGCACGGCGACGCCCTGCCCGAGCGCGGTCCCGATGCGGGCCATGATCTCCTCGCGCGCGCTCAACGCTGCGCCCACCACTCGCGGAACGTCTGCTCCGGCGCCCGCGGCAGCTCGCGCGTCTCGGTCCAGGCGCCCAGCGGGCTGGGCCGGATCAGGACGCCCGCCAGGGGGCCGTTGCCGAGCCGTGCCATGCGCTGCGCGCGCTCGTAGTGCCGGCGCGAGCTGAACACCCGCGACAGGGCGTCCATCGTGAGGCGCTCCGGGCTCCAGCGGCTCTTCGCCTCGCGCACTACCCGGCCGCGCAGGTGCACGAGCACGGTCGGGATGTCGATCTTGACCGGGCAGACCTCGTAACACGCCCCGCACAGCGACGAGGCCCACGGCAATGTCGGCGCGTTCTCCAGCCCCTGCAGCTGCGGCGTCAGGATCGCTCCGATCGGACCCGGATAGACCGACTCGTACGCGTGCCCGCCGACCCGCGAGTAGACCGGGCAGGAGTTCAGGCAGGCCGAGCAGCGGATGCAGTGCAGCGCCTGGCGCCCGACCTCGTCGGCCAGCACATCGGTGCGCCCGGCGTCGAGCAGCACGAGGTGGAACTCCTGTGGCCCGTCGCCCTCGCGCACGCCGGTCCAGATCGACGTGTACGGGTTCATGCGCTCGGCCGTCGAGGAGCGCGGCAGCAGCTGCAGCATCACCTCGAGGTCGCGCCACTCGGGCAGCACCTTCTCGATCCCCATCAGCGTGATCAGGACCTTCGGCAGCGTCGTGCACATGCGCCCGTTGCCCTCGGACTCGACGACGCCGATCGAGCCCGTCTCGGCGATGCCGAAGTTCGTCCCGCTGATCGCGACCGGCACGGAGAGGAACTTCTCGCGCAGGTGCCGGCGCGCCGCCTCCGCGATCGCGGTCGCCTCGAGGCCGAGCTGCTGCCCCTGCGCGATCGTGCGCTCGAAGAGCGTCGCGATCTCGGCCCGGTTGAGATGGATCGCGGGGACGAGGATGTGCGATGGCTCGTCGTCGCCGAGCTGCACGATCAGCTCGGCGAGGTCCGTCTCGATCGCCGCGATCCCGCGCTGCTCGAGCGCCTCGTTGAGGCCGATCTCGTCGGTCGCGATCGACTTGACCTTGATCACCTCGCGCGCGCCGTGATCAGTTGCGATGCCCGCGATGATCGCGTTCGCCTCGGCCCCGTCGCGCGCCCAGTGCACGGTCCCGCCGGCGCGCGTCACGCTCGCCTCCAGCCGCTCGAGCTGCTCCGGCAGCGTCGCCATCGCCCGCGCCTTGATCGCCGCGCCGGCGTCGCGCAGCGCCTCCCAGTCGCCCAGCTCGGCCACAGCCGCCGCACGCTTGGCACGGATCGCCGTCGTCGCCTTGCCGAGATTGCGGCGCAGCTGGGCATCCCCGAGCGCCTCGCGGGCCGCCGCTGGGAAGCTCATGTCACTGCCTGCCCGGAAGCCATACGGTTCCACATGATGCCGAGCGAGCTGCCGCAGGGGCGCTACCTGTCCTTGGCGTTCCGCGTCGCCACGGACTCGGGCGGCCAGACGCGCGCGCTGCTGATGCGCAATCGCATCCTCGCGACCGAGGGCGGCGTGCGGCCGGACGTGCTGACGCTCGGGCCGGCCCCCGACTACGAGCAGCGGCGCGAGCTCCTGCGCGAGGAGGGGCAGCTCGTCGACGGGGTCGGCCTGCTGAACATCTACGAGCACTTCCGCGAGCACGGCTGGGGCGACCAGGAGCCGACGGGGAAGACGCTCGAGGACCTGAGCGCGCACCGCCTGCGCGAGGAGCCGGGACCGGGCGGCACGCCGTGGCGGGTCATCCACCGCTTCCCGGGCGTCGACCGGCCGATCATCGACTACCTGCGCGCCGACGGGACGACGTACCTGCGCATGCCCGCCTTCAGCCTCAACTACAAGGCCTGGTGGCGCGGCCCGATCCTGATGGTCGGCCAGGACGGCGCGATCCTCGGCGAGTACGAGACGCCGGGGAACTGGTTCCGGCGCTGGATCCGCGACCTCGTCGGGGAGCGCGAGAAGGCGTTCGTCTTCATGGACTCGCGCTTCGTCGTCCCCCACATCGCCCCGATGCGCGGCCGCCGCTTCCACCTGATCTACCTGATGCACAACCTCCACGTCGGCCCGCCGCGCCGCTGGGACTCCGAGGTCAGCCCCGTCTACAAGCGCGCGCTGTCGCGGATCGACGGGCTGGACGCGATGGTCACGCTCACGGAGCGCCAGCGCGACGACATCGCCGAGCGGCAAGGGCGGACGAACAACATGTTCGTCGTCCCGAACCCGGTCACGATGCCGCAGCCTCCGGAGACCGAGGCCCCACGCGACCCTCACCGGGTGACGATCGTCGCGCGGCTGGAGCCGCAGAAGCGCCTCGACGACGCGATCGCCGCGTTCCGGCTCGTCGTCGACGCGGTCCCGGGCGCGCGGCTGGACATCTTCGGGGACGGCAGCAAGGGACCGGAGCTCGAAGCCGAGATCGAGCGCCTGGGACTCACCGGCTCCGTCGTGCTCCGCGGCTTCGATCCCGAGGCGCGCGAGGCGCTCTGGACCTCGAGCGCGTTCCTGATGACGAGCGCGTTCGAGGGCTACCCGCTGTCGACGCTCGAGAGCATGAGCCGTGGCTGCCCCGTCGTCAGCTACGACATCAAATACGGACCGCGCGAGCAGATCACCGACGGCGTCGACGGCTTCCTCGTTCCCGCGGGCGACACCGCGCTGCTCGCCCAGCGCGTGATCGAGCTGCTGCAGTCGCCCGAGCTCGTGCGGCGGATGAGCTCGGCCGCGCGCGAGCGGGCCGCGCGCTACGGGCCGGCCGCGTTCCTGGACGCCTGGGCGGGCGTCGTTCAGGCCACGGTGGACCACAAGCCGCTGCGCACGAAGCTCGAGGGGGTGGACGTCGAGCTCAGCCGGCTGCGGCTCGTGAGCGCGAACCCGCTCGTGCGGCTCGTGCAGCGCGGACCCGACTTCGCGCTCGGCCGGGTCGCACCCAAGCGGGCGGTCGAGCTGGCTGCCACCCTGAAGGTCGACCACCGCACCCGCAAGACCGGCCTCGACGAGGTCGCGTTCGAGCTCGCCTGGATCGATGCGGAGAGCGGCGATGTCACCGGGCTGCCGCTTGTCGCCACGCTCGGCGAGGACGAGCTGTTCCGCCTGCGCGCTACCGCCCGCGTGCCCGCTGCCGACGCCCGGCTGCGCCTCCGGATGACGTGGCGCAACTCGGCCTGGGAGACGGACGTCGTCCGGCTCGAGGACGGCGAGGTCAGCCGTCCGGCCGAGGAGTGAAGGCGGCGGCGCGGTCTTCCGGGATCGTGGCGTGCCCGGGTCCCGCGAGGTAGTGCAGGACCTCGCGCTCGCGCAGGTCGAACTGCTGCACCAGTGCGAGCGCCTCCGCGCCGAACGCGGCGCGCCGCATCCGCTCGAGGTCGAGCACGAGCAGGCCGGCGGAGAACGCGTCGAAGTCGAACCGGTGGCGCGCATGCGCCGTCCGGCGCAGCTCGGCCGCCGCCTCGGTCCGGTCGCGCAGGCGCGCCGCCGCGGCGTGGATGACGCCGAACCCGCTGGCCCCGTCGGGCAGCATCGGCGCAGCCCACGAGTGCTCGCCGAGATCCAGCGCGGCCAGCTCGGCGACGTCGCCGGACGCCTGCGAGCGCAGCGGCAGCACGACGACACGGCCGACGTCCGGGAGCAGGTCCGCCAGCACCAGCCGCGCGACGCGGCCGAGCCCGCGGATCGGCACGCGACTCAAGCCGGCATCGGGCACGAGGCGGGCGAGACTGCGGGGCCCGCCGGTGCCGGGACGCGCCAGCACCCAGAGGTGCAGCGGGCGGGACGCGTGCTCGGCGAGCGCGGCCGCGAGCTGCCGCAGGTCGCGCCCGCCGCCCTTGGGCAGGACGACGGCGCAATGCACGGCCTCGGGTGCGGGCGGCCGCCGCACGACGGTCTTCGCGACCGCACGCTGCAGCCGCTGCTCGACCTCTGCGTCCACCGGCGGGAGCCGCAGCGGGCGCCTCATCCGCTCCTCCGCGGCCGCGACCTCGGCCGCCGTGAGCTCGCGCCAGAGCGAGTGCACCTCGGCCTCCGGCCGCCCGCCGAGGATCGCCTCGTGGACCTGCTCGAGCTTGCCGAGCAATCCCTCCCGGATCGCGCCGAACGCCTCGTCGTCGATGTCGAGCAGGCCGTCGAAGCGGACGTCCGAGCGGTTGCGCGGCCGGAACTCGGTGGCGACGCCGATCGACCTGAGCGGGAGGTGGCAGTGCAGCCGCGACGTGACGACGGCGCTATGGCGGGTCCGGTAGGTCTCGAGCAGCTCGAGCGCGCGGCCGGCATTGGCGACGAAGGAGCGCTGCCGGACCGCGGGGTCCGAGTGGGCGTACGTGACCGCCCCCGCGGGCACGTCCTCGGCGGGCATGTCGACGTAAGCGGCCGGCAAGCCCGCCGGGGGCGGTGCGGCGAGGTCGGGGAAGACCGTGTCGATCGTCGTCGTCACGCAGCCCGAGAAGAACGCCGGCACGCCGCACGAGAGCAGCAGGTAGACGGTCGTCCAGTCGCGGCAGCCGACCGGCCCGTAGTGCTTGAGGTACTCGATCGCCTCGGGCGTGAGCAGGCTGCGCTTGTTGCAGTGGAACGAGACGAAGACCGGGCGCAGGTTGCGGTGCAGCGGGAAGCCGTGGCGCATCTCGAACAGCGCGTGCATGTACCAGCCGAAGCAGAGGACCCACGTGTCCTCCGGGATCGGCTGGTACATCGACGCGTCGCGGTGGACGGTGATCACCTCGAGGTCGGCGTCGATGCCTGCGAGCCGCCGCTCGGGACGAGTCCGCTCCCCGAGCTGCGCGAGGAAGCCGACCAGCTCCGCGTCGCCGTGCAGCCGCACGCCGCGGTGGCGGACCAGGTGCCCGAGCGCAGCGATGCTCTGGATGTGGTCGCCGATGTTCGCCGACGCGCGCTTGGACCCCGGATGGCCGTAGTCCATGATCGCCACGGTGCGGCGCCCGCCGGCCGGCGCCGGCGCCGTGGGAGAGTCCGCGTCGGCGGCGACCCAGCGAGCCATCGAGTCGCGCTCGAGCCGGAGCGGCGAGTCCGTGCCCACGTGGCGATCGAAGACGGCGAACACCTCGCGCGCCAGCTCCTGGTCGCCGTGGCCGAAGACCGCCGCGAGGATCTCGTACCAGCTCTCGGCCCCGACGCCCCGCGGGTCCTCGGCGACCAGGGCACGGATCTCCCGGCGCGTGTGGTCCGGATCGGAGGCGAGCCCGGCGCGGACGTGCTCCCGCGGCTCCGAGGCCGCCCACTGCTCGCGCGCGCGGCGCTCCCGCCTGCGGCTAATCACGGATGACGTGCATCTTCGCCCGCTGCTCGAGCCGGAATCCCTCACGGCCGGCGAAGTACTCGTCGACCGCCGCGCGGCAGCCCGACCACATCTCGTAGTCGTCGAGCACGATCCGGCCGCCGGGCACCAGCAGCGGCGCGATCCGCGTCAGGCAGGTCATCGTCGACTCGTACCAGTCGCCGTCGAGGTGCGCGAACGCGACCGGCTCGTCGAGATCGATCGTGTCCTCGAACAGCCCCTGGACCAGCTCGACGTTGTGCTCGGCGACCGGCACGCCGAGCCTGCTGAACGAGTCGGTCACCTCCGCGTAGAGGTTGTCGCGGTAGCCGTAGTACGTCTCCCCGCCGACGCCCCTGGCGTCCCCGCCGGCGATCTTCTCGTAGCGCGCGTGCACGTCCTCGCCGTCACGCTCGCCCGGGGGCGGGATCATCCCGAAGACGTCGTAGACCTTCATCGGCCGCGCGCCGGACTTGGCCGCCGCCATGACGATCGCCGAACCGCCCAGCGCGGTGCCGGCCTCGACGATCAGCCCGGGCCGCTGCGCCCGCTCGAGCTCGATCACGATCGACGCGAGCTCGCGCAGGTTGTCCGCCTTGAGATACGTCAGGTGCTCTGCGCGCGCCTGCGCGATCGTCCGCTCGACGTGCGCCGGCAGCCCCGAGGCCAGCTGGGCGCGAGCGCGGCGCAGCTCCGTGCGGGTCCGGCGCAGCTTGCGCCTCGTCGCCTCGAGCTCGGCCTCGAGCTCGGTCGTCGACGGCCCCGCGAGCCTGCTCCGGAGCCGCCTTGCCGCCTTGCGTGCGTTGCGCGAGAGCTTGCTCAGGCGCGCCAGTCTAGCCGCGCCGGTGGCCCGTCAGGCGGGCGGCACCAGCGCAGCCGACGCCTGCTCCCGCGAGTCGTAGAGGAAGAGCAGGTCGGAGACGCCGGCGACCTCGAACAGCCGCCGCACGGGACCGGGCGGGCAGACGACCGCGAGCGCGCGCTCGTCGCGGCCGAGCAGGGCGCGCGCCCGCATCAGCGCGCTGAGGCCGCTCGAATCGAGGAAACCGACCTCGCAGAGGTCGATGACGAACGCTCCCGCGCTCTCGCGGATCGCGGTGTCGAGCGCCTCGACCAGCGCAGGTACGGTGCTCATGTCGACCTCGCCGTGGACAGCAACGCCCGGCGCGCCGCTCAGCGCGGCGTCCTCTACCTTGAATGCCACCGGTGGGCGGCCCGTCATCGTTGCGGTCTCCCTTCGCGTCGACATCGCGGGCGCACGGTAGGACGGGGTACGGCGCGTCCCAGCGCTCGCGTCGGCGCGCCGACGTCCGCGCGCGGACATGCGCGCTCGCGACCCCTTGAGGGTAGAGAAGCGGTGTGGTGTCCGGCCATCCCGTCATCAGCATCGTCGACGCCGACCGCGACCTCGCCGACCTGCTCGACGAGAGCGGGCTCGAGCGCGCGCGGCACGAGGCGCTCACGCGCGTCCAGCGCCTATCGCCCGGCGAGTGGGACCCGGCTGCGGCGCAGGAGCCGGCGGTCCATCATCGCGGGTTCCTGATCATCGACGGACTGCTGAGCCGCACCGTCGACGTGCTGGGCCGCCGTTGCGTGGAGCTCGTCGGCCACGGCGACGTCATGCGGCCGTGGCGGTGGGACGACGAGGGCTCGCACGTCCGCGCAGAGGTCGGGTGGACGGTGCTCGAGCCGAGCCGGCTGGCGGTGCTCGACCACGACCTCGTGGTCCGCATGGTCCCCTGGCCACAGCTCGGTCTGGAGCTGTTCAACCGCGGCACGCGGCGAGCGCACCATCTCGCCGTCGCGCTCGCGATCGCGCACCACCAGCGTGTCGACGACCGCCTGCTGCTGACCCTCTGGCACCTCGCGGAGCGCTGGGGCCGCGTCCACAGCGACGGCATCGTCGTCCCGCTGCCGCTCGGCCATCAACGCCTCGCCGACCTCATCGGCGCCCAGCGCCAGTCCGTCACGACCGCCATGGGCTCGCTCGCCCGCGACGGAGCGATCAGCCGGCGTGGAAGAGGCGACTGGGTGTTGCACGGCGATCCGCCCGCCGAGTTACGGCATCACAAGCTCGTGGCAGCGCTCACCTGAGCCGGGACTAGCCGCCCGCCGAGGAGGCGACGTAGTCCGCGACGGCCTGGAGCTCGGCGTCCGAGAGGTCGCCGAAGGCCGGCATGCTGCCGCGCCCGTTGCTGACGACGGTGGCGACGGTGGCGGCGTCGGGCTTGAGCTCGTCGAGGTTCGGGCCCACGGCGCCGTCGGCGCCGGCCGCGGCGAGTGTGTGACAGCCCCCGCATCCCGCCGAGGCGAAGACGTCCGCGCCGTCGCGGACCGCCTCGGCCGGGGCGCCGCCACCCGACTGCTCGGGCGCGCCCGCCTTCTCGGCGCCGATCAGCTCGGGGCCGACGAACAGGACGACGACCGCGAAGGCGGTGATCAGCCAGGTCAGCGGCGCGAGGACGCGGTCGACCTGGCGGAGCGGATCAGGGCGAGGGGAAGCCATTCTCGTTGATGAACCACAGGCCGCTCGTCAGCCAGACGCCGACGAGCAGCGAGAACAGGACGCCGCCGGCGAGCGGAAGCGCGAAGCCGGGCAGCGCGTGGGAGCGGACGACGACGATCTTCGCGGCGAAGGCCCCGTAGAACGCGCATCCCAGGATCGAGTGCACGAGCACGCGCGTTGTCGAGTCCTGGAAGGCCAGCTGGTACAGGCAGTGATAGGCGACCGGCAGCGTGAGCAGGAACGCGAGCCGGCCGGAGATCCGGTGGAAGCTGCCGATCCAGTGCGGGGGCGCGGAGAGCGGCAGCTTCCCGAACATCCACGCCGCAGTCGTGACCTGCGCGACCGCGAGGAGGGCGGCCACCGACGCGAGCCATACCTTCATCGTGATCGTGTCCTTGAACCCGAGCGTGACCGACAGGTCGCTCGCCGGGTCGTGGACGCTGCCGTACAGACCGAGGCTGAGCGCGACCAGCGCACCGAGCGCGCCCGCGGCGAGAAGCCCCGCGCCGGAGCTGTTCGTCGCGCTCGGGTCGTCGGCGCCCATCGCGTCCCGATCCTCTCCGAAGCGCGGACCCGGATGCAAGCGAAACCGCTCGGTTCCCTCGCGCGCGACCGGGGTAAGGAAACCTCCATGCGGGTCAGATCGCGCGCCGCGCTCGTCGCCCTGCTCGTGCTCGTCCCGGTCTCGCCGGCGGCCGCGCGCAGCCCCGGCGCCTCCGATCAGATGCTCGAGTACGCGAAGCGCACGTGGGCGTCGTTCGCCGCGATGACCGACGGGCGCTCGGGCCTGCCGGCCGACATCCTCACGAGCCACGGCAGTCGCAGCGTGCAGACGTCGACGACGAACATCGGCGCGTACATGTGGAGCGCCGTGGCGGCGCAGCGCCTCGGCATCATCTCCGAGAAGGAGCTCGTCGCGCGGCTCTCGAAGACGCTCACGACGCTCGAGCGGATGAAGCGCTACGAGGGCAACCAGTACTACAACTGGTACGACCACCGCACGGGAGCGAAGCTCACCGACTGGCCGCCGAAGCACGACCCGGAGTTCCACCCGATCCTGTCCTCGGTCGACAACGGGTGGCTCGCAGTCGGGTTGCGGATCGTCGAGAACAGCGTCCCTCAGCTCAGCGAGCGCGCGGGCGCGATCTACGACACGATGGACTTCGGCTTCTACTACCGGCCGGACAGCAACCGGGTGCTGTTCCACTTCCGGCCCGACGACCCCGCGGCGTCACCCTGCTGCTACGACACCGTCGTCAGCGAGAGCCGGATCGTCGACTACATCGGGATCGGCCGCGGCCAGCTGCCGCAGAAGGAGTACTACGGGCGCTGGCGCACGTTCCCGGACACGTGCGACTACTCCTTCCAGGAGACGCGCCCGATCGGCGTGTGGCGCAACTACTTCGGAGTCGACGTATTCGAGGGCGCGTACCCCTACAACGGCACCCGGCTCGTGCCGTCCTGGGGCGGCTCGATGTTCGAGGCGCTGATGCCCGCGCTGTTCGTCCCCGAGGAGACCTGGGCGCCGCGGAGCTGGGGAGCAAACCACCCGCTCACCGTCCAGGCGCAGATCCACCATGGCATGAGCGAGGCGGGCTACGGCTACTGGGGCTTCTCGCCCGCGAACAAGCCCGAGGGTGACTACGGCGTCTGGGGCGTGGACGGGGCCGGCATGGATCCGAACGGGATGCCCTCCAACGAGGACAACACGCTGGTCGACCACGGCTTCGCCGGCTGCCCTGACCGCCCCGCGCAGCCGGACCCGGCGCCCTCGGCGTACACGAACGGCGTCGTCACGCCGCACGCCGCGTTCCTCGCCCTGCGCTACGCGCCCGCCGCGACGCTCGCGAACGTGCAGCGGCTGGCGCGGGACTTCCCCGCCATGTACGGCAAGTGGGGCTTCCGCGACAGCGTCAACGTCGACACCGGGCGCGTGTCCGACAGCTACCTGTCGCTCGACCAGGGGATGATCATGGCGGCGCTCGGCAACGCGCTCGGCGACGACGTGCTCCGCCGCGGCTTCGCCGACGAGTCGCTTGAGCGAGCGCTCCGGCCGGTGATCGGGGTCGAGCAGTTCAGCACGCTGCCGGCAGCGCCGTGACGTAGCGAGGGACCGGCGGCCGGTACGGCTCGCCGCACCACTTCCTGCGAAACCTCCTGGCGGCGGACGCCTGCCCGCCACCCTGTCGCAGGCTGTCGATCGGCGCGACGCTTCGATGCATGACGAGTCTCGCCCTCCCTCGCGCTGCCACGCCCCTCACGCCGGTGCGGCGCCGGCTCCGGGAGCGCCTCGCCAGGCTCGAGCGCCCGCTCCTGCTCGCCGGACTCGCCCTCGTCGCGCTCCACCTGCTCGACCTGGCGTTCTCAGGCCCCGACACGTCGCTGCCCGGAGTGCTCGCGATCGTCGCCGTCCCGGCTGCCTGGGCGCTGGCCCAGCCGCACGTCACGCGGCCGACGCGGCTCGTCCTCGGCGTCGTCATCGGTCTGCTGTCGCTCGGCTTCGGCGTGGTCTCGCACGGCCTCCACGTCGTCAACTCCGGGCCCGACTGGGCCGACGTCACCGGCGTCGGCATGATCGCCGGCGGCCTACTGCTCGTCGCCGGCGGCCTCGCCGCGATCGCCGCCCCGCGGCGCCCACCCCGCCGTCGCGCGCTCGGCTGGCGGCTGGCCCACGGCGCCGGCTGGCTCGCCGCCGTCCCCGTCTTCGCCCTGCTCGCCGTGATGCCGTTCGTGATGGCGCTGATGGCGACGCATGCCCCACGCTGGAAGATCCAGGAGTCCTCGCTCGACATCCCCCACCAGGAGGTGACGATCGCGACCGCGGACGGCGAGCTGAGCGCTTGGTACGTCCCGTCCCGCAATCACACGGCCGTGCTGCTCAGCCACGGTTCGGGCGGCAGCCGCGAGCGCCTGGTCGCACACGTGCGCATGCTCGCCCGCCACGGCTACGGCGTGCTCGCGTACGACAACCCGGGCAACGGCGAGAGCAAGGGCCACTCCAACGGCCTCGGCTACAACGCGCAGCCGGCCGTGGACGCGGCGATGCGGTGGCTGACCCGGCGGCCCGAGGTGGACCCGCAGCGGATCGCCGGCTTCGGCTCCTCGCTCGGCGCCGAGGTCCTGCTCGAGGCCGCGGCGCGCGAGCCGCGCCTGCGCGCGGTTGTGGCCGACGGCCCGACGCGACCGCAGGACGGGCGTCGCGCCGTCGAACAGCCGCTTGCGCAACGCGTCACCGGCGCGCTCGGGCTGCAGGCCATCCGGGGAATCTCCGGCATGCGCGGGGCTCCGTCGCTGTTCGGCATCATGCCTCGCATCGAGCAGCCGGTGCTCCTGATCGCCGGTGGCCTCGAGCAGGACGAGGTCCCGACGAACCGCCTCTATGCGGATGCGGGCGGCTCGAGCGTGCAGCTGTGGGAGCTCGCCGACACCGGCCACACCGCCGGCCTACGCACCCACCCGGCCGAGTACGAGCGGCGGACCACCGCCTTCCTCGACCGGGCGCTGGGGCTCGCGCCTTAGCTCGCGGCGAGCAGGACCGCGCCGCGGAGGCGGCGTGTGCCGGCAAACCGTCGTGCGCTAACTTGAGACGTAACAGCGCGGCCCGGGGGCAGGGAACCTCACCGGGTCGCTTCCTTTGAGGGACGGGAGGGTCCTTATGTTCAAGCACCGGCCTTTGGCCGTGGCGGTTGCTGTCATTGCTGCGCTCGCGCTCGCGGGCCCGGCGTCAGCGGCGCCGCAGGTAGACACGAGCGCGCTGCGCAACGCGGTCACACTCGAGGGGATCACCGCGCACCAGGCGGCGCTCGAGGAGATCGCCAACGAGAACATCTTCGAGGGCGTGCCCACGCGCGCCACCGGGACGCCCGGTCACGAGGCGTCGGTGGATTACGTCGTCGACACGCTGGAAGCCGCCGGCTACGACGCGCGTCTCCAGCCGTTCGAGGCCGACATCTTCTTCGAGCAGAACCCCGCCGTGTTCGAGCAGATCGAGCCGAACCCGACCGTTTACGTGCGCTACGACGGCGAGGAGGGCGTCTGGTACACCGCGTCCTTCTCCGGCGATGGTGACGCGACGGCCGAGGCGGTTGCCGTCGACTTCGCCGAGCCGACCGCGACGGCGAGCACCTCGAGCTCCGGCTGCGAGGCCGCGGACTTCGATCCGGTCACCGGCGATGACGTGTCCGGCAAGATCGCGCTGCTGCAGCGCGGCACGTGCGACTTCGGCGTGAAGGTGGAGAACGCCCAGGCGGCCGGCGCCGTCGGCGCCGTGGTCTTCAACGAGGGCACGATCGGCGCGGATGACCGCAACAACGTGATCATCCCGACGCTCGCCGGATACGAAGCCACGATCCCCGTGGTCGGCACCGACTACGCGACGGGTCGCTCACTGGTCGACCTCGCCGCCCCGACCGGCCCAGGCGTGACCCTGCGTGTCAAGGTCGACGGCTTCGTCAATCAGGGCGTCACCACGAACAACGTGATCGCGGAGACGCCCGGCGGTCGTGCCGACCGCACCGTCGTCACCGGCGCGCATCTCGACTCCGTCTACGAGGGGCCGGGCATCAACGACGACGGATCGGGCAGCGCGACGCTGCTCGAGACGGCGGTGCAGATGGCCGACATGCCCGCACCGCGCAACAAGGTGCGGTTCATGTTCTTCAGCGGCGAGGAGCAGGGCCTGCTCGGCTCGGCCTACTACGTCTCGCAGCTCACGAAGAAGCAGATCGCGAACATCTCGGTGATGCTCGACTACGACATGCTCGCGTCGGGCAACTACGCGCGCTTCATCTACGACGGCAACGGCGACGAGCAGGGCTTCGCCGGCCCGAAGGGCTCGGGCGTGATCGAGCAGGTGTTCAAGGACTGGTGGGACAGCCAGGACCTGGCATACGAGACGATCCCGTTCGACGGCCGCTCGGACTACGACGCGTTCACAGACGCGGGCATCCCGGCGGGCGGCATCTTCGCCGGTGCCGAGCAGATCAAGCAGCCGTACCAGGTCGCGCTGTACGGCGGCACCGCGGGTAAGGCGTTCGACCCGTGCTACCACCAGCTCTGCGACACGCTGGCCAACCAGAACCTGCAAGGCCTCGAGGAGCACAAGGACGCGGCGATCCATGCGATCGGCACGTTCGCGCAGACGACCTCCTCGGTCCACGGCACCAGCAGCGCTTCGTCGACCGCGACGAAGGCGTGGGACTGGAAGGGCGACAACCTGGTCCGCTAGCACCTGGCGGCTGGACCAAGCGGTACCGCGACGCCCCGGCCCCGGCCGGGGCGTCGCTCGTTTGCGCCCCTTCCCAGGAAACTCTCAGCCGGCTCTCAGCGATCCGCGAGCGTATGACGCGACCGTGAAGCCCCGACGACCCCGATCTCGAGGAGCCGAAATGAGAGACGACGACGAGACGATCGAGGACCACGACCGCGGGCTCGCGTACGACCTGCCGAGGCTGATCAGCCGCCGCCGAGCCGTCGGACTGCTGGCGGGCGGCATCGGCACGGCCGTGCTGGCCGCCTGCGGCTCCTCCGGCGATGACGCCGCGAGCAGCACCCCCGCCGGCGGCACGACCGAGATCCCGGAGGAGACCGCCGGGCCGTTCCCCGGGGACGGGTCCAACGGCCCGAACATCCTCGCTCAAAGCGGCGTCGTCCGCAGCGACATCACGCGCAGCTTCGGCGACGCGTCGGGTGTCGCGCAGGGCGTTCCCGCGACGATCGAGATGACGCTGCTCGACGTCGCCGGCGGTGGCTCGGCGCTCGCGGGCGCCGCCGTGTATGTCTGGCACTGCGACATCGACGGCCAGTACTCGATGTACGGCCAGGGCGTAGCCGGCGAGAACTACCTGCGCGGCGTGCAGGAGAGCGACAAGGACGGGAAGGTCGCGTTCACGAGCATCTTCCCCGCGGCATACTCCGGTCGCTGGCCGCACATTCACTTCGAGATCTACGAGAGCGTCGACGCCGCAGCGTCGGCGGGCGCCAAGCTGAAGACCTCCCAGCTCGCACTGCCCGCCGAGATCTGCAAGCTCGTCTACGCGACGGCGGGCTACGAGCGGAGTGCGGATAGCCTGAGCCAGACCTCGCTCGAGACCGACATGGTGTTCAGCGACGGCTACGCCGGCCAGCTCGCACGCGCGTCAGGCAGCGTGGCCGACGGCATCGCGCTCAGGCTGAACGTCGGCGTGTGATTCACGACCGCCCTCGCCGCCGGGCCGCTGGGCGCGCAGCGACAGCAGCGCGGTCATCGCCAGCACGCCGACGATCACGCTCAGCGACAGCCAGATCGGCACGTGCCAGACGTCGACCAGCAGCATCTTGGCGCCGATCACCCCGAGGATCACCGCGAGCCCCTGCGAGAGGTAAACGAAGCGGTCCATCACGCCGACCAGCAGGAAGTACAGCGCGCGCAGGCCGAGCATCGCGAACGCGTTCGCGGCGAAGACGATGAACGGCACCGTCGTGATCGCGAAGATCGCCGGGATCGAGTCCACGGCGAAGATCACATCGGTGGTAGCCACGACCACGAAGACCGCGACTAGCGGCGTGGCCACACGCTTGCCGTTCGCGCGCGTGAAGAGCTTCGTGCCGTCGTAGTCCTCGCTCATCGGCACGCGCTTGCGGATGAGGCGGAACGCGGGGTTGTGCTCAGGCTCGATCTCGGGTTCGTCATGGCGAGCGAGCTTGTACGCCGTGTAGAGGAGCAGGATCCCGAACGCGTAGAAGGTCACGTGGAACGAGTCGAGCAGCGCCGCGCCCAGCAGGATGAAGACCAGCCGCAGCACGAGCGCCAGCGCGATCCCCCACGACAGCACGCGCGGCTGCACCGCCGCCGGGACGGCGAAGTAGCTGAAGAGCACCGCGAAGACGAACAGGTTGTCGAGCGAGAGCGAGCGCTCGAGCAGATAGCCGGCGAGGTACTCCGACCCGGCCTCGCCACCCTGCCAGCTCCACAGCACCGCGCCGAAGCCCAGCGCCACCGCGAGCCACACCAGCGACCACCCGGCCGATTCCCGCACGGAGACCTCGCGCCCTCCGCGACCGAACACGAACAGGTCGACGAGCAGCATCGCTATCACCAGCGCGCCGAGCGCCGCCCACATGGCGACGCCGGCGTTCATCACAGAGGGGTCGCTCGAACTGGCAGCGCCAACGGGCAGCAACGACATGGCGGTCTTCTCCTTGGTGCGGGAACACTGGAGAAGGTTTGGCTCGCCCTGCCAAGGCCGGCGATCCCGGGCCCCATCGGAGGCCGGCATGACGAGATCGCCCGTCGGAGTTACTTCCCTTCGCCACCGAGGATAAGCGGACTCGGGTCAGGGCCGCGGCGAACTTAATCGCAGCCTTATCGGGAGCGGGCGCTCACAGCTTCTTCGCGCCGATGTGGATGTGCCCCATGTGGCCGCCCCACTTCGGCGTGCGCCAGATGATCTGGATCCGGTAGCCCTTCCAGACGAACGTGTCGGCGTCCTGGTAGGGGCCGCTCCGCCCGTTCCCATAGCCGGGCCGGCCGAACGCGTGGCCGATCGCGACCACCGCCTTGTCGAGCCTCCGCGACGGCGGCCCGGTGAGGAGGTTGCGCCCGCGCACGCCGATGTCGCGCGCCGCGAGGCGGTCGCCGTTCTGCGAGTGGTCGGACGGCTGGCCGCTCGCGAGGACGTCACCCGGCCGGTGCGACGAGCCGACGAAGACGCCTTTGCCACCGACCTCGGCGGCGAGCACGGCGGCCTGTTCGACGATCCCGCGCGCGCCTCCCGCGGTCGTGATCCGGCCGTTGCCGCCGGCTCCATCGATCTGCTTGCGGAGCGCGCGCAGCCACGGGCGCCGCCGCCGCGCCCGCTCCACCTGCCGCGCGGTGCGCCGGCTCGGGGTGCGGATCAGGGCGCGGAGCGCGGGTGTGACGCGTCCGAGCTCGTTGGCGTCCGTGATGCCGAGCCCGTACGCGGCCTGGCGTGCCGCGCGCTTGGTCTCCGTCCCGTAGTCGCCGTCCACGTCGATGCGCTTGTCGATCCTCCACGCCGCGAAGCGCTCGTTGAGCACGCGTTGGAAGGCCTTGACGTCGTTGCCGCGCATCAGCGGGTCGGTGAGCCGGAAGGTGCGCGCCTGCGCCGGCCCGCCGCCCTGCTCGGGCCGCTCGCGCAGCCGCGCGCTCCAGCGCTCTTCGAGCGCGAGGACCGCGGTGGCATAGGCGTCTCCCGGAGCGCCGTTGTACGCCTGGATCCCCGCCTTGCGGCCGAGGCGTTCGATGTTCGCCGCGAGGAACTCGACGCCGACGCGGATGTTCCGGTCGGGCTGCCAGCAGCCGCCCAGCTCGTCGGCGCGATCCTGCAGGCCAGGGCTCGTGAGCTGCATCGGCCCGACGCCCTGGTTGCCCTGGCCGCGCTTGCGGTGCTCGAGGTACTTCCGGTACCGCGCCTCCGTGACCTCGAGGTCTGGCGCCGGCCGGGGTGGGCTCTTGACGGGGTTGTCGACGTCGTCGTGCCCGAACACGTTCGTGAAGTGCGTCTCCTTTTCGATCACTGCGCAGACCAGCGCCACGGGCACGCCCGACCGCCGGGCTTCGCTGACGATGATCTGGCCGTAGCGGCCGCCGTGGGCGCGGATCGCGGCCGCCGGCCCGTCCGCCGGCGTGGCGGTGCCGGGCGTGGCACCCGCATGCTGCTCGCGCAGCTTGCGCAGCCAGGGGCGGCGACGCTGTGCGCGGTCGAGCTGCTGCGCAGTGCGACGGCTCGGGTTGCGGATCAGGGCACGCAGGGCCGGCGTGAGCGGGCCGACGTCGTCCTTGCCCGCGATGCCGAGCCCGTAGGCCACCTGATGCCCGGCGCGCTTCGTCCCGGCCTCGTAGCGGCCGTCCTCGCGGACGTGCTTGTCGACGTTCCACGACGCGTAGCGCTGGTTGAGCGCGCGCTGGAAGGCCTTCACGTCCCGGCCGGTCATCGGCGGGGTCGTGAGCCTGAACGTGCGCTGCTCATCCGTCACCACGTTGTTGCCGTTGTGACCGTTGTCGCCGGCCTTGAGCTCGCCGAGGCGATCGCGCAGCAGCGTCCGGAGACGGTCGGACTCGGCGCCGTGCTGCCGGATCTGCGCCGCCAGCTCGTCGAAGCCCGCCGGTGGCGCGCCGTTGCCGGGCGGCACGGCCTCGTCCTCGGCCTCCGCGATCCGCTGCTGCACCTCAGCGGCGACGACCTGCAGGCCCGCCAGTCCCTCCTTGAGCGCGCGGAGCTCCTCGGCGCGCACGACGCGCCGCTCCTGCTCCGCCTCCTCGGCGAGCCGCTCCAGGCGCTCGCCGCGCCGCAGCAGGGTGTCGAGGATGCGGTCCTCGCGCAGGTCGATCGCCTCGAGCTCGGTCAGGAGCGTAGGGGTGTGGACTCGCTTCGCCATGCCGATCACCCCGTGTGCGCGGGCGCGAGCGCCCCGTCGAGGTGTCGTCGAAGTCCTGATCGTCGAGGAGGGCCAGGCCGTCGAGGTCGTCGTCGAAATCCAGCTCTTCGCCCAGATCGACGCCGTCGATGTCGTCGTCCTCGTCCGCGCCGGCTTCGTCACCGAGCAGGTCGCCGTCGTCGAAGGCGCTCCCGTCCTGGAGTTCCGTGGTCGCGACGGCGGCGTCGCGCTGCTCGAAATCCTGCCAGCCCTTCAGCCAGAGCGCCGCCTTGCCGAAAGCGATCGTCGCGCCGGCGATGAACACGGCCTGCAGCTGCCCGGCGTCGATGTCCAGCCCCGGCAGGTTCGCGGCGGCGAGGACGGAGATCGCGCCGGCCAGCGGAGCGAAGACGAGCGGGGTGAGTGCGGTCACCACTCGGTTGGGTGCGATGTGGGATACGGCGGCCATCTGGCCCTCCATGGGGGGGAAATGTGCGGACTCCTGAAAGGAGCCGCGACGGCCGCCGCCTGATACATCCGCGTCGTGGCCTACGAGAAGCGCCCGCCGATCGGCGGGTTGGTGACGAGTCCGCGGTCTACCGGCGGATCTTGAATCTGAGCTTGATCTTCTCGAGCGCCTGGCCGCCGACCTTCGGCCTGATCGTGGCGCGGTATCTGCCGCGGGCGAGCTTGTGCTTCTTGACCCGCTTGACGCGGACGACGTTGCGGCCCTGCTCGAGCTTGACGCGTACGACCCCCACGCGGCGGAACCTGGCGGCGGACGCTGCGGCGCGGCGGGCGAGGCCCGAGCGGTCGATCGCGATCCTGGCCGTCCCGGCGCCCGGCATCCTGATGACGAACGTCACGCCGCGGGCGGTGGTGGCCGCACCCTGGAGCTTGGCCTTCGCGGCTCCGGGTGGCTGCGGTCCCGGCGGCGGCGGTGCCGGGGGCGGCGGGTTCGTCGGGGGCGCCGGCCCGGGCGCGGCGGGCGGCTGCGGGCTGCTCAGCGGGTCGCCATACGTGGAGATCGCGAGCGAATCGACGTTGAACCCCTCCTCCGCTCCCCACACGTACGCAACCCGGCCGGTGTCGTCGATCGCCAGGTCGAGTGGGACCGCATCGGCGGGCACTCCGTCGATCGCCGCAGGTGCCGACCAGGCGGCGCCGGGCCCTGGGCCGCGGAGCGCATAGCGGTTCGCGCTGCCGACCGCGGTCCACGTGGCGAATGCGCGGCCGAAGGCGTTAGAGGCGATCTGAACGTTCTCGAGCGACGTCGTCCCGTCGCCGGGGTCGATCTGGGCCGGCGTGGCCGGCGCTGTCCAGACACCCGTCGCTTCGTTCCTGTAGGCCGTCAGCACCCGCTTGCCGGCGATCCAGGCCGCGGTCACGAGGCCCATGCCATCGACGGCGGCGCGGTCGCGCTCCGCCAGGTCCAGGCGGCCGGGGGTGTCCCCGGAGATCCGCGTCGTCGTGCCGGCGCTCCAAGCCGTGCCTGGGTCGCGCGTCCGCGCGGCCATCGGGTCGCTCGTCGATCCGTCCTGCCAGAAGACCGTGGCGCGGCCGCTGTTGGGCGCGACCACGAGCTCCGAGATGTTGTCCGTGATCGCCGGCCCTGCGATCGGGGTCTGCGTGCCCCACGGTCCGCTGTTCGGGCGGTCGACCGCGTAGATGAAACGCGAGGTCCCACCGGCCGCGTCGTGCGTGTAGGACACGGTGACGTCGCCCGCGGTGTCACCCTCGATGTGAGGGCGATACGACCAGGGCGGCGAGATCGTCTCGACGTCCGACCATGACCCGCCGAGCGGGCGCCGCGCGGTCCTGATGACGACGGTGTCGGCGTTGCCGTTCTGCCAGACCGCGGTCGCGGTGCCGTCGGAGGCGACGAACAGGTCCACGTTCCCGCCCTCCCCGTCCGGGATCGCCTGCGCCGGCGTCCACGCCTGGCCCGGGGCCTTGTCCGACCACATGACCTTGCCCGCCTCGTCCCAGACCGCGGTGATTCGCCCCTGCGGGTCGACACCGACATCGCCGGAAAAGGCATCTCCCGCGCCCGACAGCTGCTCGGACGGCACCCACGCGCCGTCGGGCTCGCGGGTCGAGACACGCACGCGGAAGCGCGGCGTGCGGTCGTTGGCGAACTCGGTCCACACCACGGCCGCGACGCCCGGCGAGTTGGTGGCGATCCTGGCCCTGTCGTTGGAGGTCCCCGCCTGCGAGAGCGGCTCTGGCTGGAGCCAGGACTCCGCGGCTCGCGACGTGGCGGGCAGCGTCCCGCAGGCGCTCAGCACGATCAGCGCGACGGCTGTTCTCGTGCGTGCTCCAGTCCCGGAAGCCATGCTGCGGCCGACTATCTCAGGATTCGACGAGCATTTCAGCCCCCTGGGGATCTCGCGCGCGGGAGTGCCCCCTACGCGCGTGGGGGACGTAGACTCAGGCGAGTGGACACCGTCTCCTTCACAGAGATGCGCCACGGCACCCGAGCGGACTACGAACTGCTGGCCCGCTACGAGCACGAGTTCAACTCGTCGCTTCCGGAGCGCCTGCTGGCGGCAACGGCTGAGCTCGCGCAGACCCTCCCTGGATACCAGGTGTCCCGCTTGGAACACTCCCTGCAATCTGCAACGCGGGCTTACGACGATGGCAGGGAAGAGGAGTATGTCGTCGCCGCGCTGCTCCATGACATCGGCGACGCGCTCGCGCCCCACACGCACGGCGAGATGACTGCCGCGATCCTCGCCCCGTTCCTGCCCAAGCGGATCTGCTGGATCGTTCAGCACCACGGAGCCTTCCAGCAGTACTACTACGGTCAACACACCGGCGACGATCCCGACGCCCGGGATCGCTGGCGCGACCACGAGTGGTACGCAGACTGCGTCGAGTTCTGCGAGCGGTACGACCAGAATTGCTTCGACCCCGCGTTCGAGAGCCGACCACTCGAGTTCTTCGCACCGATGGTTCGACGGGTCTTCAGTGATCCTCGCTATCTGGATCGAAGCTAGAAGCCACCCGGGAAGCGGTAGCCCAGCCCCCGCTCTCAGTTCATCAGCTCGCTCCACCGCGAGAGGTCGATGTCGCGCTGAAGCCGCCGCGCCAGCCGCTCGGCGTCGTCCCGCAGCCGCGGGCTTGCGGCGGCCTCGAGCTCGGCCGAGGGCGGATGGGTGCAGCTGCGGCGGTTCGGGCGCGCGGCGACCTTCGCCGCATCGGGCCTGCACGCCTCGAGCCCCAGGAACTCCGCGGTGCGTGCCAGCTCGCCGCCCGGGTCAGCCAGGCAGCGCTCGAGTTGCAGCACGAGCAGTCGGTCGCGCGGCACGTAGCGGAGGAGCCGCTCGAGGTGCTCGCCGTACAGGCTGCGGCCGATCTCCTGCTCGGCCGCCCCAGGGTCGAGCTCGCGGCCACGCTCGGCGGCGCGCTGACTCAACCGGTTGAGCGCCGAACGCAGGCGCGCAAGGGGGTCGCGCAGAATGACCAGCACGCCGGCCTGCGGTGCGGCCGTCGCCAGCGCGCGCAGCGTAGGCTCGTCGTAGAGGTACACCGGCGTCCACTCGCCCGTGACCGTCCCGTCGAGCCGCGGGAAGTAGCTCGCGTAGCGGGACCGCAGTACAGCCGGGTCGCCGGCCGAGCCGGACCGCGTTGCGGCGAAGAAGTGCAGCTCCTTGCGAGTCGACGTCGGCGGCGTCACGCGGGGATGGCAACAGAGGATGTCGAACCACCAGGTGCTGCCCGACCGCGGCGTGCCGACACCGACGAAGTCGGGCGGTCCCGTGGGCCACCGCGGCGTAGGCGGCGGCGGATCCGGCAGGCGGCCGTTGACGGGAGGCCGTTGGAGGCCGGGGCGGTAGAGCTCGGCCGTACCCCTGTCGAACAGGGGCATCCCGTCGCGGCTGGTCATGGGCACGGCGAACGTGGCGGTACCGATCCTCGCCGCGATGGCCTTCTCGTCCACGCCCCAGGCTTCCGCCAACTCGCCGGCGGAGACCAGATCGCCCATGCGCGAGAGGGTATCCCGACCCTCGGGCACGGGACGACTCGTCGCGCCCACGCATCCGTGTCGCGCTGGCGATAGCCTGCGCGGGCGTGTCTGCTGACCAATCCCGCGGGAGCCGCGACGACGAGCCGCGAACCGCTGCGCGCGTATGAAGGTGGCCGTCATAGTGCCGAGCGTGCGCGAACAGCACCTTCGTGCCTTCCTCGCGGCTTGGAGCGAGGAGTTCGCGGACGCGACGGTGCACGTGGTCGAGGACAACGCCGAACGGACGTTTGCCATCGAAGGCGCCGGCGTCCGCCACTACGCGTGGGAGGACATCGACTCGACCCTCGGCGACGCCGCCTGGATCGTTCCGCGTAGGAGTGGCTGCGTGCGCTCCTTCGGGATCTATATGGCGCAGCGCGAAAGCCCCGACATGCTCGTCGCGCTCGACGACGACTGCCTGCCCGACCCCGCGTACCCACGATTCCTCGCCCGCCATTGGGAGCGGCTGAATGAGAGCGAGGAGGACGCGTGGGTCTCGTCGCTCGAGGCGACCGTCCCCCGCGGCGTGCCGTATCACTGCCGGGATCGCCGGATGCCGCCGGTGCTCAACCACGGCCTGTGGACCAACGTCCCGGACTTCGACGCGCCGACGCAGTTGGTCAGCGCGCGCCTCGGCCTCTCGGCGAGCTGGCGCAACCAGACCATCCCTCGGGGCCGCTACTTCCCCATGTGCTCGATGAACATCGCCTGGCGACCTGAGCTCACGCCGGCCATGTACTTCCTGCTCATGGGTCCCGACTACGCGTACGACCGCTTCGGCGACATCTGGGGGGGCGTCCTCGCGAAGCGTGTCGCGGACCACGTGGGCCTCGCCGTCAACAGCGGTGAGCCGGCGATCGAGCACAGCCGCGCCTCCGACGTCTGGGCGAACCTGCGCAAGGAATCACGGGGCCTCGAAGTCAACGAGACGTTCTGGCGCGCCGTGGATTCGGTCGTGCTCACCCGGGACACCGTCCTGGGTGCCTACGTCGAGCTCGCGGACCGCTTGCCGCTGGACGACGACTACTTCCGCCAGCTACGCCGCGCGATGCGTCAGTGGACTGAACTGCTCGAGCCGGCGTAGCGCCCGCCGAAGCGCCTTGCGTGCTCGTGCTCGAACAACGCGTACTCCGAGTACACGGCGGCGAGCACGGACCTCCGGCGTGCCGTTCGCCGGCCGGCCTCCTGCATACGGCCGAGCCGGTCGCGGTCAAGGATCAGCTCCCGTAGGGCGGCGTACGCGCCCTCGGGGTCGAATGGATCCACGAGCAGCGCGTTCTCGCCGGCGATCGCGAACTCGTGGGCGCCGCCGATCACGGGCAGCACCGCCGCGCAGCCACACGCCATCGCCTCGAAGCCGGTACGTCCCATCGCCTGGAAGACGGAGAGGTCGACGAACACATCCGCGCCGGCGAGCAGGGCCGCGACCTGCGCGCGTGTGAGCAGCCCGAGGTGATCGACGGCTCGATCCCGCCCGCCGAGCATGCGATCCAGGTCTGCGTCGGCACAGCCGAAGGACACGACTTCCACGCCGGTACCGAGGTCGGACTTCAGGCGGTCGAGCAGCATCGATGTGGTGAACGGTTGCCGGCGCCACGTCCGAGGGCGCACCATCGCAGTCACACGTACCGGCGCGCCGGTGCTCGTCCGGCGCTCCGCTCCGGTAAACAGCGTCTCGTCGATGCTCGGCTCCACCTTCGCGACCGGGATCCCGTGCATGCGGCCGACGACGTTGCACAGCCAGTGCGTCTTCGCGAACAGCAGCATGTCGGGGACGAGCTGATACGAGGCCGCCGCCTCGACCGAATCCGGAGTTCCGCCGTTGACATTCAGCCCGAAGAACGGCTCGTAGTCCTGAACGTAGTACGCGGGCAGGAAATCGCGGCGCTGCTCCCGGACGCGCGCCACCAACGGTACGGACTTGAAGTGGGTCGCCACGAGCACGTCGCGGCCGCGGCTCAGGCGTTCGAGGTCATCCTCGTCCGTGAAGGGCAGGAACAATTCGTCGGCGTTCTCGTATGCGGCTCGGGCACGGTCCATGGCGCCCGCGCCCAGCAGAACGGCGGCGTCGATGCCCAGCTTCCGCATGCCGGACGCCTCCTGGTAGATCGAATGCAGGCCGCCCGACCCGCCCGGCGACATGTTCGGTACGACGAACGCGACGCTCAGCGGGTTCGGGCAGGCGGATCGGAACGCGGCCTGCGCGGTTTCCGGGTCGCTCGTCGTGGCGACGACCCGGTCGCGCACGGCGTCTAGCGGGCCCACGTCGTCCATCGCGTTGATCCGGGGGCGCACATGCGCCTCGCCGTGCTTGTCGACGAAGCGGCGGAAGTGCTCTCGCGCGTGCGCGAGGCGCCCGGCCTGGCCGTACGAGCTGGCCTTGGCATGGTGGACGTAGCAGTCGTCGGCCACGACAAGCTCGAACCCTGCATCGACGGCGCGCACGCAGTAGTCGTTCTCCTCGCAGTAGCCGGCCTGGAAGCGCTCCTCGTCGAAGTTGCCCACCACGTCGAGCGCTTCCCGACGGATCGCCATGCAGAAGCCGTTGAGGAACGGGAGCCGCGGGCGCGCCGGCCGACCGCTCAAGCGCAGAAGTAGCGCCATGCCGTCCGGTGTCAGCCAATGCGGCAGCTGATTCACCGCCCACGCGTCGCCCTCCCGCTTTCGGGGGATCGACTGGTGGGTCGCGGCGTTCGACAGTGGGCCGGCGACGCCGCACGTGGGGACGGCCTCCATGCATCGGACGAGGCCGTCGAGCCAGCCGAAGCTGACGATGGTGTCGCTGTTGAGCAACACCATCAGGTCCCCTCCGGACGCGTCGAGCCCGAGGTTCGCCGCGATCGTGTAGCCGTGCGGCGGTTCCGCGTTCGAGATCAACGTCGCGACCGGGTGGCGGGCCACGAAGCTCTCGAGGAACGCCTGCGTGGCCGCGTCGCTGCCGTCGTTGACGAGGATCAGGTGGAAGGGGCGCGCAGTCTTCGCGAGCAGTGCCCAAAGGCAGACGCGGAGCTCGCTGAGCGCGTTGTGCACGCACACGATCACGTCGACGCGCATCGCCCCCGTCGATTCGCTCCCGCGGTGGGACGGCATCAGCAGCCCTCCCCAGTCGACCGGGTCCGGGAAGCTGGGATCGGCCCATGCCCCCGGGGCGCCGCTCGGGCCTATCGTCAGCTCGTAGCGGCGGCGGAAGTTGAGCCTGCCCAGCTCCTCGCCCATGTCGAGCAGCCGCCCGGTGCGTACTCTCGGAACGGGTGGCGAAGGTAGGCCGGCGCGGGCCTTGCCGTTACCGGCGTCCGTCGCTGAACCGCTCGCTGCAGGAGGGGTCGGGTGCTCATACCGCGCCGCCGACGGGCGCGTCTGCGGTGGTGGACCTCCAAGCGATCGCGGGGGTGACCGCACGAGCTGTGCTTCGAGGTCGGCCAGCTGGGTCAGCGAGACGTCGAGCGCCGACGTGTGACGGCGTGGCGGAGATCCACGCAGCAGTCGCAACGCAATCAACACCCCGTGGGTCATGCGCCATGTCCGGCTGGCGCGGACCCGGACCAGGTCGGCGCGGACGTCCGCCACGGCGCTCGCCGCTTGCTGAACGGCGCGGGCGAGTTCCTTCCGGCGGCGCTCGAGGCGGCGGGCGTCGTATTGCGCCGCCTGGCGCTCCGCGACTTCTCGCGCGAGCGTGTCCTCCGCTTGCCGCGCGCGGTCCGCGGTTCGATGCAAGGCGGTGCGGAGGTGGTCGCGCTCGGCGCGAAGCTGGCCATCCCGGCTCGAGTTCGCATGCGGATCGGCCGTGGCCGCCGATCTGCGGCGCAGACTCAGGCGGCGCATCGGGGCCATCTTTTCAGAGTGCTGCGGAAGGTCAAGCGTGGCGGCGGTTCGAATCTCGCCGGCAGGCCAATCACGCAATCTACGACTGGGTTCCGGGACCGGATCCATGATCGAAGCGCACGCCCGAACCAACCGATCCGGAGCGTCCAAGCCGTAGAACCCGAAATCGCAGGCAACACTCGACGCGGCTCCGCGACCAACACCTCGAACTTCACACTTCCAACACTGGCCGCCGCCGCATGCAAATGGGCCGTGCGCGCGCCCAGGCTAGAGGTCGTACGAGATCCCGTCGCGACCGCGAGCGGCCAGCCGCGCATCCAGCGCGGCCAGCGTCGCGCTGCCCGGCGCGAGCGCCCGCGCGACCTGCATGGCCGAGTAGACGGCCGACTCCTGCAGGTCCATGCCCGTCGTGTACTGGCCGCTGAAGTGCAGGCCTCCGCGCCCCTGCAGGCGGCGCAGGCGGCGCGCGGCCCGGAGCGACCCGCGGCCGATCAGCGGATGCTTGAAGCGCCGCTCCAGCAGGACCGCCGACGCGTCGGCGTCGCGTCGCGTGGCCCACGACTTGAAGACGTCGACGGTTCCGCCCGTGGGCAGCGGATCGTGCAGCGCGCCGAGCCACGCGCTGCCCTCGCACTCGCGGCCGTCGACGCCGGCGTTGTACGCCACCCAGTTCGCGCGGTCGGCGTGCACGTACGCCGGGTCGGAGTGGATCAGGAGGCGCGAGTCGAAGTACCGGTAGGCGTCGAGCAGCGCGGTCGCCTCCGCGAACGCGGGCAACGGGCGCAGCAGCTTGCGCCCGACGCGCGGAGGCGCGTTGAGCACGACGTGGCGAAAGGGCCCGCGCCGCCCGTCCGGCGTGCACACGAACCAGCGCCCCCGCTTGCGCTCGAGGGCGCGGGCGGGCGCGCGCAGATGCACCTCCACCTCCGGGCTGCGGTCGAGCAGCCGCTGCAGGTTGCCTTGGAGGCCGACGCGCGAGGTGAACGTGGTGGCGGGGCGGGTGAGGTCCGCGGGGAAGGCGAGCGCGAACGTCTGCAGGATCGCGCGCGCCGACGAGCGCATCGCGTCCGCTCGGGACGATCCGATCGTCGCCGTGATCCAAGGAGCGAGGACCTCATCCTTGAAGGCCTGCTCCAAGGGCAGGCTGCGGATCCACGCGCGCACGCTGGTCTCCCACGGCAGACCGGTGAGCACCGCCTGCCGCGCGAGTTGCGTGAAGGCCGCGAAGTCGAGCGCCCGCGGCAGGGTCGAAAGCGGGTTCACAGAGGAGAGGACCGGCGGTCCGCCGCCGACCGGGAACACGCACAGGCTGCCCGGCGACTCGAGCGTCTCGTCGGCCTCGGGGTGCTCGGGGTCGTAGAGGCCGATCTCCTCGAGGAGCGTGACGTAGATCGGGTGGGTGTCCGGGTGGAAGAACTGCGCGCCGAGGTCGACGGTGACGCGGTGACCTCGGTGCTCGACGGTCCGCGAGTCGCAGTGCCCGCCGATCCGGCGGCGCGCCTCGAAGAGCTCCACGTCGTGTGTGCCGGCGAGGAAGTAGGCGGCCGCCACGCCGCCCGCACCCGCGCCAACGATGGCGACGCGCTCGCGCCGCGCGGCCGCACCGGCGCGGCCGGCGGCACGAGCCGCCGGGACCAGGTGCCGCCCGGCTCCCGCCACTCCCGCGCCGATCGCCGCGAGCCCCGCGGCGCCCTTCAGGGCGTCGCGGCGGGTGATCGGGGCGCCGGCGCGCGCGAGCTCGGGGGGCCGTTCCATCCACGGCACAACGTATCCGCGAGCAGGTCGGTGCGCGAACGGCGCGAACCGGCGGGCATGGGTACCTCGACCATCCCGCACCGCACCGCCGCCTTCCACGCAGACCGCGGCTGGTTGTCAACACGACTGGGCGCGGTGTGGGATGGTCGGGGTGGCTTGCTATCCAAGGAGGGAACGAGATGCGCCTCACCGGTCTTCGCTCGAGCGACACGCGGACGGGAACGCCGGTCGCGACGCGACCTCGCCGACGGGCGTGGATCGGGGTCGCGGCGGCCGTGATGGCGCTCGCGTCGGGGTGGGGCGCCGCGACGGCGCAGGCAGCGACGACGAGCGTCTTCTACGACGACATCAACAACGTGGCGGCCGACCCGAGCCCGTTCGCATCGCTGACGTTCGGCGCGGGCAACATCGCCATGGGACAGAACATGATGTCCTCCCTCACGAGCGGCAATCACAACATCGGTGTCGGCTTCAACGCGCTGAGGGTGGTGACGACGGGCGACGGGAACGTGGCCTACGGCGAGAACACCTTGGCCGATATCACGACCGCTGACGGAAACACCGCGATCGGCTCGATCGCGCTCCAGAACAACGTGCAGGAGTCGCATGACCGCGATCGGCGAGCACGCCCTCTTCGCCAACACGACCGGCCACGGGAACACGGCGGTCGGCTCCTCGTCCTTGCGCAGCAACACGACCGGGTTCGAGAACACGGCCATCGGGCTGGAGGCGCTGCGGGCCAGCACGGGCAACTACAACTTCGCGGGCGGCTACCAAGCGCTGCTCAACAACACGAACGGAGCGTCGAATACGGCCGCCGGCCGTCAGGCACTGTTGAGCAACACCAGCGGCAGCCAGAACACCGCGTCGGGAACGAACGCGTTGCTTTCGAACACGACCGGTGGCTACAACGCGGCGTTCGGCTACCAGGCGCTGCTGCTCAACACGACCGGGATGCGCAACGTGGCGATGGGCGGAAACGCGCTGCTGAACACCAACGCCAACGACAACATCGGGCTCGGGGACCAGAGCTTGTTCTCGAACACGACGGGGATCCGGAACCTCGCTGCGGGGACCAACGCGCTGCGGGCGAATACGACGGGGCTGGACAACGTCGCGGCGGGTTACGGGGCGCTGGGGGTCAACCGGGCGGGGAAGGACAACGTCGCGATGGGGACGAGCGCGCTGAACAAGGCCACGGGGAGCGGCAACCTCGCGCTGGGCCGCAGCGCGGGCACGAGCCTGACCACCGGCTCGAACAACGTGGCGATCGCCAACGTCGGGGTGGCGGGCGAGTCGGGGCGGATCCGGATCGGGACGGCGGGCAAGCAGGTCGCGGCGTTCCTCGCCGGCGTCTACGGCGTCGTGCCTCCGGGGACGAAGAAGACGGTCGTCGTCAACGCCAACGGGCAGCTCGGGACCACGACGACCGCCGCCGCTCGGAGCGCCTCGAGCGACGACGAGCTCGCCGAGTTGCGCGCCGATAACCGCCGCCAAGGCGAGGCGCTGCGACGGCTGCAGCGCGAGCTCGACTCGCTCCGGCGCGAGATGGAGGCGCTCGAGGGACGCTGACGTCGCCGGTCCGGCGGCGGGGCCCTGCTGCGCCGCCGCCGGATTCATCCACCATGACCTGCCACGGGTGGCCGTCGAGGTCGAAGAAGCCGCGCGAGTCCATGAAGCCATGGTCCTCGGGGCCATGTCCCCTCGCCTCGTGAGCGGCTGGAGCGGTCCGCCGGCGAACCCGATTATCCCGCGCAACTGCAGGACTTCCTTCGAGTGGGCGGTGCTGGGCTCGAACCAGCGACCTTCCGTCAGCGCCCATTCCGCGCTACGGCGTGCCGTTCGGCGGCGCCATGGCGTCGCAGTAGCGCGCCACGTTCCGCAGCTGCTTGACCTCAGCTCGACCTCGTCGGCGGTGCGCGGATTGCCCAACCGCCGACGCGGCGCGGGTTCACGATCAATAGCCGGCCGGCCCGGCGACCGTTTCGCCGCGCTTGACGAGGGCGAGGCGCTACAGGCGCAGCTGGACGCGCTCCTACGCTGCACGAACACCCGGGCCCATCCAACCGAGCGAGAGGCGATGACCGCCTGGTACCTGTTCGGCAAGCTGTCGCCGCTCGAGCGCCACCACGCTGTGTTCAAGCTCTACGCCGCGAAGGTGCGGCCGGGGGAGATGGCCACGCTCGTCCGGTGGCGAGAGGATGCGCGCAAGCGCATCAAGGTCTAGGTTTGCGCCCTTCATGGTGAGCATCTTCATCGTCGGGTTCCCGAAGTCGGGCACGAGCACATTGCATATGGCGTTCGCCCGCGCCGGCCTGAGCTCGGCCCACTGGCGGACGCCGAGCGGTGCGTTCCTCGGAGAGGTCATCTACGAGGACTTCAACGCGGGACGCGACCCGCTGCGCCGCCTGAGGCAGTACGACTGCATCGCTCAGCCGGATGTCTGCCGCCCCGAGCTGTCCAAGAACGGCGTCCGGCGCAACTACTGGCCGCAGCTCGACTTCGAGGTCCTGCAGGCGATCGAGGACGTCCACCCGGACATGCGCTTCCTGCTCAACCGGCGCGACGTCCCGGCGCTGATCCGCAGCATCACCAAATGGGGCACCCTCCGGAGGCGTGTCACGTACATGGAGATCCCGGGACTGCCGCCGGGGATCGGCAGGACCGACGAAGAGCTCGAGGCCTGGATCACGGGCCACTACGCAGCAGCCGAGGACCACTTCGGCGGCAACCCGAACTACCTCGGGTTCGACATCGCGGACCCGGCGACGCACCGCCGGCTCGAGGACTTCCTCGACATCAAGCTGCCGTGGTGGGGCGTCGCGAACGTCAGGGCGACCCCCCAGCCTGCCGCCGCCGAAGACGCGGGTGCAGCGGCCGGTGGGGGCGCCCCCGCACCCGCCGCTCCACGCCCGGACTCGCCCGACGTGCGCGAGCGGATCCTCGCCGCGGCGCTGGCCCTCTCCGCCGACGGTGACGGCGACTTCACGTTCACCCGGCTCGCGAAGGCGGCGGACACGAGCGAGTCGACCCTGCGGCGGCG
Source organism: uncultured Solirubrobacteraceae bacterium (assembly GCA_963839615.1). GTDB lineage: Bacteria > Actinomycetota > Thermoleophilia > Solirubrobacterales > Solirubrobacteraceae > DASQMT01. The sequence continues at coordinate 340,236 of CAWIVY010000009.1, forward strand.
CTTCCCCAACCGCGAGGCGCTCGCCTCCGCGCTGGGTCAGCTGACCCCGGCGCCGGTGCTGACCGAGGCCGAGCTCGACGCCGAAGGGCCGGAGGAGTTGGAGCCAGTCGCCCCGGTTCCGCCGGCGGCCGAGCCGCTCGCCGCGCCCGCGGAGACGACCGACCCCGTCCCCACAGACGCGCCGCAGCCCGCGGCCGCCGACACGCCGTGGGTGCCAGCCGCCGAGCCGCGCGTCCGCGGTGTGCTGGGCATCCTCGACGGAGTGCCACCGCACCTTGCCGCGGACCAGCTCGTGGCCGAGGCGCGGCACATGGCGGGCGTCGACGTGGCGCTCTACGTGCTCGCCGACGACGGCGTCCGGATCGTGCGGGCGGCCGGGACGACGGACCTCCCGCTCATCCTGGAGACTCCGCCCGGGCTCATCGCCGAGCTACTTCCCCAGCGCTTCGACGCGTTGGAGGCGCATCTGCGTGAGGAGTTCCCCGCCGCGCGCGCCGTCGCCATGCGAGTGGGGGAAGGCTGATCGGCGCGCTCGTCACCGTCGCCGAGCCGCTCGCGTCGCTCGCCGGCGTCGCCCGCGAGGGCGCGACGGTCCTCGAGCTGGCACGCGAGCTCACCGACCTCGGGCAGCAGTCGAACGGCGAGGCGCCTGCAGGGATGCCGCCGCGCCTGCTGGCGCCCCGCACCGTCCGCGTCACTCGCGCGACGGTCTGCGGCGGAGTGCTCCCCGGGCGGCTGGCGGGCGGCGACTGGTTCGATGTCGCCGACAACGTCGATGGGACGTGGCTCGCCGCGGCAGACCCCGGCGGGAGCGGCCCGGGCTCGGTCGGGTTGGGCCTCGCCGCGCTGGCCGCGCTCCGGGGCGCCCGCCACGACGCCGCCGACGTGGCCGCGGTGGCCACGGCGATGCACGACGAGATCGCCGCGGTCGGCGATGGAGCCGAGGTGCGCGCCTTCCTCGCCCGCTGGCACGCTCCGACGGCCACGCTCGCGTGGGTGAACTGCGGCTATCCGCCGGCGCACTTCGTTTCGCTCGAGCACGGGCCCGTCGCCCTCAAGGGACTGACTTACGCGGCACTGGGCGCGGGCGGCCAGACCGCGCGATACGAGTCGCGCCTCGCCCGCCTCGAGCGCGGCGACCGGTTGGTCGTCGCCTCGGATGGCATGCTGCCCAAGGGCCGGGGCGGTCCTGCGGCCGCCGTGGAGCGGCTGCGGCGCGTGGTCGCGCGGACGTCGGAGCCGACGGCGACGGCTACCCTGGCTGAGATCCAGCATCCCCTCAGGGCACGGCGGATACCGGACGAAGAAGTCACCGTCCTGGTCCTGTCGGTCGACTGATCGCTGCCCCTCACCCATGACACCTCAGGATCCGCCTCGCTGCTTGACCTCAGCGCACCACAGCAGCGGCGAGCGCGCTGGCTCAGGGTTCGCAAACGGCTCTGCGCCGTGCTTCATCGCGATGGGCGGTGCTGGGCTCGAACCAGCGACCTCCTGCTTGTAAGGCGGATCCCGCAGCACATCACTGCGAATCGTTATGCGTCATTAGGCGCTACGGAGCGAAACCGCGACCTGTACAGCGCTCGCGACGAGCGGTCGAGTTCCGCGGCTGCTTGTCCCCTGCTTGTCCCCTCGATCGAATCGCTGTCGTCCGAGTTCAGCCACGAGAGTCGCGCCGTCCGTCAACAGTATGTGCTCGCATCATCGGCAGCGCCGCCGCGACGAGGCCAGCGTTGAGGTTCGACTTCGACCTCGACCGGCTGGTCGATGAGGTAGCGACTCGCGTAGCGGCGGAACTGGTGGATCGCCGTGCACGAGTCCGGCATCCACGCCACCATCGCCGGCGTCGCTCTCGGGTTCCTCACCCCGGCCCGGCCGTTCTATCCGCGGGCGCGCACCAGCGAGGCGATCGCCGGCCAGCTCGGGCAGCTCGTCACCGAGACAGATGAAGAGGTGAGCGAGGCGACCATGTCAGAGGTGTCGCGTCTGTCCCGCGAGGCCGTCGCGCCGCTCATCCGCATGGAGCACGCGCTGCACCCGTGGTCTGCGTTCGCCGTCCTCCCGGTCTTCGCGCTCGCCAACGCCGGCGTGGAGATAACCCTCGACAGCTTAGGTGACGCCGTCACCGGACCGGTGGGGCTGGGCATCCTTCTGGGCCTCGTGGTCGGGGCGCCAATCGGCGGATTCCTCCTTCCCCTGGGCGTCGCGCGGCTGACCGGCACGGCGCTTTCCAGCGCCTCGACTGGGCGGCGATCGCTGCCATGGCGCCGCTCAAGGGCATCGGCTTCACCGTGGCGATCTTCATCTCGATCCTCGCCTTCGACGACGAGGGGCTGCAGGCGCAGGCCACGCTGGCCATCATCGTCGCCTCGCTGGTGGTCGGGGTCATCGGGGTGGGGTCGCTGCTTTTGCGCCATCGGCTCGTCGGTCCCCGCTGCGCCTGAGCCGCCGCGCGGAAGCCGGGCCTGGTCCCCAAATCCCCGCCGACACAGTCGAGATGTCAGGGCGGACGGCCGCGTCATGCGCTTCACGCTACGAGCGGCATTCCGGTCGATCCGGACGGCGAAATGCCCGTGACTCGGTGCTGCTGACGATCGCCGACGCGCCGCGGGCCTGCGCCGTGGTGGTAGCGGGGGAGACTTGTGACCCGGCCACGCCTCGGCACTGCGTCTTCGGGCTCACCGGCGCGCGACGGCATCGCCCACTCGCCTCCGACGCCCCGAGACAACAGCGGCGTCCTCGCCCGTTTGAGCTTCACCCCACGCGCAGAGCGCGGGCGATCGCGGGCCGGGCCTCGCAATCCGACACGTACCTCCGCTAGACGCATCACCAGCCTCGGGTGACCTGTCCGGGGCGTCCAGCACTCTTCCTGTTCGTGGCTGAGCGGATGATGTGCGTCTTGGTCGGGCGTGGCGTGGGCCGGCCGCGGGAGCGCTGAGGGTCGGTGGTCCTGTCGTCGGGCGTGCGGTCGAGGTTGGGTGAGTTGCATGATGGGCTCAGGACGCAGATGTGGCCGCTGCCGACGATCGCGATCGCGTTCGCGTTGGCGTTGGGCGTCGGGCTTCCGCGGCTCGACGGCAGCATCGACGACGACCTCCCGGCGGGCGTGACGGCGTACCTGTTCGGGGGCGGGCCGAGCGCCGCGCGCACGTTGCTCGGCTCGATCGCCAGTTCGTTGATCACCGTCACCTCGCTCACGTTCTCGCTGACCGTGTTGACGTTGCAGCTGGCCAGCAGCCAGTTCTCGCCGCGGCTGTTGCGCACGTTCACACGCGACCGGTTCGTGCACGTGACCCTGGCGCTGTTCCTGGGCACGTTCACCTACGCGCTGGCCGTGCTGCGCACCGTCCGCGACGCCGGTGACGCGCGGGCGCTGTTCGTCCCGCAGCTGTCGGTCACGCTGGCGTTCGTCCTGGCGATGGCCAGCGTTGTGGGTCTCGTGCTGTTCCTCGCGCATCTGGCTCAGGAGATCCGCGTCGAGACGATGCTGCGCAAGGTGCACGCCGAAGCGAGCGGCACGGTCCGTCGGCTCCGGGCGGAACGAGAGCCCGGGGTCGGACGACAGCTCGGACCGGTGGCGCCGAGCGACGCGGCGGCGTTGGAGGCGGCCGGGTCGGGGTTCCTGGTCGGATTGGACGAGGAAGCGCTGCTGGCGGCGGCGGTGGACGCCGACGCAGTCGTGGTCGTAGATTGCGTCCCGGGCGGCTCGGTGGTCGCCGGCACGCCGGTCGGGGTCGGCTGGTCGCGCACCGGTGCGTTCGATCACGACGCGCTGGCGGCCCTGCGCGAGCGGGTGGCGGGCGCGGTCACGACGGGCTTTGAGCGGACGTCGGCCCAGGACGTCGGGTACGGGTTGCGTCAGCTCACCGATGTCGCGAGCAAGGCCCTCTCGCCGGGCATCAACGATCCGACGACGGCCGTGCACGCGCTGGCGCACAGCTCGGCGCTGCTGTGCGAGCTGGCCGGCCGCGACCTGTCGCCGCGGCTTCTGCGCGACGACCAAGATCAGGTCCGCGTCGTGCTGGCGCGTCGTGATTTCGGTGAGATGCTCGAGCTCGCGATCGCGCAGCCGCGCCGCTACGGTGCCGCCGATCCGTTTGTCCTGGCCCGGCTGTTCGCGTTGTTGCGCGAGCTGGCGTGGTGCGCCGCCGAGCCCGACCAGCAGCGCGCGATCGCCGAGCAACTCGCGCGACTGCGCGTCACGGCCGCCGCGCAGGACTTCGATCATGCCGAGAACGCCCGGCTGGCCGACCTGGCCACCTTGGTCGAGCAGGCGCAGGCGGGCAACTGGGCACCCGTCCCGAGGACCCCGTGAACCGACGCCGATCCGCGTGCCGCTGAGCGCCGTGGCGACCGCCGCCGTCATGCCGCTTGCGGATGCTGGGCGCGTCGTCGCGGTAACGCTAGTGGGATTGACGCCCGAGACCGGGCTGAAGCTGCTCTACACCGCCGCGCTGCTGGTGGTCGTGCTGGCGCTGCGCGGGGTGGCGCGCGCGCTGATCCGCCGGCGGCTCGGGGCGAGGTCGCCGATCCGCGCCGCTTCTGGGCGCGCCAGGGCGTTCAGGTCGTCACCGCCATCGTGCTGACGCTCGGCGTGCTGTCGATCTGGATCACCCCGGACACGGACCTGACCACCGGGGTCGGGCTGATCACCGCCGGACTGGCGTTCGCCCTACGTCAGGTGATCCTGTCGCTCGCGGCGTACTTCGTCATCCTCAGCGGCGACACCTTCGGGGTCGGCGACCGGATCACCTTGGGCGGGGTCCGCGGCGACGTCGTGCGCCTCGGCTTCCTCAAGACCACGATCATGGAGATGGGCCAGCCACCGTCGGTCAGCGGCGCCGACCCGGCCGTGTGGGTGAACTCGCGCCAATACACCGGCCGCCTGGTCACCGTCACCAACGGCGCGATCTTCAACGAGCCGGTCTACAACTACACGCGCGACTTCCCTGCCCGTGGGAGGAGATCGTCCTGCCGATCGACTATGACCGCGACCGCGACCGAGTCGAGCAGATCCTGCTCACTGCCGCCCGCTCTCACGCCGTGGTCGACGACCCCGGCGCGCGGGAGGCGCTAGCGCACATGCGGTCACGGTACGCCCTCTCCGACGCGTCGCTCGAACCGGCCGTGTTCTGGCGGATCACCGACAACTGGCTGGAGATGTCCCTGCGCTTCCTGGTCACCGCCCGCGGCGTGCGCGAGGTCAAGGACGCCATCAGCCGCGAGATCCTCGGCCGGCTCGACGCGGCCGACATCGGTCTGGTCTCCGCCACGTACAGCATCGTCGGGCTACCGCCGCTGCGACTCGACCGACCGCCGGGCGATCTCCAACACGATCGCGGAGTCGAGCTCGGTCGGTGTGCCGCTGAGGATGCTGAGCGTGCCGTCGGTCTCCAACACGATCGCGGCGACGTCTGAGAGCTCGGCGTGGCCTTGCGCGCGGGCGGCCTGGCGGAGCTGGTCGGCGGGTCACGCGCTCGGAATCCATGGCGTGCTGCAGGAAGCCGCCCCGGTAGACGAGCGTCGGCTCAGCGCTCACCAATCGCTTGACCCGGCCGCTGCGCGTCGAAGCCCAGGCCACCACGTACTGCATCGTCAGCAGCAGCGCCATCGCGGTCAGTCCTTCGGCGAGCGCGACGGTCGAGGACAGCAGGACGGTGGCCAGCGTCGAGCCCGCGCGATGGTGACGATCAGATCGAACGCGTTGAGCTTCGCGAGCGCTCGCTTGCCTGACACGCGCAGCATCGCGATCAACGCGATGTACGCGGCCGCGCCCACAATGACGACGCGGACCAAGCCCGACCAGTCGTCGAAGAAGATCGCTGCCATCTGGTAAGCCCCCGCGCCTCGGTGTCCGCGTCTATGCCGAACCGTAGCCGCCGTTGGCCTCGATCTCGGGACCTTGGAGTTCCGCCTGGTGTGTGCGGCGGCTACGATCGTGCGCGCCGGTCGGATGGGCCTGGGTGCGCGGCGGACAGTGCGCCTGCTTGCATAGGAGCGGAATGGTCGCTGTCGCTGCCCGCCGGCGTGAGCTGATCTGGGCCGCGACGGTCGGGATCGTGCTCGCGGATTCGTCGGTGGTGACACTGGCGCTGCCGGCGATCCTGGACCGTTACGACACGACGGTGTCGGGTGTGGCGTGGGTGCTGACGTCGTTCAACATCGTGCTTGCGCTGGCGGTGCTGCCGGCGGCCGTGGTGGCGGCGCGACCGAGCGCTGCGCGCGCGGTGCGGGTGTGGGGCGTGGGCGTGGCGGCGTTCGCGGCCGGCTCGTTGGTGTGCGCGCTCGCCCCGGCCGTGTCCGTGCTGATCGCCGGCCGCTGCGTGCAGGCGCTCGGCGGCGCTGGCGTGGTCGCGGGAGCGATCGAGCTGTTGGCGCGCAGCCGGGGGTCGCACGCGCAGGGTGCGGCGCTGTGGGGCATGGCTGGGCTCGCCGGGCTCGCGTTCGGGCCCGTGGCGGGCGGGCTGTTGACGGAGTTGATCAGCTGGCAGTCGATCTTCGCGGTTCAGGTGCCGGTCGTGCTCGGCGTCGCGTTCGCTGCCCGCCCGCCGACGGGAGCGGCCGAGCCGGGCCGGCCGGGACGGCCGAGCCTCGGCCCTGAGCTGGCGCTCGCGCTGGTGTCTGCGGGGCTGACCGGGGCGCTGTTCTTACTCGTCGTGCTGCTGACGGAGGGCTGGGGCTATTCGCCGCTGGCGGCCGCGCTGATCGTGTCCGCCATCCCGGTCGCGACGCTGCTTGCGCGGGCGGCGACGCGCGGGCTCGGTGATGGGGGCGCGGTGATGGCCGCGGGCGCCGTCGCGCTGGCGGGCGGGCTTGCTGGTCTCGGGCTGGTGCCGCACGCCGAGCCGGTGTGGACGCTGGCGCCGCAGGCGCTCGTCGGCGTCGGCATCGCGCTGTCCGTTCCGGGTCTGACGGCGCGGGCGCTTGGTGCGGCCGACCCGGCCGGGCGGCGCGCGGCGGGGACGATCGCCGCGCGCCACGTCGGCATCGTGGTCGGTCTGGTGCTGCTGACGCCGGTGTTCACGGCGCAGCTGTCGAATGAGAGCGACGCCGCCCAGAACGCCGGGACGTCGCTGATCCTCGACGCGAAGCTGTCACCGAAGACGAAGATCGCGCTCGGCCAGGCGCTCGGGGAGCAGATCGGTCGCTCCGGGGGCCGGTTGACGGATGTCTCCCCCGCGTTCCGCTCGGTGACGCCGCCGTCCGAGGGTCGTGCTGAGTACGCGCGGCTGGAGCGCGCGCTCGCCGACCAGGTCGATCGCGCTGCCACGCATGCGTTCAGCACCGTGTTCCTGCTCGCCGCCGCGCTGGCGCTGCTCGCGGTGGTGCCGATCGCGCTCGGCAGTGGTGCGCCGCGGACGCGCGAGCTCGCGGCGCTCGCGATGGCGGTCGTCGCGTCCGCCGGACTTGCGGGGGTCTATCTCGCGCTCGGCGGCTCGAGCTACAAGCCGCTGGCGGTCGCGGACCCGTGCCGGCCGCGTCCGCCCGAACGCCAGGGCGATCAGCTGCAGCAGATCGCGTTGTCCGCCCTCGACGGCGCCGCCTGCCAGCTGCGCGTGCCGCGCGAAGAGCTGGTGCTCGCGCTCGCGGACTCGAAGGCGCGGGCTGCTTTCGCTCGCGAGCATCGCATCAGCGACGAGGCGCTCGAGCGCGCGGTTCGCGCCGGGCTTGACCGTGCGATCGCGGAGGCGCAGCGGGGCGGCTCGATCTCCTCTCTGGAGGCGGAGCTGCTGCGCCGCGCCGAGGGCGCGCTGCCCGTCTCGGCGATCATCGACGCGCTGCAGACCTCGACGGGCAAGAGCGTGATCGGCTTCCTCGAGGACCTGCTCAAGGGCTGAGCGTCAGGCGGGCACCCGGGCGCGCTGCGGCGCTGCCAGATGGTTGCTCGGCCAGCTCGAGCGCTCGCCGACGAGCGTGACCACGGCCGGGGTGAGGATCGAGCGGACGAGGAACGCGTCGATCAGCAGCCCGACGGCGAGCACGAACGCGAGCTGCTGGAACGCGCTCACCGGGACCAGCGCGAGCGCGGCGAACGAGGCCGAGAGGACGAGGCCGGCGGCGGAGATCGCGTGCGAGGCGCCGCTCGCCGCGGCGACGACGGCCTCGCGCAGTGGGCGATGCTCGGCCTCGCTCCAGATGCGCCCGACGAGGAAGATGTTGTAGTCGGAGCCGAGCGCGACGAGCAGCACGCCGGCGGCGAGCGGGACGAAGTAAGTGATCTCCGGCTCGCCGAGCACGCCTTGGAAGAAGACGACCGCTAGGCCGAGCGACGCGAGCGGCGCCAGCGCGGCGATTGCGACCAGGTACAGCGGCGCCACGATGGCGCGCAGGAACACGGCGAGCACGATCGCCACCAGCAGCAGCACGAGCGGCGCGACCCGCAGCAGGTCACCGCCGGCGGTGTCGATCAGCTCGCCGGTGATCGCCGTGTCACCGGCGAACAGCGCCCGCGTGCCCGTCAGCCCGACGGCGTCGAGCAGGTCGCCAGTGCGCGAGTCGAGGTTGCGCAGCAGGCGCACCGCGTCGGCGCTGAGCGGATCCTCCTCCCCGATGAGCACGTAGCGCACCGCATTGTCGTCGGGGGAGACGACCACGCCGAATGGCTGCTGGCTCGGCTTTGTGGCGGGCCCGAGTACACCGGCCACACCGGGCTGGGCAGACAGGACCGCCTGGAAGGTGGCCAGCCGCTTGCGGTGGAGCGCGATACCCGGCGCGGTGACGACGAGCGTGGCGGGCGAGATCGTGCCGGGCGCGAATGCATCCGACAGTTGCTCGTACGCGCGGCGCGGCTCGCTGTCGCTCGGCAGGCCGCGGATCAGTGGATTGCCGACTTTGAGGAAGGCGAGGCCACTCGCCATCACCGCCAGAATCGCGAGACACACGAGCGTCGTGCGCCGCGGCGCACGCACCGCCGTCACGATCCGGCGATCCAGCCAGCCGGTCCCCACGGCGCGATGCGCCGGCTCGCCCGCCGATCCGGGCCAAAGCATCGCCCGGCCGGCCAGCGCCAGCACCGCGGGAAGGAAGGTCACCGTGACCAGCAGGCCGACCACCACGGCGAGGGCCATGCCAGGCCCGAAGGCGCGCAGGAATCCGAGGTCGGCGACCACGAGCGCCGCCGAGCCGGCCGCGACCGCGATCCCGCAGGCCAGGATCAACGGCGTCAACTCCGCGGTCGTCTCGCGCGCAGCGTCCAGCGGCGCCTCGCCGCCCTCCAGCCGGCGGCGGAACCGCGACATGTAGAACAGCGCATAGTCCGTGACCACCCCGAACAGCAACGCCACCATGATCGGCTCGACCTCGGGCGGCACGGAGATGTCGACCTGCTCACCGACGATCGCGACGAGCCGCACCGACGCCACGTAGGCGACCGCGACGGTCCCCAGCGTCACGATCGGCGCCGCCGCCGAGCGCAGCGACAGCGCCACGATCAGCGTGATGATGAGCACCGTCACCAGCTCGATGTCGGGAAGATGCTGCTCGATCAACTCGGCTTGCTCGGCGCGCGCCGGGATCACACCCGTGACGCCGACATAGCTCGACGGCGGCGCGTCGAGCGCCCGCACGTAACCGCCCGCCCCCGCGACGCGCCGCCGCTGGCTGGCCTCGAGTCCGAACAACAGCGAGCTCACCGTCGCGGTGTCGCGCTCGCGCGCGAATGGCAGCCTCACCCCGGCGTTCGTGACGCCATAGGCACCGGCGGCGCGCGCGGCCGGCAGGCGATGGTGGTTGATGTCGTCGATCAGGCCGGCCGCGGTCGTCACACGCGTTGCCGGCAGGCCGCCGCCGTCGCGCTCGAGGATCGCCGTCCGGCTCGCGAGCGGGAACCGGAACAACTCGGCCGAGAGCTTCTCCGCCTCAAGCGCCCGCGAGTCGGCGGGCACGAGCTGCTTGAGCGCGCCCGTCTGGGCCTCCTGCAACGTCGGCAGATACGCGGCCGCCAGCACAGCGGCCAGGATCCACGCTGCCACGATCGGCCACCGAGCGGCAACGACGGCCCTCGCGAAGCCCTCAGCCACAGCGGCCGTTCATCGTCGGCATCGTAGACGGCGAGCAGATCCCCGAGCGGCTGCTGCCGGGATTGCGGCCGACCCGATCGGGCGCTGAAGCGCTCGCCCGCGCTGGGCACCCGGAAAGGCTGGCCGACAAGCTTCGCAGTCGGTCACGAACTCGGCCGGATCGGATGTGTTTGCACTCGGACATCTCGGCAGTGGCACGGGATCGCGGTGCCCGCGCCGATCTCGTGCGCGCGAGCCGCGCCCCGGTGAGCCGCCCCGGCTTTCGCGGAGACCGGATTACGTGGTTTCAGTCAATCGATCTGTGGATGTGATCGTCTCAGGTCGGGGAGACCTCAGAGCCTCGAATTCGGCCGGTGGCAGATCACCGAGCGCTTGGTGTAGGCGCGCGTGGTTGAACCAGCCGAGGTACTCGACGATCGCGAGCTCGAGCTGTGAGCGGGTGCGCCAGATGCGGTCTGAGATCAGTTCGGTCTTGAGGAGTCGACGAAGCTCTCGGCCAGGGCGTTGTCGTAGGCGTCGCCGACCGACCCGACCGAAGCGAGCACGCCGTGATCGGCGAGCGTCTGGCCGTAGTCGATCGAGGTGTATTGCGATCCGCGGTCGGAGTGGTGCACGAGCTCGACGTCGGCGCCGGGTCCGCGCTGGTGCAGCGCCATCCGCAGCGCGTCGAGCACGAGCGTGGTGCGCATGTGCCCGGCCAGCTGCCAGCCGACGATCCGGCGGCTGTGGGCGTCGATGATGAAGGCGAAGAACACGATGCCCTCCCAGCACCTGAGGTAGGTGATGTCGGCGACCCAGAGCTCGTCAGGACGACCAGCCGCGCACGACCGCCCCACTGAGAAGGAAGCTTGGGTGGTCGGCCGCGGCCTTATCCTTGGTCCCGAGCAACTGCTCAGCCGTATGGCGAGGATTTTCCCGCTTTCGCAGCAGGAGGACGCCTGACCAGCTATTTCTGGCGGACGCGGTAGCGACCCCTGCCGATCCGTTCGAACACTGGCTCCCCGCTTCGGGCCTGACGCCTGTACATCGAGGCACGGAGCGAGTGAGGCAGCACCGCCTGCCCGGTGCGCCGTTCTAGAGCAGCGCGGATCTCGGCAAGTGTCGCGCCGTGCGGGTGCTTCCTCAAGTACGACTCGGCCATGCCCCCGAGACTCTCGCGACGCTGCCGGCGGCCTGACGCTTGGGCCATCGAGCCGAATGCTTGTCGGCGACGCGCCCCGCCGGCACGTCCTAGCCAAATCCGCGGCGATTTCGAGGCCATCAACAGGAGTTTCCAGCCGGCACGGTGCCGGACGGTCGCATTTAACGCGATGCCGTCGTGCACTGAATCGCGGTCGAATTCGCGGCCGCGTGACGGCGTGAAATGTACCCGGCGCCGCGTTAGCGTGTGACCGCGGTGCTTGTCCCCTAGCCGCGAGAAGGGCCAGAGCGCCGCGCGCGCGAACTGGCGCATTACATGCCCTTGCAGGGATTCCTTCGAGTGGGCGGTGCTGGGCTCGAACCAGCGACCTCCTGCTTGTAAGGCGGACCCGGCATGCGATCACTGTGTTCCGTTGGCGCCCATCTCGCGCCACGGCGTACCGGACGGCGCGCGACGGCGTCGCAGAAGCGCGCCCACGGTCCGCAGCTGCTCGATCTCTGCTTGACCTCGCCGGCACGTGCCCCGCCGGCCCATCCCGCCGCTGCGGCGGTGCCGTCCGTCAACTGAATTGCCCCGGGTCCGCCGACGATCGCCACCAGCGCCCCGACGCCGATACCGTGTCATCCGACCTCAAACTCCACCGCCACACGCTCACAGCCGCCTGAGCCGCCCTACCTGTCTTCTTCGGAAAACTCCGCTCCTTCTGAGTGCCGACACGGCGGAGCCTCAGAGCACTACAGCGCGATACAGACGTTCTTCACCTGGGTGTAGCCGAGCAGCGCGTCGATCCCCTTGGCGCGCCCGTAGCCGCTGCGCTTGACGCCGCCGAACGGCAGCTCGACGCCACCGGCGACGCCGTAGGAGTTCACGAACACCTGGCCCGCCGCGATCTCGCCCGCCACGCGGTGCGCACGCGACAGGTTGTTGGTCCACACGCCGGCGACAAGCCCGTACGGCGTGCCGTTGGCCAGCGCCACGGCCTCCTCTTCGTCGTCGAACGCCGCGGCGGCGAGGACGGGACCGAAGACCTCCTCGTTGAACAGCTCGGACGCAACCGGCACGTCGGCCACGAGCGTCGGCTCCACGTACCAGCCGTCGGCGAACGCCTGGGGCACGCCGCCGCCCACTCGGAGCTCCGCGCCATCGCTCCGCGCCCGCTCGAGCATCCCGAGCGCGTGGCGCTGCTGGCCGCCGGTGATGAGCGGGCCGAGATCCGGGTCCTCGAGGCCGGGACCGATGGTGAGCGCGGACAGCGCTGCCGCGATGGTCTCGAGCACCTCGTCGTAGCACGAGCGCTCCACGAGCAGCCGGGTGCCGGCCGAGCAGCTCTGCCCCGCGTTCTGGACGAGCGCGCGGACGACCGCCGGCACCACGCGCTCCAGGTCGGCGTCGGCGAACACGACGTTCGGGCTCTTGCCGCCAAGCTCGAGCTCGAGCGGCGCAAGGCGCTCCGCGCAGGCGTGCGCGACGATCGAACCCGTCCGCGGCGAGCCGACGAAGGTCACGTGGTCGACGCCAGGGTGAGCGACGAGCGCACCGCCGACATCGCCGGCACCGCAGAGGACCTCAAGCATTCCGTCGGGCACGCCGGCCTCGGCGGCCAGCATGGCGAGCCGCACCGGAGTGACGAATGCCAGCTCGGACGGCTTGAGGACGACCGCATTCCCGGCCGCCAGGGCGGGCGCCGCGCAGCGCGCCGTGACCTGCAGCGGGTAGTTCCAAGGTATGATCTGGCCGCACACGCCCCAGGGCTCACGTATCGTGTAGTCGACGTGGTCTGGCCCGAGCGGGATCGAGCGCCCGTCGAGCTTGTCCGCAGCGCCCGCGTAGAAGTCGAAGTAGCGGGCACCGACGGCGACGTCGGAGCGAGCCTGGGCGAGCGGCTTGCCGGTGTCGCGACACTCCAGCTCGGCCAGCTCGGCCGCGTTGGCTTCGATCAGCCTCGCCAGCGCCGTCAGCGCCGCGGCCCGTCGCGTCGGGGTGCGCCAGTCGCGCGCCCTGGCGCGCGCCGCGCGCGCCCGCGTGACTGCGTCGTCGACATCGGCGGGCGTGGCGGCGGCGACCTCGGTGAAGGGCTCGCGCGTCGCGGGATCGACGGCGGGGAGCATCGCGGGGCTCACAGGTCGCGTCCCGCGTCGACGTTGAGGACCATGCCGGTGACCGCGCGGGCGTCGTCGGAGGCGAGGTAGGCCACAGCCGCCGCGACATCCTCGGGCTCGATCGCCCGGCCGAGGGGCAGGGCCGCCGAGAGCCACTCCACCACCGCGTCGTGATCGGCGCCGAAGCCGAACTCGTCAAGCATCGGCGTCAGCGCCGGACCGGGGTTGATTACGTTGACGCGAACGCCGTGCCCGGCCAGCTCCAGTGCAAGCTGGCGCGCGAGGCCGATCGCGCCGCTCTTGGCGGCGACGTAGGCGGCGAGGCCGGCACGGGGGCGGCGGGCGGCAATCGAGGCGGTGAGGATGATCGAGCCCTTCCCGCGCTCCACCATCCCCGGCGCCACCGCCTGCACGCCGAGGAAGAAGGCGGTCAGGTTGACGCCGATGACCCGGTCCCATTCGGCGCGGGAGATGTCGGTGACGGCCGTGGCGCGCTCCGCCATGCCGGCATTGTTGTGGAAGACGTCGATCGGGCCGAGCCGGTCGACGACCGCGGCGACCGCGGCCGCGATCGAGCCCGCGTCGCAAACGTCGGTGGTCAGCGCGATCGCCGGCGCGCCGATCGCGCGCGCTGCGGACTCGGCGGCGGCGCCGTCGATGTCGGCGAGCGCGACGCGCGCTCCCTCTGCGGCGAGACGCTGTGCCGTCGCGCGGCCGAGGCCCGAGCCAGCCCCGGTGACGAGCGCCACCCTGCCCGCCAGGCGACCAGGCGCGATGGCAACAGCCGGTTGCTCGGTGCTCATGCGGCGTCCTCCGGGAGCAGTCGTGCGATGGTCGCGGCGATATGCGCTCGGGCCATGCGCTCGGCCGCCTCGGGATCGTGCCCCTCGATCGCCTCGACGATGGCGGCGTGGTCGAGCACGGCGGCCTTCCCGCGCGCCTCCGGCACCAGCTTGACTGGCGTGAAGACCTGCGAGGTCATCCGTACCAGGGGCAGCTCGGCCATGACGAATCGGTTCGCCGATAGCTGCATGACCATCGTGTGGAACTCGACGTTGGCGAGCGTGTAAGCGGCGGCCTCCCAGGGCTCGATCGCGGCGCGCTGCCGCTCGAGCTGAGCGTGCAGCCGGGCGACATCGGCGGGGGTTGCACGCTCGGCGGCGAGGCGGGCGGCGACGCCGTCGACCGCCTCGCGCAGGTAATAGGCCTCCAGCAGCTGCTCGGGGTCGGCCTTGACGACGCGCACGCCGCGGCCCGGCTCCGCTTGAACGAGGCCGTCGCGCTCGAGCACGCGCAGCGCCTCGCGGAGCGGCGTGCGGCTTACGCGCAGTTGATCGGCGAGCTCCTCCTGGCGCAGCTTCGCGCCCGGAGCGAACGCCCCGGAGTAGATGCGCTCGCGCAGCAGCTGGGCGACCTCGTCGACCAGGCGGATGCGGCTGCGGAGCTCCAGGTCGGGCTGGGCCGTCATCGTCAGCCCTCGCGCGCCCCGACCGAGGGTGCGGCGGCGCGCAGTGCATCGTCGAGCGCGCCGCCGACGGCCGCCGCGGCCCTCGCGGTCGTCGCCGAGCCGCCAAGGTCCGGTGTGCGGGCGTCGCCGTCGCGCACGGCGGCGGCGACGGCCCGGCGGAGCGCTGCGGCCCCCTCCGGGCAGCCGTTCGCGTCGAGCAGCATCGCGCCGGAAAGGATCGCTGCGCCCGGATTGGCGATCCTGCGGCCCACGATGTCCGGGGCCGAGCCGTGCACTGGCTCGAACAGCCCCGGGGCGCCCCCCTCCGGGTCGAGGTTGGCGCTCGGCGCCATGCCCAGGCCGCCGGCCAGCGGGGCGGCGAGGTCGGAGAGGATGTCGCCGAAGAGATTGCTGCAGAGCAGGACGTCGAGTGAGCCCGGGCGCTCGATAATGCGCGCAGCCATCGCGTCGACGAAGACGCACTCCAGCAGGACGTCAGGGAATTCCTCCGCGGCGATCGCGCCGACGACCTCGTCCCATAGCGCGTAGCCGTGGCGCAAAGCGTTCGACTTCGTCACGAGCGACAGCGTCCCGCCGCGCGCGCGCGCCAGGGCGAGCGCGTAGCGGGCAACGCGCGCGATTCCGCGGCGCGAGTGGACCGCGACCTCCGTGGCGACCTCGGCCGGCGTCCCGACGTGGAGGCGCCCGCCGATGCCCGAGTACTCGCCCTCCGTGTTCTCCCGCACGACGACGAAGTCGGCGTCAGGCCCGCCCGCCACTGGGCCGGGCAGCCCGTCCAACGCCGAGACCGGCCGCAGGTTGACGTAGAGGTCAAGCGCCTTACGCAGCGGCAGCACCAGCGTCCATACCGAGACGGCGGGGGCGATGTCCGGATGGCCCACCGCGCCGAAGAAGATGGCGTCGTGCGCTCGCGCGACGTCGACGGCGTCCTCGGGCATCGCGTGTCCGGTGCGCAGCAGCCGCTCGCCGCCCCAGTCGAGCTCCGTGCAGGCGAGGTGGGCGCCGTCGAGAGCCGCGGCGCGCGCCACCAGCGGTAGCGCGGCTGTGCACACCTCCGGTCCGATGCCGTCGCCGGGCACCACGGCGATGCGGACGGCGCGGGTCATGTGACCCCCGGCGCCAGCGTGTGCCCGGCGGCCTCGAGGCCGCGGGCAGCGCGCAGCACGGCGGCGTCGTCGTGCCGAGGGCCGACCAGCATCAGGCCGACCGGCATGCCGTTGAGCGGCCCGATCGGCACGCTCAGAGCCGGATGCCCCGTGTGGTTGAAGGCGCAGGTGTTGGAGATGAGCGCAGGGTCGAGGGCCAGCTCGATCGCCGCCAGCGACTCCGGATCCGGCGTGGGTAGCGGCGGCGCGGTGATGCACGTGGTCGGCATAACCAGCACGTCGAAGGACTCGAGCACCGCGTCGTAGGCGCGGCGCATCGACACGGCCAGATTCTGGGCCTTGGCGTAGTAGGCGCCGCCGTACTCCTCCCACAGGTAGCCGCCGATGACCATCGCGAACTTGACGCTGGCGAAGAGCTGGTCGGCCTGCCGCGTGCGCGAACGGCCCATGTGCTCGGCGAGCGCCGCGTCGTGGAAGCCCTTGCCCGGCATGCCGATGCCGTTGCCACGGACCATGAACTCCGAACCGCCCTGGAGCAGGATCGACCCGTGGACGTCCATCGCGTACAGGTGCAGCGGGATCGAGACGTCCCGGACCGTCGCGCCGCTGTCGGCGAAGCGCGCTGCCGCGGCGCGCACCGCCTCGTCTACCGCGGGGTCCGACAGTTCCTCGCGCCCGAAACCCTCGCGCACGAGGCCTACGCGCAGTCCGTCGAGGCTCGACTCCGCGATCGCCTCGCTGTAGGCGACGGAGGGCATGTCCGAGCGCTGGCGCGGGTCGAGCCCGTCGTCGAAGCCGGCGACCGCCTCGAGCAGCAGGGCGACGTCCTCGACCGTGCGGGCAATCGGGCCGAGGTAGTCGACGCTGACGTCGATCGGGATGCAGCCGGTGTAGGGGATCAGGCCGTAAGTGGGCTTGAGCCCGTAGACGCCGCACAACGAGCTCGGTATCCGGATCGAGCCGCCCTGGTCGGCGCCGAAGCCCGCGTCGGCCGCGCCGCTCGCCACGAGCGCCGCGACGCCCGAGGAGGACCCACCGGCCGAGCGCGCCGGGTCGTGCGGATTGCGAACCTGGCCACTGACGGCCGAGACACTGGCGCCCGACAGGCACATGTCCTCGGTGGCGGCGATCCCGCAGATCTCTCCGCCCGCGTCGAGGATGCGCGTGACGATCGTCGCGTCGAAGTCGGGGGCATGACCCTGGAGCAGCGCCGAGCCCGCGGTCATCGGCATACCCGCGACGGGAACGATGTCCTTGAGCACGATGCGCTTGCCTTCGAGCAAGCCCGCCTCGGCGCCGGTGACGGAGCAGCGCCACGCCCACGCGTTCAGCGAGTTCTCGTCAGGTGTCGGCGGGTGGCCACCGGTGCGGGCGTGGAGTACCGGGAGGCGGGCGCCGGCCCCCGACGCGTCGATCCGCTCGCAGCCCCGGAGGACCTCGGCGCCGAGCGTGCGCAGGAACTCGAGCTCGTCATCGGAGAGCCCAAGGCCGTGGCGCTCGGCGACGGCGCGCAAGCGAGCGACGGACGGGGTGTAGAGCGTCATGCGCCGAAACCAGGATACGAGTCGAATGGGACGCGAGACAGCGCTGCGGGCGCCACCGCTCCGTCCTGCAGGACCAGGTCGGAGGCGCGCTCGCCGACCATCGCGCAGGGCGCATGCGTGTTTCCGGAGGGGACCGTCGGCATGATCGAGGCATCGGCGACGCGCAGGCGCTCGACGCCGCGCACGTGCAGCCGGGGGTCGACGACGGCGAGGTCGTCGGTTCCCATTCGGCAAGTGCCAACCTGGTGGTGGTAGCTGCCGACGTGGGAGCGGACGTAGCCGCGCAAGGCCTCGCCGTCCGCGATCGCCGGCCCCGGCGCGTGTTCGGTGCGCCGCCAGCCGTCAAGCGCGGCGCCCGCGCCGATCGCGCGCGTGATCCGCACCGCCTCCAGAAGCACCTCGAGGTCATGCGGGTCCGACAGCACGCGCGGATCCAGCGCGGGGTGGTCCGAGGCGTCGGTGGAGCGCAGCCACAGCCGGCCGCGGCTGCGCGGCGCGATCAACCCGGCCATGCAGGCATAGCCGTGGTCGGGCGTCTCATAGGCCTCGACCACGAACGGGAACGCGACCATCAGCGGCTGCATGTCGGGCGCGACGAGCGCCGGGTCGCTCTTGGCGAACAAGTGGACCTCGGCGCCCTGCGAGGTGAACGGCTCGAGCGGGCGCTTTGCCGTCCACACCACCGGCACGAGCAGGTGATCGTGCAGGTTCTCGCCGACGCCGGGCACGTCGGCGACCACGTCGATCCCGAGGTCGCGCAGCTCGTCCGCCGGCCCGATCCCGGACAGCAGCAGAAGCTGCGGGGAGCCGATCACGCCGCCGCACAGGACGATGTCGCCTTCGGCTCGTGCTTCGTGCTCCCCGGCCGCGTCGCGATAGGCGACGCCGACGGCACGGGTGTCCTCGCAGAGCACACGTTGCACGAGCGCACCCGTGGCGACCGTGAGCAGCGGGTGACCCAATATCGGCTCGACATAGCCGTTCCAGGTCGAGATTCGCTGGCCGTCGCGGGCGAAGTGCTCCGTGTAGGACACGCCGAGGATGTCGTCGCCGTTGCTGTCCGCGTTGAACGGGTGGCCGGCGTCGACGGCGGCTTTGAGGAAGGCGACGGAGACGGGATGCGGCGCGGCGTTGGGCGTGATCACGAGCGGGCCGCCGGCGCCGTGCAGCGGGGACGGTCCCTTCGGGTGGTCCTCGGACCGTACGAAGCATGGGAGGACATCCATCCAACTCCAACCCTCGACGCCCCAGCCATCGTAGTCGCTGCGGTCCCCGCGGATCGAGATCATCGAGTTGAGCGAGCCGCTGCCACCGACGACCTTTCCGCGCGGCCACGCCAGCCGGCGGCCGCCAGCCTGCTGTTGCGGCTCGGTCCGGTAGGCGTGGTCGAATTCGGACTCCCACAGCGACACGTGGCCACGGACGTCGCGGATATCCGGATGGCCGTCGAGGCCGCCGTGCTCGAGCAGGAGTACGCTGCGCCCCGCATCGACGAGTCGGCGGGCGACCACGCACCCGGTCGAGCCGGCACCGACGACGACGTGGTCGTACGTCGCCATCATGCGCCGGCCTTCGCGCCGGCCAGGAACGTTCGCGCGGCGCGCGCGTACACGCGGGCGTAGCGCCCGAGCTCCTCCACCTCGACGAACTCGTCGGCCTGGTGGGCGATCCACTTGCCGCCCGGGCCGTAGACGACGGTCGGGATCCCGGCGTCGCGGGTGAGGATCGTGCCGTCGGTGGCGCCTGGCACGCCGCCAAACGCCGGCGACTCGCCCAGCTCTTCGGCGTGGGCGGCGGCGAGCGCGCTGACGACCGGGTGCTCCGGGTCGATCTCCACGGCGGGCCGGTCGTCGATCACGTCGAGCTCGGCGCCGACGCCGAGCTCGTCTCCGGCCGCGCGGGCGAGCTCTCCGACGCGGTTGATCAGCGCGGCGTGGTCGACGCCGGGAATCGTGCGCACGTCGAGCATCACGCGGGCACGCGCCGGAATGACGTTGACCTGGGCCGGATCCCCGCCGGCGATCACCGTCGGCGTCACGTGCACGCCACCGAGGTACGGGTGATCGGGGTGGGCGCCGCGCAGCTCCGCCTGGTAGCCGGGCAGCGAGGCGAGCAGCGCGCCGGCGGCGGCGACAGGGTTGCGCCCCTTTTGGGGCATGGCGCCGTGCGCCATGACTCCGTGGAAGTCGAAGTCGATCCGGATCGCTCCGCGGGCTACGACGCAGAGCTCGCCGCCCTCCGGCTCGCAGACGATGCATGCGTCGATGCCCGCCGCGCGGTCGCTCGCGGCGAAGTGCTTCGCGCCGAGCATCATGCCCTCCTCGTCGACCAGCGCGCAAATCACGACACGCCCAGGGAACGGGCCGGCGAGCTGCAGTGCGCGAACGCCGAAGAGCATCGAGGCGACGCCCGACTTCATGTCCGCCGAGCCGCGGCCGTAGAGGCGGCCGTCGCGGATCTCCGCCCCATAGGGGTCTACGGTCCACTCGTCGGCCGCACCCTCCGTCACGACGTCGGTGTGGCCCGCGAAGGCGAGCGTCGGGCCGGCGCCGCCGCCACCCTCGACGACGGCGACCACGTTCGGCCGGCCGGGCGCCACCTCGACCACCTCGGTAGCCCAGCCGAACGCGCGCATCTGGGCGGCGACGAGCGCCGCGGCGTCGGACTCGTCGGTACCGGCAGCGGGCTCATGGACGCTGCGGATGCGGACGAGTCGCTGGGTGAAGTCAACGAGCGCCCGCTCGTCCACGGTGGCCGTCGCGCGCGTCGGAACGGACGTCATGGGCCGGATGCCTCCCGGGCGGAGGGGGGTCGCAGCCGCTCGAGCGCGCGTTCCAGGCTGGGGGCGGCGGCGGTCAGGCGCTGCGTGTACGGGTCCTTCGGCTGTTCGTAGATCGCTTCGGTCGGCCCCAACTCCACCAGGCGGCCCTCGTTCATCACCGCGACCGTCTCGCAGACGTGGCGGATGACCGACAGGTCGTGGGAGACGAACAGCAGCGTGAGCTGGTACCGATCGACGAGCTCGGCGATCAGGTTGAGGATCTGCGCGCGCACGGACACGTCCAGCGCGCTGACCGCCTCGTCGGCGACCAGCACCTTGGGCTGGACGGAGAGCGCGCGGGCGATCGAGATGCGCTGCCGCTGGCCGCCGGAGAACTGGTGCGAGAAACGTCCCGACGCGCTCGCGGGCAGGGATACGGCCTCCAGCAGCTCAGCGACCCGCTGGCGCCGCGCGGCCTGGTCGTAGCCTTGGGTGAGCATCGGCTCGGCGATGATGTCGCGCACCTTCATGCGCGGGTCCAGCGAGCCCATCGGGTCCTGGAAGACGATCTGCAGCTGCCGGCGCAGGAAGCGCAGCGAGCGCTCGGAGCGACCGACGATCTCCTCGCCGTCGAAGCGGATCGAGCCCGAGGTAGCGGAGTCGAGGGCGGAGAGGAGGCGGACGAGCGTGGACTTGCCCGAGCCCGACTCGCCCACGATCCCAAAACGCTCGCCCGCGCGGACGTCGAACGACATGCCCCGGAGCGCGTGGACCTCCGGCGCCGGGCGCCGCAAGGACGTACGCGTACGCTTGTAGGTCCGCGTGAGATCGCGGACCTCGATCAAGGGCGTCGCCGCCGCAGCGGCGTCAGGCACGCTCGCCTCCCGCCGGGTGCCAGCACGCGAAGCCGTGTTGCGGGGCGCCCGCCCAGGGCGGCAGCGACTCGCAGCGCTCGGTGGCGTGGTCGCAGCGGTTACGGAACACGCAGCCCGCGGGGAACTGGCCGGCGCCCGGCACGGCGCCGCGGATCGTCGAGAGCCGCCCGTCCGCGCTTCCGTGCTCGAGGTCAGACGCGGCGAGGAGCCCCTCCAGGTACCGATGGCGCGGATTCGTGAAGACGTCCCACACCGGCCCCGCCTCCACGACTCGGCCGCCGTAGAGCACGATCACCCGCTCACAGACCTGCGCCACGACCGCCAGGTCGTGCGTGATGAACAGCAGCGCGGAGCGGCGTGCAGCGACGCCCTCGAGAATCAGCTCGAGCATCTGCGCCTGCACCGTCACATCGAGCGCGGTCGTCGGCTCGTCGCAGATCAGCACCGACGGATCGTTGGCCAGGGCGATCGCCAGCATCACGCGTTGGCGCTGGCCGCCGCTGAGCTGGTGCGGGTAGGCCTTCGCCGCGGCCAACGGGTCGCTCATCCGCACGCGGCCAAGCAGATCCACCGCCGCGTCCGCGGCTCCGCGCTTGTCCGGCCGCGTGTCGTGGCGGAGCATCACCTCGGCGACCTGGTCGCCCACGCGCATGAGGGGGTTCAGGGCCGTCATCGGCTCCTGGAAGACCATCGACGCCCGGTGGCCGCGGATGCGAGCCAGCTGCCTCTCGCCCGCCGAGAGCAGCTCCTGCTCGACGCCGGCCAGGCGGACGGAGCCCGAGGCGGTCAGGCCATCGGGCAACAGACCCATCGTCGCGAGAGCGGTCAGCGACTTGCCCGACCCCGACTCCCCGATGATCCCGACGCGTTCCCCCGCCCCGAGGCTGAAGCCGACGTCGGAGACGAGCCGCAGGTCGCCGGAGCGGATGCCGAGACCCTCGACAGTGAGGACGGTCTCGGCCAGCGCGTCCTGCGCCGCATCCACGCCGCTGTCTGCGGATGCGTGTGTGTTCGCGTTCATCACCGGCGGTCGTCCAGTCGGGGGTCGAAGTGGTCGCGCAGCCCGTCGCCGAGCAGGTTGAACCCCAGCACCGCGAGCGCAATCGCCAGTCCCGGCCAGACCGACAGCAGCGGCGCGCTGTGCAAGAGCTCCTGGGACTCCTGCAGCATCCGCCCCCACGACGGGTTCGGCGGTCGTGTGCCAAACCCGAGGAACGAGAGCGCGGCCTCAGCCAGCACGGCGATGCCAAAGGCCACCGACGACTGCACGATGAGCAGCGGCGCGATGTTCGGCAAAACGTGCCGGCGCGCGATCGCGAAGCGCGGTCGTCCGGCCGCGCGAGCCGCGAGCACGTACTCGCGCGACATCACCTGGAGCGTCCCGGAGCGCGCGATGCGGGCAAACGCCGGCACGGTCGCGATACCGATCGCCAGCATCGCCGTCAGCGTCGAGGCGCCGAAGACGGCGCCGAACATGATCGCCAGCAAGAGCGCGGGAAAGGCGAGCAGCAGGTCGTTGGAGCGCATCACCAGCTCGTCGGCCCAGCGCGGGAACATCCCGGCGAGGATCCCTAGCGGGGTGCCGATCAGCGCGGCGACGCCGACGGCGACGACGCCGACGAACAGTGTCGTGCGCGCGCCCCACATGAGCTGACTCAGCACGTCGCGGCCGAACTTGTCGGCGCCCAGCACGTGCGACGTGCTCGGCTCCAGCAGCCGAGCCTCCGCGTCGACCTCGGTCGGGTCGTACGGGGTCCAGATGAACGAGACGAGGGCCGTAAACACGATCAGCCCGACGATCGTCATGCCGATCACGAGATAGCGGTTGAGGCGGCGCCGGGCGTCGCGGCCCGCAGGGTCCTGAAGGCCGGAGACGTCTGCCAGCTCGCCGGTGGCGCCGATGCTCATCAGGACCTCCGCAGACGGGGGTCGATGACCACGTAAAGCACGTCGACCAGGTAGTTGACGATCAGGACGGCGACGACGAGAACCATGACGACACCCTGCACGAGCAGCAGGTCGCGGTTCGAGACGCCGTCGAGCAGCAGGCTGCCGAGGCCTGGGATCACGTACACCCGCTCGATCACGACGGCACCGATCAGGAGCGTCGAGAGCTGCAGGCCGAGCACGGTGATCACCGGGATCGCAGCGTTGCGCAGGCCGTGCCAGACGAGCGCCTGGTTTGGGGTGAGCCCCTTCGCCCGCGCCGTGCGCAGGAAGTCCTCGCGCAGCACCTCGAGCACCGCGGAGCGCACGTAGCGCGTCAGCACAGCGCCCTCGACGACGCCGAGCGAGATCGCCGGCAGGATCAGCTGGCGCAGGAAGTCGCCGAAGCCCTCGTCGGGCGGGGTCCAGCCGCTCGACGGGAACCAGCCGAGCTGCACGGAGAAGACGGCGACGAGCAGGATGCCGGCGAGGAAGGCCGGCACGGCGGCGCCGACCTGGCTTGCCGCCGACAGCGCGACGCCACTGGCCTTCTTGTGGCGCGCCGCGGCGATCGTCCCGAGCGGCAGCGCGATGGCCAGCGAGACGATCATCGCGGCGAGGACCAGGATGAGCGTCACCTGCATGCGCTCGTTGATCTGCGTGCCGACCGACTCCTGGGTGACATAGGAGACGCCGAAGTCGCCCACCGGCAGCCCGCCGGCCCAGTCCGCGTACTGGACCGGCTTGGACCGGTCCGTGCCGAACTCGGCACGGACCTCCGCGACCGCCTCGGGCGACGCGTTGACTCCCAGGGCGACCTCCGCCGGGTCGCCCGGGAGCACGGCCATGAACCCGAAGACCAGCACGGAGGCGACCGCCACGCTCGCGAGGAAGACCGCGGTACGTATGAGCAGGGCGGGCAGCACGATGCTTCGCGGGCTAGCCGCGCGTGATCTCGGTCAGGTCGAGGGATTCGCTGACGCGATTCTGCGGCAGCCCCTCGATGCCCTTCTTCGTCACGGTGATGTTCGGGAACACGTAGAGCCATGCGGCGGCCGCGTCCTCGGCGAGCGTGCGCGCGACCTGCTTGAGCGCCTCCGTCTGCTCTTCCTCGCTCCCCTTGTCGCCCTCGGCCAGCAGCTTCTGGACCTTCGGGCTGTCGTAACGCCAGTAGTAGTCCGGGTTGCCGAACGTGACGATGTCACGCGGCTCGACGTGCTGGACGATCGACATGTCGTAGTCGGCCTTCGTGAAGACCTCGGCCAGCCAACGGGCGGGGAACTCGAGCACGTCGATGTTCGCGGTCACGCCGATCTTGGCCAGCTGCGACTTGACGACCTGTGCGGGCGCAGTCGCGTAGGGCAGGTTCGGGACGCGGAAGCGGATCTCGAGGTCGCTCGCGCCGGCCTCGGCCAGCAGTTGCTTCGCCGCCTCGGGGTCATAGCCGTGGACGTCGGTCAGGTCCTCGTACCATGGATCGGTCGGCGGGACCATGCTGCCGATCAGCTCGCCGCGGCCGGCCCAGGCGGTCTTGAGGATCGCCTCCCGGTCCAGGCCCTTGGAGATCGCCTGACGGATGCGCGTGTCCTTCATCGGGCCGCTCTCGTTGTTGAGCGCCAAGGTGATCTCGCCGTTCGTGGTGCCCTCGATCACCTGGAAGCGGTCGTCGCCGGTGAACTGGGTCAGCGAGTCGGGCGCCTGGATGTCGTTGATGACGTCGATCGCGCCGGACAGCAGCGCGTTGTTGAGCGCCGTGGCGTCCTTGAAGTACCGCAGCGTGACGGCCTCCATCGGCGGCTTCTCGCCCCAGTAGTCCGGGTTCTGCGAGAGCAGGATCGAGTCGCCGCGGGTCCAGCGCTCAAGCAGATAGGGGCCGGTGCCGATCGGCGTGTTGGCGAGGTCGTCGACGCCGTTGGGCGAGAACATCGCCCCGATCCGCGTCGTCATCTGGAACAGCCAGTTGTTCGACGGCTGCTTGAGGACGACCTCTACCTCGGTCGGCGAGTTGACCTTCACCTGGTCGACTACGTCCATGTAGCTCTTCAGCGAGATCTTCCAGTCGTCGCTCTGGACACGCTCGATCGAGAATTTGACCGCGTCGGCGTTGAACGGGTCGCCATTGGAGAACTTGGCGCCCTCCTGGAGCTGGAACGTGTAGGTCCTGCGGTCCTTGCTGAGCTCCCAGGACTTGGCGAGCAGCGGGACGATCTCGCCCTCCTCGTTGAGCTTCACGAGGCCCTCGTAGACGTTGACGAGGAGCGCCTCGGGAATCGCGGCGCCGTCGGTGGTGGTGAAGTCGAGGTTCTCCGGCTCGGCGTTGAGGCCGATCTTCACGGTCGTCGACGCGCCGCCGCCGCCGCCGCTGGACTCTGTGCCCTCGCCGCCGCAGGCGCCGAAGACGAGGACGAGCGTTCCCACTGCGACGATCGCAGCGCTACGAACCAGTGATCGCATCAGGGAGGGCACCTCTCTGGAGCACTTGGCGGATGGGTTGCCGCCTTCGCCGACGGCACGACGCCTTGTTTTGTATCCCGCACCCAGGATGCAGTCAAGGCCGTGCAGGAAGTTCTGTCGCGAAGTAACAACACGCTCGTTTGGGCGCCGCTTCTGATGAAGTGGCGCAGAGGACAGCCGAGAGGTGCCGCGCGGCGTGCCGGTTGCCCCGCGTAGGGGCCGATGACACGACGGACGAGTGCACGCGACGTCGTGTGGAGCGAGCTGAAGGCGGTGGGCCCCAGTCAGCTGGCTCACCGGATGCGATGGCTTCAACGACCGAGGCTTCACGGCCTGAGCCGCCGACGTCTTCACCGACGAGATGAGCGCGGAGCTCCTAGGGGGACTCGAACCCTCGACCTCATGCGTGCGATCCAGGGGACTCGTCCGCTGAGCGGAGAGTTGCTCGACGGGTAGGCTGAGCGAAGTGCTTGACCTCTGCTTGACCTCAGCGCATCACAGCGGCTTCGAGCAAGCTGCGCCAGGGTCCGCAAACGGCTCTGCGCCGTGCTTCATCGCGATGGGCGGTGCTGGGCTCGAACCAGCGACCTCCTGCTTGTAAGGCAGGCGCTCTGACCAGCTGAGCTAACCGCCCTGGTCAGCACGGATCGTAGAGGCACGGTCGCTGCGATCATCTCGGCCGATGGACCTCGGACTCGAGGGCAAGGTGGCGCTCGTCACCGGCGGCTCGAAGGGAATCGGCTTCGGGATCGCGACCGGGCTCGCCGCCGAGGGGGCTCGGGTGGCGATCGCCGCGCGCGATCCCGACCGCGTGCGCGAAGCCGCCGACCGGATCGGCGGGCACGGTGTCGTGTTCGACTCGGCCGATCTCGATGCCGTGCCGGGCGTGATCGCCGATGTCGAGTCGGCGCTCGGGCCGATCGACATCTACGTCGCGAACACCGGCGGCCCGCCCGCGGGCTCTGACCCGCTCGCGTTCTCGCGCGAGCAGTGGGAAGCGGCGCACCGCACGCTCGTGCTCTCGCCGATGGCGTTCCTCGAGCGACTGCTGCCCGGGATGCGCGAACGTGGCTGGGGTCGCGTCGTCGCGGTCTCGTCGAGCGCGGTGCGCGAGCCGATCGCCGCCATCCAGCTCTCCAACGCGCACCGGCCCGGACTGCTCGCGGCGTTCAAGGTGCTCGCCAAGCGTGTCGCGGCCGACGGCGTCACGCTCAACACGGTGCTGCCGGGGCGCATCGCCACGGAGCGGTCCTACTCGACCGCGGGATCGCCCGAGGCGGCTGAGGCCGCCGCGCGCGAGGCGGTCCCGGTCGGCCGGCTCGGGACGGTCGAGGAGATGGCGGCGGCGGCGGTCTTCCTCTGCTCGGCGCGAGCGAGCTATGTCACAGGCACGACCCTGCTCGTCGACGGCGGCATGACCGCCTCGATCTAGCCCTCGCCGGAGCTGGGTCTAGACTGCGGCGCGAGCACGGGCCGTTAGCTCAATTGGCAGAGCAAGGGACTTCTGGAAGGAGCGCTAGCAGGGAAACCGCTAGTACGTCGGCGGCTATTTGCTGGAACCCCCTTAGAGCCCTGGGTACCGGGTCAAGCCGGTGAAAATCCCAGTGGATTGGGCGATCAGCAGGCAACCCCGCGGTGCGGGAGAGCCCTCAGAGGCCATACGCCGCCCACCCTAACGGGACAGCCGAGGGTGAAGAGATGGTCCAGACCGCAAGCCCGCGCCGGAGGCGCGGGTGGCCGGTGAAAGCCGGTGCGGCAGGTTAATCCCGAGGTTCTGGGTTCGAGTCCCAGACGGCCCATTCAGAGAGCGAGCCACGCCGGCCGGTCTTCGAGTACCCCCAGGGAGAGTCGAACTCCCGCTACGAGGATGAAAACCTCGCGTGCTAACCGCTACACCATGGGGGCAGAGCGCGGTTCATTCTAGGGTCGCCGCGAGTAGGCTCAGCGCGTGGCAGTGAACGTCCCCTCCGACTCGGAGCCGCGCCGCCGGCGGCGGCGGACTCCGGAGGTCGCCGAGCAGGAGATCATCGCCGCCGCCGAGGCGCTCCTGCGGGAGCGTCCGTTCCGCGAGCTGACCGTCGACGAGGTCATGCGGCGGACCGAGTTGTCGCGGCCGTCGTTCTACGTCTACTTCCGCGACCGCCACCACCTCGTGCTGCGCGTCGTCGAGCACATCGGCGGCGAGCTGTTCACGATGGCCGACCGCTGGTTCACCGGCGAGGGCGACGGGCCGGAGCTCGCGCGCGAGGCGACCGAGGGGATCGTCGCGGTGTTCGCCGAGCATGGGCCGGTGCTGCGCGCGCTGGCCGACGCCGCCGCCGACGATCCCGACGTCGACGAGGCCTACGGGCAGCTCGTGACCAGCTTCGTCGACGTCACCGCCGAGCACATCGAGCAGGAGATGGCCGCCGGGCGCATCCTGCCGCTCGATGCGCGCGAGACCGCGAAGGCGCTCGTCTGGATGAACGAGCGCTACCTGACGCTGTCGCTCGGCCGCGAGCCGACCGGCGATCGCGCGGTGGTCGCGCGCACGCTGCACACGATCTGGTCGCGCGTGCTCTACGGCGACGCTTAGTCGACGGCGTACTGGAGCCAGGCACCGAGCAGCAGCGAGCCGCCGGCAATGGCGGCGACCGCCGGGACCGCGAGCGCCGGCAGGCTGTCGCGGGCCCTGAGCGTGGCGACGAGATCGGCGGCGTCGGCGAGCATCCCCGCGCGCACCCACGCGCCGGCACCGCGGCGGGCGCCGAGCGCGCGCAGCGCGCCGAGCGCGAGCGCGACATCGCGCGCGCCGAGGCCGATCGCGAGCGCCTGGCCGTCGCGCTTGTCCGCGACGCCGCCGACCCAGCCCCCGGCCACCACGCCTGGCACGACGATCAGGCCGGCGCCGAGTCCGAGCCGGCCGAGCGACTGAAGGCGAGCGATCGAGCGAGCGTCCATCCCGGCAGGCTATCCGCGCGCGGCGCGGTGGGCTACCGTCGGCGTCCTTGACGGGGACGGGTCGTAGGCTGCGACGGCGCGATGCCCTCCCCGCTCCGCTTCCTCCGCGCGATGTCGCTCGACATCGGCCCGCTGCGCCGGCACCGCGAGTTCCGGCTGCTCTACATCGGGCAGGCCGTCTCGTTCGCGGGCTCGATGATCACGTACGTCGCGATCCCGTTCCAGGTCTACGAGCTCACCCGCTCGACGGCCGTCGTCGGACTGCTCGGGCTCGCGCAGCTGGCCCCGCTGCTGCTCACGGCGCTGGTCGGCGGCGCGATGGCAGACGCGCACGACCGGCGCCGGCTGGTGCTGATCGCCGACGCGGCGCTGCTCCTGCTGTCGCTCGTGCTGGTCGCCAACGCGCTGCTCGCCGAACCGCAGGTCTGGCTCCTGTTCGTCGTCGCGGCCGGCATGTCGGCGGCAGGCGGAGTCCAGCGGCCCGCGCTCGACTCGATGGTCCCGCGCCTCGTGCCGCGCGCCGAGCAGCAGGCCGCCGCGGCGCTCGAGGGACTGCGCCGCAACGGCGGGCAGATCGCCGGTCCCGCGCTCGGCGGCATCCTGATCGCGGCCACCGGGCTGGGCGCGACCTACGCGGTCGACGCCGCGACGTTCCTGGTCTCGCTCGTGGCGCTGGCGCGGATGCGCGCCGTGCCGCCCCCGCCCGGTGCTGCGCCGCCCAGCGTCGCGCGGATCGCCGAGGGATGGCGCTACGCGCGCAGCCGCCAGGACCTCGTCGGGAGCTATCTCGTCGACATCAACGCGATGCTGTTCGCGATGCCGGTCGCGCTGTTCCCGGCGGTGGCGACGCGCTTCGGCGGCGCGGAGGTGCTCGGCCTGCTCTTCGCTGCCGGGCCCGCGGGCGCGACGCTGCTGTCGCTCACGAGCGGCTGGGCGAGGCGCGTGACACGCCACGGCCGCGCGATCGCCGTCGGGGCCGCGCTCACCGGCGCCGCGGTCGCCGGATTCGGGCTGGCCGACTCGTTGCCGGTCGCGGTCGCGTTCCTCGCCCTCGCCGGCGCCGCCGACATGGCGTCGGCGATGTTCCGCGCGACCCTGTGGAACCAGACGATCCCCGACGAGCTGCGCGGCAGGCTCGCCGGTATCGAGCAGCTCTCGTGGTCGATCGGGCCCACGCTCGGCACGTCGCAGTCGGGCGCGCTGGCGGCGCTCACGAGCGTCCGCACCTCGCTCGTCGCGGGCGGACTCGTGTGCGTCGCCGGAACGGTGGTCCTCTGCGCGATCCTCCCGCGCTTCTGGAAGTACGAGTCCGAGCCCGGACTCAGTGCGTAGCACTGACCCCAGAATGCGTCGATCGCGGCCGCTGCCAAGGACGCAGGGGGTGGCACAGTGCGCCAGCACGGGCCACCCCCGAGGACGCCGGCAGCGGCGGCGAGAACGCGTTCTGTGTCAGTGCTTGAAGTGGCGGCGGTGGGTGAACACCATGCTGATCCCCGCCGCGTCCGCCGCCTCGACGACTTCGAAGTCGCGCTTTGACCCGCCCGGCTGGATGATCGACGTGACGCCGGCGTCGATCGCCAGCTGCGGGCCGTCGGCGAACGGGAAGAACGCGTCCGAGGCGAGCGCCGAGCCCTGCAGCTCCAAGCCCGTCGCGCGCGCCTTCTCGATCGCGAGCCGCACCGAGTCGACCCGGCTCATCTGCCCCGCGCCGATGCCGATCGACGCGAGGTCGCGAGCGATGACGATCGCGTTCGAGCGCACGTGCTTGCACACCTTCCAGCCGAAGAGCATCTCGCCCCATTCGGCCTCGGTGGGCTTGCGCTCCGTCACCACCTCCATGTCCGAGCGGTCCTCGAGGTCGATGTCGCGGTCCTGGACTAGCAGTCCGCCCATCACGCGCTTGAGGTCGCGCTCGGCGATGTTGAACCGCCGCCGCTCCCCGTCCTCGAGGATGCGCATGTTCGGCTTTGACTCGAGCAGCTCGAGCGCCTCGTCCGTGTAGTTGGGCGCGAACAGCACCTCGCAGAACTGCGCGGCCACGAGCTCGGCGAGCTCACGATCGACGGTGCGGTTGAGGCAGACGACGCCGCCGAACGCGGACTGCGGATCGCAGGCGAAGGCGCGCTCGTAGGCCTCCCGTCCGGAGCTGCCGATCGCGACGCCGCAGGGGTTGTTGTGCTTGATGATCGCGCAGGCCGGGATGTTGAACTCGTCGACGAGCAGGCGGCCGGAGTTCAGGTCGAGCACGTTGTTGAACGACAGGTCCTTGCCCGCGACCTGCTTGACCATCGAGAGCACGTGCATGCGCGCGCCGACCTGCGAGTAGTAGGCGGCTCGCTGATGGGGGTTCTCGCCGTACGCGAGGTCGGTGACCTTCTCGTAGGCCGACATCAGCAGCGGCGGGAAGTCGTCCTGCTTCTCGACGAACCAGCGCGCGATCGCCGTGTCGTAGCGGGCGGTGTAGGAGAACGCCTCCGCCGCGAGCGACTCGCGGGTGCCGAGCGAGAGCTTCGCGTCGGCGTCATCGAGCTCCTGCAGCACCGCGTCGTAGGACTCCGGCCGCGTCACCACCGCGATGAAGCCGAAGTTCTTCGCCGCCGCCCTGATCATCGTCGGGCCGCCGATGTCGATGTTCTCGATCGCCTCGTGCTCGGTCGCGCCGCGCTGCGCCGCGGTGCGCTCGAACGGGTAGAGGTTCACGCAGACCAGGTCGACGAGCTCGATCCCGTGCTGCTCGGCGGCGATCATGTGCTCCGGGTCGTCGCGCAGCGCCAGCAGGCCGGCGTAGAGCTTCGGGTGCAGGGTCTTGACGCGGCCGCCCAGGATCTCCGGGAAGCCGGTGAAGTCCTCGATCGCGCGGACCTCGAGCCCGGCTGCGGTCAGCTCCCGCGCCGTGCCGCCGGTCGAGACCAGCTCGATGCCGAGACCGGCAAGGCCGCGCGCGAAGTCGACGACGCCGCGCTTGTCGGACACCGACAGCAGCGCGCGGCGTACACGCACATCACCCGGCTGCGTCATCGGGGCGCACCATACAGCGGCCGCCCTCCAGGACGACGGCCCCGCGGGCGATCAGGCGGACGACGTCGCAGAGCAGGTCGTGCTCGAGCGGCCGCAGCGCGTCGTGCACCGCGGCCGCGTCGGTGGCGTCCGGCAGCTCGAGCGCGCGCTGGGCGATGATCGGACCGGTGTCGACGCCCTCGTCGACGAAGTGCACGGTGACGCCGAAGACCTTCACGCCGCGGGCGAGCGCCTGCTCGACCGCGCCGATTCCCGGGAACGCCGGCAGCAGCGCGGGGTGCACGTTGACCACGCGCCCAGGGAAGCGGGCGAGGAAGGCCGCGTCGAGCAGCTGCATGTAGCCGGCGAGCACGACTAGCTCGACGCCCGCGTCCTCGAGCCAGTCCGCGATCGCGGCGTCGCGCACGCGCCGGTCGGACTGGTCGAAGGTCCGCGTCGGCACGCCGGCCGCCCGCGCGCGCTCGAGCGCCCGCGCCGCGGGCTTGTCGGACCCGACCGCGACGACCTCGACGCCGTCGCGCCCGTGGAGCCGGTCGAGGATCGCCTGGAGGTTCGAGCCCTCGCCGGAGGCGAGGACGCCGATCCTCACGCGGCCTCCAGCACGGGGTAGTGGCCGCCGCTGGACTTCAGCGTGCCCGCGTCGAGCAGCGCGTCGACGCGGTCGAGCACCGAGGGCCCGCTCAAGTGACCGAACGTGCCGTAGTGCGGCAGCCCGTCCCAGCCGTGCTTGAGCAGGACCTTCGAGCGGCCGCCGCGCAGGACCTCGACCGCTCGCGTGCGTCCGAGCGACGGGCGCGCCAGGGCGACGACCTCCACGATCGCCTCGTCGAGCGCGGCGACGTCGCCGGTCGCAACCGGGCGCTGCGCGAGCTGGCGCGGCCCGCGGCCACCGCGCGCGGGTGCCACCGGAGGCGGCGGCGCAAGCGCGGGATCGCAGACGTCACAGCAGGGGACCTCCGGCGCCGGCGCGTTGCGGTCGCCGAAGTGGCGCAGGATGCCCTCGCGCCGGCAGGTCGACCCC
This sequence comes from uncultured Solirubrobacteraceae bacterium, assembly GCA_963839615.1. Classification (GTDB taxonomy): domain Bacteria; phylum Actinomycetota; class Thermoleophilia; order Solirubrobacterales; family Solirubrobacteraceae; genus DASQMT01. The sequence continues at coordinate 372,605 of CAWIVY010000009.1, forward strand.
TCGACCCACGACCAGACGGCGCGGTACTGGCGCCAGCGCGCCCGCGTGCCCTCCTGCGCGGCGGACTTGCACAGCGCGAGCGCGCGGCCGTCCCAAGGCCCGGTCACCTGGCCCGCGACGACGTCGGGCGAGGACGGCGACGGCTTGACGACCCCGACCCGTGTGAGGTGGCCGACGATCGCCCGCACCGCCTCGTCGTCACAGCCGGCGATCCGGGCGAGCGCCGCGGCGGGGACCCGGAACTGCGCGGGACCGCCGGTGAGCTCGCGACCGACCGCCTTCAGCGCGGGCTCCTCGACGGTCGAGCGCTCGATGAAGAACACGTGCAGCCCCTTGTCGCGCGAGGACGCGAACAGCATGCACCGGGCCGGGCGCCCGTCGCGGCCGGCGCGGCCGGCCTCCTGGTAGTAGGCCTCGATCGAGCCGGGCACCGCCTCGTGGCAGACCGTGCGCACGTCGGCCTTGTCGACGCCCATCCCGAACGCGTTCGTCGCCACGACGACGTCGACGTCACCATCCATGAAGCGCCGCTGCGCGTCGGCGCGCTCCTCGCGCGGCAGGCCCGCGTGGTAGGCCACCACCGCCGTGCCGAGCTCGTGCGCCAGCCGTGCCGACAGCTTGTCGCACTCGGCGCGCGTACCCGCGTAGACGATCGCGGGCAGCGCGCCCGGATCCTTGAGCGCCGCCGCGATGCCGCGATGGCCGGCCTCCTTGGTCGCGCACGGTACGACGACGAACGAGAGGTTCGGGCGGTCGAAGCCGGTCGCGACCCGGACCGGATCGCGCAGCCCTAGACGCGCGACGATGTCGTTGGCGACCTGCGGGGTCGCCGTCGCGGTCGACGCGATGATCGCCTGCGCGCCGAGCCAGCGCGCGGCATCGGCCAGGCGGAAGTAGTCGGGCCGGAAGTCGTGCCCCCACTGCGAGACGCAGTGCGCCTCGTCGACCACGAACAGGCCGATCCGCGCCTGCCGGATCCGCTCGAGGAATCCGGGCGAGGAGAAGCGCTCGGGCGCGACGTAGAGCAGCCGCGCACGGCCCGAGATGGCGCGGTCGACGGCGGCGCGATTGGCTGCCGCGTCCTGCTGCGCGTTGACGAGCGCGACCGTGCCCGGGGCTGCGCGCTCGAGCGCCTCGACCTGGTCCTGCATCAGCGACACGAGCGGGGATACCACGAGCGTCAGGTCCGCCCGCATCAGCGCCGGCAGCTGGTAGCAGAGCGACTTGCCCGAGCCGGTGGGCATCACGACGAGCACGTCGCGCCCGGCGATCGCCGCCTCGACCGCGTCGCGCTGGCCGGGACGGAAGCCCGGGAAGCCGAACACCTCGCGCAGCGCCGCGTCGGGCTCGATCGCCCGCGCGAACGGCTGCGGCGGCTCAGGGCCCAGGCCGGGCAGAGCCGGGGCGATCAGCGGGTCGGTGACGGGCGGAGCCGGCATGGGCGGACGACCTTAGCCCTTGCTCCGGTCGCAACGACCGGCGTCTCGCACGCCGCCGCAAAGTCGGCACGAAGTTGTCGCGAAGTCGCGCGATTCCTCCCGCCGTCATGCTCCTCCGATGGCGATGATCGACCGCGAGGCGCTCGACGCGGTGCGCGCGAGCGAGGGGCTCGAATTCGACAGCCGCACGCGGCGCTCGGCCGAGCTGGGCGAGCGCGCTCGCCGCTCGATGCCCGACGGCGTCCCGATGGCGTGGATGAGCCGGGCTCTACGGCCACCGGCCGCTGTTCGTCGCGCATGGCGAGGGCTGCCGCTTCACCGACGTCGACGGCACCTCCTACGTCGACTTCAACCAGGCCGACCTCAGCGCGACCTGCGGCTTCGCCCCGCCCGCCGTGCTGGAGGCGATCGCCGAGCGCGCGCGCCGCGGGCTGCAGTTCCTGCTCCCGGTCGAGGAGGCGATCGAGGCCGCCGAGCTGCTCGCCGAGCGCTACGGGCTGCCCGCCTGGCAGTTCACGCTCTCGGCCTCGGGCGCGAACGCGGAGGCGATCCGGCTGGCTCGCCACCGCACGGGCCGCGACGTGATCGTCGTCTTCGGCGGCCACTACCACGGCCATCTCGACGACACGCTCGTGGAGGGAGACGAGCACGGCGCCCGGCCGCACCTCCTTGGCTGAACGCGCGTGCCGCGGCCGACACGCGGATCGTGCCGTTCAACGACCTGGCCGCGCTCGAGCGCGTGCTCGAGTCCGCGGAGGTCGCCGCGGTGATCGCCGAGCCCGCGCTCACCAACGCCGGCGTCGTGCTCCCCGCCGACGGCTTCCACGCGGGCATGCGCGCGCTCACGCGCGCGCACGGGACGCTGCTCCTGCTCGACGAGACGCACACGCAGACCTTCGCCTACGGCGGCCTGACGCGCGCGTGGGGCCTGGAGCCCGACGTGATCGCGCTCGGGAAGAGCACCGGCGGCGGGATCCCGATCGGCGCCTACGGGATGACGGACGACCTGCGCGATTGGATGGAGCGCCATCGCGACGTCTACGTCGGCGCGCCCGGGCTCGCCACCGGCGGGACGACCTACGCCAACCCGCTGTCGCTCGCGGCCACGGTCGCGACGTTGCGCCAGATCCAGACGCCCGCGGCGTTCGAGCGCGCCGCGGCGCTCGGCACGCAGCTCGCCGACGGGATCGAAGCAGCGGCGGGGAGCGTCGGGCTGCCGTGGCGCGCGCACCGGCTCGGCGGCCGCTCCGGCTTCTGCCTGGAGCCCGAGCTGCCGCGCAACGCCCGCGACGCGGACCGCTCGCTCGACATCGAGCTGATCGACACGCGCCGGCTGTTCATGGCGAACCGGGGCGTGTGGGATGCGATCGCGGGCGCCGGCCCGGCGGCGTCGTTCGCGCACACGGCCGCCGACGTGGAGGAGTACCTCCGGGTGCTCGAGGCGTTCCTCGACCGCGTGGTTGGCGAGACCCCCGGCTACGGCGGCTGAGGAGCGGCTAAGCGCGAGCCAGCGGGAGCTCGAACGCGTCCTTCGTCTGCGACTCGCCGGTGTTCTCCAGCGGGTAGTCGCCCGAGAAGCACGCGTCGCAGTGGGTGTCGCGCGTCCCGCCGATCGCCTCGTAGACGCCGGCCAGGGAGAGGTATGCCAGCGAGTCGGCGCCCAGCTCGGCGGCGACCTCGGCCTCGGTGCGGCCGTGCGCGATCATCTCCTCGCGCGTCGACATGTCGATCCCGTAGTGGCAGGGATGGCGGATCGGGGGCGCGGAGATGCGCATGTGCACCTCGCTCGCACCCGCGTCGCGCAGCATCTTCACGATCTGGCGCGTCGTGTTGCCGCGCACGATCGAGTCGTCGACGACGACGAGGCGCTTGCCGCCGACGACCTCAGGAAGCGGGTTGAACTTCATCCGCAGGCCGTGCTTGCGCAGCTCCTGGCCCGGCTGGATGAACGTGCGCGCGACGTAGCGGTTCTTGACGAAGCCGTCGTCCTGGTCGATCCCGCTCGCACGCGCGTAGCCGCGCGCGGCCGGGTTGCCGGAGTCCGGCACCGCGATCACGAGGTCGGCCTCGACCGGCGACTCACGGGCGAGGATCTCGCCCATGCGCCCGCGCGAGACCTGCAGGACCTGCCCGCCGAGCCGCGAGTCGGGCCGCGCGAAGTAGATGTGCTCGAACACGCACAACGCCCGGCGAGCGCCCTCGACGGCCATGCGCGTCTCGATCCCGCGCGCCGAGAGCGAGACGATCTCGCCCGGCTGCACGTCGCGCAGGAATTGCGCGCCGATGATGTCGAACGCGCACGTCTCCGACGCGACGCAGTAGGAGTCGCCCAGCATCCCGAGCGAGAGCGGGCGAAAGCCGGCCGGATCGCGGAACGCGACGACGCGGTCCGTGGTCATGACCGCCGTCGAGTACGCGCCCTCGAGCCGCCCGATCACATCGGCGACGGCGTCCTCGATCCGGTCTGCCTCGTGCGTGGAGAGCAGGGCGGCGATGATCTCGGAGTCGGAGGTCGAGCGGAACGTGACGCCCGCCTCGCGCAGCTCGCCATGCAGCTCGACGGCGTTGACGAGGTTGCCGTTGTGCGCCAGCGCGACCTCGCGCCGGTCGGAGCGCCAGACCGGCTGCGTGTTCTCCCACGAGTTCGCGCCGGTGGTCGAGTAGCGCACGTGGCCGAGCGCCATGTCGCCGCGCAGCGCGCGCAGCTTCTGCTCGTCGAAGACCTGGTTGACCAGGCCCTTGTCGCGCATCGCCATGATGTGGCCGCCCTCGCTCGCGGCGATGCCAGCGGACTCCTGCCCTCGGTGTTGGAGGGCGTAGAGGGCGAAGTAGGTGAGGCGGGCGACATCCGAGCCGGGGGCGTGGATGCCGAAGACGCCGCACTCGTCGCGAGGTCCATCGCGGAACTCGAACACGGAAACGCCAGGATAGCGAGGGAATCGGCGGCTCCAGGCGAACGTCAGGTCTGGCAACCATTGCTTTTCCCGCTCGGTCCGGACAGGATCGGGACGGACCCACCCCTCGGATGCAGGGAGGCACCGCCGTGTCAGCCGTACGGATGCTCATGGTGAGCGCGCTCAGCGTGCTCGCGCTCGGAGCGCTGGCCAGTCCGGCCTCGGCCGGGATTTGGACCGAGATCCCCTCGGGCACGTCGAGCGAGATCACGGCGATCGAGTACCAGAGCGACACGCGCTTCTGGTTCACGACCGCGAGCGGTGAGATCTGGAAGCGCAGGGCCGACCTCAGCGGGTTCGACAAGGTCTTCGGGCCGAGCTTCGTGTCGTTCAACGACATCGAGTTCCAGGCGGGTGGCGACGTCGGCGTCGCCGTCGGAGACGGAGGCGTCGTGCTCCGGTCGACCACCGCCGGCAGCAACGGCAGCTGGGCGAGCGTGAACCCGGTCCTCCCGGGCCTCGCCTCGTCCAACCCGAACAACATCCCCGTCTCGATCGTCGGCGACGGCAGCAACAACAAGTGCCGCACCGAGGTCTACCTGACGGACGTGCACTTCGTCCGCTTCGCCGGCAACGGCCGCGTCTGGATCGGCGGCGACGAACGCCGGATCGCCACCTCGCAGACCGGCAACCCGGCAACCGTCGGCGCGATCGGCACGTGGAAGGACGCGAATCGCAAGGTGCCGGCCGCGCCGCCCGCCGAGAGCAACTGCTGGCTCGAGCAGGGCGACGGCTTCGCGGACATGTTCATCACGCCGAATCCCGACGTCTTCTTCATCGCCACGAGCCAGGGCGCCGACGTGGTGTTCTCCACGAACAACCTGACGAGCACCGGCCAGACGAAGCCGGCGGGATCCGCGAACGGCTTCATCGCCGACGGCACCATCGCCGGCGACCCGGGCAACCCGAACCGGCTGTGGGCGGTCTCCGGCGCGCCCTATGGCAACTCGACCCTGCAGTACACCGAGGACGCCTACCAGACCGCGGACTGGTTCAACATCGTCAACGAGTCCGCCCATCCGCTACCCAGCGCAGGGCCGGGCTACGACGTCGACTTCGCCGGCGGCACGGTGCTGACCGCGGGCAACGCGGGGTACATCCTGCACTCCACCAACGGCCGCGACTTCTTCTGGAACGGCGCCGACGGCGCCCTCGAAGGGAACGACTGGCGGTCCGTCGGGCTCGCAAGCGCGACGCAGGGGGCGGTCGGCGGGATCAACGGCAAGCTCGTGATCAGCGCGACCGCCAACGTCACGCCCGACATCGTCAAGCCGACCGGCATGATCGCCGGTCCCGCGACCGCGAACGCGGGCCAGCCCGTCGCGTTCACGCTCAACGCCGCCGACGAGGGCGGTTCCGGGCTGAACCCCGCGTCCTACGCGTGGAGCGTCGCGGGCCTCCCGAGTCAGGGCGGGAACCCCGCCACGTTCACGTTCCCGAGCCAGGGCTTCTACACCGTCACGGTGACGTTCGCCGACCACGCCGGCAACACCGAGACGGCGACCGCGTCGATCTCGGTCGGGGCTCCGCTGCCCGGGGGTGGATCGGGCCCGGGGCCGACGTTCTCGTTCAGCGGCCCCGGCAACTCGGCCACGGCGGTGATCATCGGCAACCGCGTGCGGGTGCGGATGCGCGGCACGATCAAGCCGCCCGCGGGCGTGAGCACGTCCGCCGCCTGCAAGGGCAAGGTGCGACTCACGATCAAGAAGAAGACCAAGACCATCGCCAGGCGCAAGGCCAGGCTGAAGCTCAAGCGCGGGAAGTGCCGCTTCGGCAAGACCATCTTCATCAAGCGGCGCAAGGTCGGCAACTCGACGCGGCTCAGGCTGAAGGTGCGCTTCCCGGGCAACTCGGTGCTCCGGGCGGGCCAGACGACGAAGACGCTCGTCGTCAAGAAGTAGTCGCCGCTCAGGCGCACCGGGGCCGGGACGGCGCGCCGTCCCGGCTCCCACGCGGCCGTTACCCTCTCGTGCGGACACGTACGAGGAGATCGACCCATGGCCGTCACGACCCCCATCACGCTGGACCGTCAGCGCATCCAGGACCTGATCGAGCGCGAGGAGCGCCGGCTCAACGACCGCACGGGCGCGTCGGGTGAGCTGTACCGCCGCGCCAACCAGGTGCTGAGCGCGGGCGTGGCGTCCTCCTACCAGCTGCGCGAGCCGTGGCCGATCTACCTCGAGCGCGGCGTCGGCCCGAAGGTCTGGGACGTCGACGGCAACGAGATGTGGGACTTCCACAACGGCTTCGGCGCGATGGTCCAGGGCCACGCGCATCCGGCGATCGGCAAGGCGCTGCAGGAGCGCTACAGCCGCGGCACCCACTTCGCCGCGCCGACCGAGGACGCCGTCGTCGTCGGCGAGGAGCTGGCCCGCCGCTGGGACCTGCCGCGCTGGCGCTACACGAACTCCGGCTCGGAGTCGACGATGGACGCGATCCGGATCGCCCGCGCCTACACGGGCCGCGAGACGATCATGAAGATCTTCGGCTCCTACCACGGCCACCACGACGGCGTGATGGTCTCGATCGGCGTCGAGTACGACCAGATCGGCGACCACGAGAACCTCCAGTCGCTGGCCTACGGCGCGGGCATCCCGCAGGCGGTCGTCGACCTCACGATCCCGGTCCCGTTCAACGACGCCGGCGCGATGGAGCGCCGCATCGCCAAGCTCGACGCCGAGGGCCGCAAGCCCGCCTGCGTGATCATGGAGGCGGCGATGATGAACCTCGGCATCGTGCTGCCCGAGCCCGGCTATCTCGAGGCGGTGCGCGAGATCACGCAGCGCTACGGCGTCGTGCTGATCTTCGACGAGGTCAAGACCGGCCTCACGATCGCCCCGGGCGGCGCGACCGAGCGCTGGGGCGTGAAGCCCGACATGGTGACGCTCGCCAAGGCGCTCGGCGGCGGCGTGCCGACCGGCGCGATCGGCGGCTCCGAGGAGGTCTTCACCGTCGTCGAGGACGGCAGCGTCTACCAGGTCGGCACCTACAACGGCAATCCGCTCGGCATGGCGGCGGTGCGCGCGAACCTGCTCGAGGTGATGACGCCCGATGCGTACGCGCACCTCGATCACCTCAACGAGCGCATCCTCGCGGGCTGCCAGGGCGTCGTCGAGCGCTACAACCTCCCCGGCTATGCGATCGGCATCGCCGGCAAGGGCTGCGTCACCTTCTCCACCACGAAGGTGATCGACTACGAGACCTTCAAGGCCAACCAGGACAAGGACCTCTCCGAGCTCGCCTGGCTGTTCAACATGAACCGCGGCATCTTCATGACGCCGGGCCGCGAGGAGGAGTGGACGCTGTCGGTCACGCACACGGACGAGGCGATCGACGCCTACGTCGCGGTGTTCGACGAGATGGCCGCCGAGCTCACCGCCTAGTCCGAGATCGAGAAGCGGGTCGAGCCGCTCGAGCTCTTCTTCGACCTCGTCTTCGTCTTCGCGCTAGCGGAGCAGCTCCGCCAGCCCGCCGGCGTGCACGCCCGCGAGCTCGTCCACCGGCACCGAGAGCGCGTCCGAGATCCGCAGCTCGTCGCCGCCGACGACGCCGATCACGGTCGCGGCCGCGCCGAACGCGGCGAACGCCTCATGTGCGCCCGAGACCACGAACGCGCCGGGGCCCTCGCCGAAGAGCGCGTCCTCGGCGCGGTCGAGCGTGACCTCGGCGCCGATGCCCGCGGCCACGCAGCACTCGGCCAGCGCGACCGCGAGGCCGCCCTCGGCGACGTCGTGCGCGGAGCGCAGCGCGCCCGACCGGACGCCCTGGCGGATCGCGGCGTGCACGGCGCGCAGCTCGCCGAGGTCGGCGGCCGGGAGCTCGCCCTCGGGCGGCTCGCCGCGCAGCTTCGCCAGCTCTGACCCGGTCAGGGAGGGCGCCCATCCGCTCGCCGCGATCAGCGCGACCGAGTCGCCGGCCTGCGCGAAGCCGAGCCGGCCCGCGCGCGCGGCGTCCGGCAGTTCGCCGACCATGCCGACCACAGGCGTGGGCAGGATCGGGCCGCCGCCGCCCTCGTTGTAGAGCGAGACGTTGCCGCCGACGACGGGTACGCCGAGCGCGCGGCAGGCGTCGCCGAGACCGGCGACCGCGCGCGTCAGCTGCCACGCGATGTGCGGCTTCTCGGGGTTGCCGAAGTTCAGGCAGTTCGTCAGCCCGAGCGGCTCGGCGCCGACGCAGGCCAGGTTCGCCGAGCACTCCAGCACCGCCTCGACCGCGCCGCGATACGGGTCGCAGGCGACGCGGCGGCCGTTGCCGTCGATCGAGACCGCCAGCGCGGGCCGGCGCTCGCTGCCGTTGGCGTCGAGCATCAGGACGGCGGCGTCCGCCTGCTCGGGGCGGCGCGCGGTGCGCGAGCCGACGATGCAGTCGTACTGCTCGAACACGGCACGGCGCGACGCGATGTTCGCCGAGCCGAGCAGCGCGACCAGCGTCGCGCCTGAGTCCGCCGCGTCCTCGAGGACCCGCGGCGGCGACCCGTAGAGCGGAGTCGTGGGCGCGGCGGGCGCGAGGTCGTACGCCGGGCACTCGTCGACCAGCGCCGGCACTGGGAGGTCGCCGGCGACGGCCTCGCCGGCCAGCACCCGCAGCCGCCCGGAGTCGGTCACGACCCCGATCGCGGTCGCCAGCACCTCCCACTTCGCGCACACGTCGAGCACGGATTGCAGCCGCTCGGGCTCGACCACGCAGAGCATCCGCTCCTGCGACTCGGAGATCATGATCTCGAACGGCTCCATGCCCGCCTCGCGCAGCGGCACCTTCGCCACGTCGAGGTCGAGCCCGACCGCGCCCTTGGCCGCCATCTCCGCCGCGGAGGAGGTCAGCCCGGCCGCGCCGAGGTCCTGCAGCGCCACGAGCAGCCCGCCGTCGAGCAGCTCGAGCGAGCACTCGAGCAGCTTGGCCTCCTCGAACGGGTCGCCGATCTGCACCGTCGGCCGCTTGGCGGCGTCCGCGTCGCCCAGCTCGGCCGACGCGAGCACCGACGCGCCGCCGATCCCGTCGCGGCCGGTGCGCGCGCCGAACAGCACGACGACGTTGCCCACCCCGGCGGCGGCCGAGCGGATCAGCTTCTCGCGTCTCGATCAGCCCGAGGCACATCGCGTTGACGAGGCAGTTCTGCTCGTAGGCGGACTCGAAGTAGATCTCGCCGCCGACGGTCGCGACGCCGATCGAGTTGCCGTAGTGGCCGATGCCGGCGACCGCCTCCTCGAGCAGGTAGCGCGAGCGCGCGGACTCGCCCGGCTCGCCGAAGCGCAGCGAGTCGAGCACCGCGATCGGGCGCGCGCCGACGGCGAAGACGTCGCGCAGGATGCCGCCGACGCCGGTCGCGGCGCCCTGGAACGGCTCGACCGCGCTCGGGTGGTTGTGCGACTCGACCTTGAACGCGCACGAGATCCCGCCGCCGACGTCGACCGCGCCCGCGTTCTCGCCCGGCCCCATCACGACGCGCGGCCCTTCGGTCGGGAGCGTCTTGAGCAGCTTGCGCGAGTGCTTGTAGCCGCAGTGCTCGGACCACATCAGGCTGAACATCGCGAGCTCGACCTCGTTCGGCTCGCGGCCCATCAGCTCGACGATGCGCGCGTACTCCGGGTCGGTGAGCCCGAGCTCGGCGTGGCGCGTCATGCGGCGATCAGGACGGCCGACTCGAACAGCCGGAGCCCGTCGGCCGAGCCCGTCAGCGGATCGACGGCGTGCTCGGGGTGCGGCATCAGCCCGACGACGTTGCCGGCGCTGTTGCTCACGCCCGCGATGTCGCGCGCGGACCCGTTGAAGCCGTTGCCGGTCGCGTAGCGGAGCACCACCTGGCCTTCGGCCTCGAGCTCGTCGAGCACGGGATCGGGCGCCCAGTAGCGGCCGGTCTGGTGCTTCGCCGGGATCGAGAGCCGGTCGCCCGCCGCGCAGGCGCCGGTCCACTTCGTGTCCGCGTTGACGACGTCGAGCAGGACCTGGCGGCAGACGAAGCGCAGCGACGTGTTCGGCAGCAGCGCGCCGGGCAGCAGCCCCGCCTCGCACAGCACCTGGAAGCCGTTGCAGATTCCGAGCACGAGCCCGCCGTGGTGGGCGAAGCGCTCGACCTCGACCATGATCGGCGAGAAGCGCGCGAGCGCTCCGGCGCGCAGGTAGTCGCCGTAGGAGAAGCCGCCGGGGACGATCACCGCGTCGGCGCCCTGGAGGTCGTGGTCGCGATGCCAGAGCAGGACGGCGTCGCCCACGCGCGAGGCGGCGGCGAGCGCGTCGCGCTCGTCGCACGAGCCGGGGAACTGGATCACGCCGAACTTCATCCGACGATCTCGTAGTCCTCGACGAGCGGGTTCGAGAGCAGCTGCTCGCACATCGCCGGCAGCTGCGCCGGATCCTCCACGTCGAGCTCGACCATCCGCCCGATGTGCACGTTGCGCACGCCGTCGAAGCCGAGCGCGGGCAGGGCGCGCTCGACCGCCTGGCCCTGCGGGTCCAGGATCCCCGCCTTCGGCCGGATCAGGACCCGCGCCCTCATGCAGACGTCCGCTCCAGCCAGGCCGAGAACGGCTCCCCCGACAGCTTCTCGTAGGCGGTCACGTAGCGCTCGCGCGTCGCGGCCACCACGTCCTCGGGGATCGGCGGGGCGGGCGGGGACTTGTCCCATCCCGTGCCCGCGGCCCAGTCGCGCACGTACTGCTTGTCGAACGACGGCTGCCCGCGGCCGACCTCGTACTGGTCGGCCGGCCAGAAGCGCGAGGAGTCCGGCGTGCAGACCTCGTCGCCCAGCGTGAGCGTGCCGGCGCTGTCGAAGCCCAGCTCGAACTTCGTGTCGGCGAGGATCACCCCGCGCTCGCGCGCGTGCGCGGCGACGGACTCGTAGACGGCGATCGAGACGTCGCGCAACCGCTCGGCGAGCTCGCGCGAGCCGACCAGCTCGGCCGCCTGCTCGAAGTCGATCGCCTCGTCGTGGCCCTCGTCCGCCTTCGTCGACGGCGTGAAGATCGGCTCCGGCAGCTGCTGGGACTCCTGCAGCCCCGGCGGCAGCTCGATCCCCGACACCGCGCCGGTCGCCTGGTAGTCCTTCCAGCCCGAGCCGGTGATGTAGCCGCGCACGACGCACTCCACCGGCAGCATCTTCAGCCGCTTGACGCGGAGCGCCCTGCCGCGCAGCTCGTCCGGCACCCCGTCGGTGGCGGAAAGGTGGTGGTTCGGCACGATCGCCGAGGTCAGTCCGAACCAGAGCACCGAGAGCCCGGTGAGGACCTTGCCCTTGTCCGGGATCTCGGTGGGGTGGACGACGTCGTAGGTGGAGATGCGGTCCGAGGCGACCATCAGCAGGTCGTCGCCGAGGTCGTAGATCTCGCGGACCTTGCCCTTCGCGAGTGAGTTCGAGAGTCACCCTCTCCAGGCTACTTCACAGGTCGTACGGGAAATCCGTCAGCGTCTCGCACCCGTCGCCGGTGACGACGACCAAGTCCTCGAGCCGCACGCCGCCGTAGCCCCGGCGATAGCAGCCCGGCTCGAGCGTGATCACGTCGCCCGTGCGCAGCGTGTCGGGCGCGCGGCCGAGGCCGGGACGCTCGTGCACCTCGAGCCCGACGCCGTGGCCGAGGCCGTGGAAGTAGCCGTCGCGCAGGATCTCGCCCTCCTGCTTCGTCAGCTGCGTCGGCTTGCCGGCCTCGATGAACGGCTCGCAGGAGCGGCGGAAGATCTCCTGGCCGTCGGCGCCGTCGCGCACCTCGGGATAGACGAGCTCGAGCGACGCGCGCGTGAGCCGCCAGTACTCGGCGAGCTCGTCGTCGGGCGTCACGCCGCCCGCGACGAACGTGCGCGTCATGTCGGCCCAGCAGCGCGATTCGCGATCGCGGGGCCAGATGTCGACGACGACGGCCTCGCCCGCCTCCAGCGTGCCGAAGCCGGACTCGTGCCCATCAGCCGACTGGGGCCCGTGGGCGACGATGACGTCGCCCGGCAAGTCGCACCCGCGCTCGTCGCAGGCGATGGTCATCGCGGCGCGGATCTCCTCCGAGGTGAGGCCCGGCCGCAACTCGTGGATCAGGTCCGCCGCGACGGCCATCGCGGCATCGGCCGCCTTCTGCGCGCGGCGGATGCCGGCGAGCTGGGCGTCCGTCTTCGCGCGCCGCCGCAGTACGAACGCGTCCGGGTCGACGTCGAGCAGCAAGCCGCCCGCGCGCAGGTGGTCGGCGACCCCGAGGGGGAACTCGGGCGGCACGATCGCCCGCTCCAGGCCCAGCTCGCGGCACGCGCGCAGCGAGATCTCGAGGTCGACCTCGTGCCGGCTCAGGCCGCTCGCGAGCAGCTGGTCGGCGCCGAGGGCGGCCGGGTCGATCACGTCGATCCCGAGTGCGCGCACCTTGTCGGCGTCGAGCACGCTGACGGTCGCCGCCCGGCGCACGCCAGTCTCCGCGTAGAGGAACGGGTCGACGATCCCGGCCGGGATCGCATGGAACAGATCGGGCGACGAGTCGGGAGCGCCGTAGATCAAGAGGTCAGGCATCGCCGGGTATCTCCTCCAAGCGCGCCAGCACCTCCGGCACGTGGCGCGTGTAGTGGCCGTAGTCGAAGATCGCGTCGAGATCGAGCTCCACGCCGGGCTCGGCCTCGAGCAGCGAGCGTAACGGGGTCTGGGTGTCCCATGCCTGCTGGGCCAGCCGCTGGACCGTCCGGTAGGCGTCGTCGCGGCTCGTCCCGCCCGCCACCAGCGCGAGCAGCACGCGCTGGGAGAACAGCGCGCCGCAGGTGAGCTCGAGGTTGGCGAGCATACGGTCGCGGTGCACGGTCATCCCGTCGACGACGCGCAGCGTCAGGTGCTGCATGTAGTCGAGCGCGATCGTCGCGTCGGGCAGGATCACGCGCTCGGCGCCGGAGTGCGAGATGTCGCGCTCGTGCCACAGCGCGACGTTCTCGACCGCCGCCTGGGCGTAGCCGCGCAGCACGCGCGCCAGCCCGGTGATGCGCTCGGTCGTGATCGGGTTGCGCTTGTGCGGCATCGCGCTCGAGCCCTTCTGGCCCTCGCGGAACGGCTCCTCTACCTCGCGGACCTCCGTGCGCTGGAGGTGGCGGATCTCCGTGCCGAAGCGCTCCAGCCCGGCCCCGGCGAGCGCGATCGCCTGCACGAGCTCGGCATGGCGGTCGCGCGGCACGACCTGGGTGGAGACCGGCTCGGCCGCGAGCCCGAGCCCGTCGAGCACGCGTCGCTCGTAGTCCGGGCCGAGCGTGGCGTAGGTGCCGACCGCGCCCGAGATCGCCCCGGTCGCCGCCTGGTCGAAGGCGCGCTCGAGCCGCTCGGCATTGCGATGCGCCTCGAACGCGAAGCCGGCCAGCTTGAGCCCGAACGAGGTCGGCTCGGCGTGGACCCCGTGCGTGCGGCCGACGCAGAGCGTGTCGGCGTGCTCGCGTGCGCGCTTGGCCAGCGCCGCGGCGACCGCGCGGGCGCCGGGCACGATCACGACCCCGGCGCTGCGCAGCTGCAGCGCGAGCGCCGTGTCGAGCACGTCGGAGGAGGTCAGGCCGTAGTGGATCCAGCGCCCCGCCTCGCCCGCCGAAGCGCCGAGCACGTCGACGAAGGCGGCCACGTCGTGGTCGGTGACCTGCTCGCGCTCCTTGACCGCATCGACGGTGAACGTCGCGGTGCGAATCGCCTGCAGGTCGGCCTCGCTGGGCCCGTCGAGCGCGCCGGCGGCGGCGATCTCGACGTCGCGCCAGGCGGACATGCGCGCCGCATCGGTCCACACGGCGCCGATCTCGGGGCGTGTGTAGCGCTCGATCACGCTGCGAGGATGCGCGCGGCAAGCACCGCCGCGTTGCGCGCCGCGTCGACCCCCACGCACGCGACCGGCACGCCGGGCGGCATCTGGGCGATCGAGAGCAGCGCGTCGAGCCCTCCGGCGACCGACTTCGCCGAGGTCAGCGGGACCCCGATCACGGGCAGCGACGTGTGGGCGGCGACGACGCCCGGGAGCGCGGCGGAGAGGCCCGCCCCGGCGATGATCACGCGCAGCCCGCGCAGCTTCGCGTTCTTCGCGTAGTCCGCGACGACGTCCGGGTCCCGGTGGGCGGACATCACGCGGACCTCGTGCCCGATCCCGCGCTCGCCGAGCTCCTTCGCGGCCGCCTCCATCGCGGGCATGTCGCTCTTGGAGCCCATCACGATGCCGACCTGCGGGGCGTCGACCTCCATGCCGGCGAACGCCTCGCTCGGATCCGCCTCCGCGACCGCCTCGGAAGCGCCCTCGGCGGGCGTGGCGTGGCCGCGCTCCTCGTTCATCGCGCGATGTCCCGGCGCAGTTGCGCCCCGTCGAAACTGATCATGTCGGCGGCAGCATACGCGGCGGAACGCGCGGCGGCGCGATCCTCGCCCAATGCCGTCACGCCGAGCACGCGGCCGCCCGCCGTCACGACGTCGCCGTCGCGCTCGGCGGTGCCGGCGTGGAAGACCTCGGCGCCGGGCGGCACCTCGTCGAGCCCGTGGATCACGTCGCCCTCCGAGGAGCCCGCGGGGTATCCGCGCGACGCGAGCACCACGCAGACGGCGGCGCGGGGGTCCCAGTCGAGCTCGGCGCCCGCGAGGCCGCCGGGCTCGGTCGCCGCGAGCAGCAGCGCCAGCAGGTCGGAGCGCAGGCGGGGCAGGACGACCTGCGTCTCGGGATCGCCGAAGCGCACGTTGAACTCGAGCACCTTGGGATCGCCGTCGCCGAGCATGAGCCCGGCGTAGAGGACGCCCTGGAACGGCGTGCCGCGCCGCGCCAGCTCCTCCACGACCGGCTGGTGGACCGACGCGATCACGTCGCGCACGAGCTCGTCGGTGCCGGCGACCGGGGAGAACGAGCCCATGCCGCCGGTGTTCGGGCCGGCGTCGCCGTCGCCGATCCGCTTGTAGTCGCGCGCCGGCGCGAGCGGGACCGCGCGCTCGCCGTCGCACAGCGCCAGCAGCGAGAGCTCGTCCCCGGCGAGGAACTCCTCGACCACCACGGGCTGGTCGCCGAACTGCCGCGCCACGAGCATGTCCTCCAGCGCGGCGCGCGCCTCGCCCTCGTCCGCCGCGATCACGACGCCCTTGCCCGCGGCCAGCCCGTCGGCCTTGATCACGGCGGGGTAGCCGGAGATCGCCGCCATGCCCTCGTCGACGCTCGCGACGACGCGGTGCGCCGCGGTCGGGACGCCCGCCGCCTCCATGATCTCCTTCGCGAACGCCTTCGAGCCCTCGAGTCGCGCGGCGGCCGCCGGCGGCCCGAAGCAGCGCACGCCGGCGGCGGCGAGCGAATCGGCGAGCCCGGCCACCAGCGGCACCTCCGGACCGACGACGACGAGGTCGACGCCGGCCTGGCGGGCGGCGCCGGCGAGCGCCGCCGGATCATCGGCGGGCGCGTCGAGCGGCCGCGCGTCGCGACGGATCCCCGCATTGCCGGGCGCGCAGAGGACCTCGGGCGACTGTGGCGAGCGCAGCAGGGCGCGCACGAGCGCGTGCTCGCGCCCGCCGGACCCGACGACAAGGACCCTCACGCGGGCAGGATCCTCAAACCGAGCCGATGAAGTCGTCGATCGGGATCGCGGGGAGCGACTCGTAGCGCGCGGTGCCGCGGGAGCCGAGCTCGAGCGAGACGCGCGCCATCGTCTTCTCGTCGGGCGCCTCGACGACGCTGATGAAGTCGAAGTGGCCAAGCGTCGCCCACTGCGCCTTGACCGTCGCGCCGAGCTGCTCGACCTCGCGATTGACCTCGCGGATCCGGGCAGGGTTGTTCTTGATCGTCTGGACGCCGTCGGGGGTCAGTGTGCACAGCATGATGTAGGTCGGCACCGGGCTCCTCTCACACGGGGTGAATAAGCGGCTTCCCGTTCTACCCGATAGCGGGCTACAGTGCGCCCCATGTCCCCACGCATACTCGCCGCCAGCGGCGCGCTGCTGATCGCTCTCGCCGCGCCGGCAGCGGCCCAGGCGCTACCCACGATCCAGCCGCTCAAGCCCTGCTACGTGACCGCGGCCACCGCCCAGGGACCGCAGAGCGAGGGCTTCCAGGTGACCGCCGCGGGGTTCACCCCGAACTCGAAGGTCGACCTGACCATCGACGGGCAGCCGCTCGAGGGCAGCCTCGGGCTGCAGACCGACGCGGCCGGAGGACTCGCCCTCCCGAACCTCCTGCCCGCGCCGTTCGTCGCGTCGGGGAAGGAGACCTTCACCGTCACGCTGACCGAGGTCGGCAATCCCGCCAACACCGTCTCGACGACCGCGAAGAGCACCGCGCTCGGCGTCACGGTCAAGCCCACGTCCGCCAGGCCCTCCCAGCGGATCCGCTTCAAGGGCCTCGGCTTCACCGAGGACAAGGCGATCTACGCGCACTACATCCACAAGGGCAAGGTGCGCAAGACCGTGCGCATGGCGCGCCGGCCGCGCGACTGCGGCTTCTTCCGCGTTCGCCGCCGCCAGATCCCGATCAAGAACCCGGGCCTGGGGAAGTGGACGCTGCAGTTCGACCAGAAGAAGCGGTTCGTCGACCCGGCCGTTACGCCGATCGTCTACGTCCGGCTGGGGATCACGATCAGGCTGGTACCGAGCTAGGAGCGCGCGAGAACGTCAGCTCGCCGGCGACCGCGTCCACGAGGACGCGGTCGCCGGCGACGAAGTCGCCCTGCAACAGCCCGAGCGCGAGCCGATCGACGAGGTGCTTCTGGATCACCCGCTTGAGCGGGCGGGCGCCGTAGGTCGGGTCGTAGCCCATGTCGCCCAGCAGGACGCGGGCGGTGTCCGTGAGCTCGACCGTGATGCCGCGCTCGGAGACGCGCCCGATCAGCAGCGCGACCTGCAGGTCGACGATCTCCCCGAGCTGCTCGCGCGTGAGCGAGTCGAACTCGACGATGTCGTCGAGCCGGTTGATGAACTCCGGCTTGAACGTGAGCTCCGCGCCCTGGCGGCCGCCCGGGATGTTCGAGGTCATGATCAGCACGGTGTTCTTGAAGTCCACGGTGCGGCCCTGGCCGTCGGTGAGCCGGCCGTCGTCCATCACCGCGA